>NZ_LVCV01000258.1 GCF_001647195.1 Rhodococcus sp. EPR-157 | reverse complement strand
CCGAGATCGACGAGAACTCCTCACCCGACGCCGATTCCGGTTTCTTCTCCCGGCTGACCGTCCCTGCGATGCGCGATGCGAACTCCGGCGAGGACCCCGCTCTCGACCGCAGCTACGTCGCCTACCCGGCATCGTTCGGCGGCAAGCCAGGCGATCGCAGCTCCGTTCCCTACGCCCAGTCGGTCGATATCGGTGTCGAGAACACCACCACCATGATCTCCGACATCGCAGCACGCTGCCCTGGCACCAAAGTCTTCCTCTCCGGCTACTCCCAAGGCGGCGAGGTCGCGTCCCAGGTCGCCCGCGAAATCGGTGCCGGAACCGGACCGGTCGACGCCGACCACTTCGCCGGCGCGGCCTTGTTCTCCGATCCCACCCGCGCCGAAGGTGAAGACGTCATCGCCGGCGGTGGATCGAGCCCCGCCCCGGCACCGGGAACCGACGGCGCAGCAGTGGACACCATCTCCCTCGCCCCGGCCGTCGCCGCAGCGGCACCCGCAGGTGGCGGTATCGCACCGACACCGAAGATCGCCGGATTCGGAGCGGTCTCCGACCGGGTCGCCTCGTACTGCACTGCAGGCGATCTGGCGTGCGACACCCCTATCGATGCTCCTGCCGCGAAGCTCGTTGCTTCCATCGCCGGTCAGTCCTCGATGGACACCCGCGATCCCGTCCGGATCCTCACCGACGTGAGCGCCGCTGTCGGGCGCACCGCACTGATGACCGGTGCGTCGGTGATCAGGGACAACATCGACTTCGACTCCAAGGCAGGTCGATTCGAGGTCAGCTCGGCACCGGAGACGGTGCTGTCGAAGATGGCGAAGTACTCCGACCCCTCCGCCACCTCTACCGACGAGATGATCGACGAGGCGGTCGGTGCGGTCACCAAGATCGCCGGCATGGCCATCGGGGCGGCGATCACCGTCGCGAAGGACGTCATTACCCCCGAGACAATCGGCCAGCTCGCCACTGTCGGGCTGACCAACCCTCCCGCAGCTCTCGGCATACTCGCGACCAAGGTTCTCTCGTCTGCGGTCAAGCTTGTGCCTCCGGCGACGATCGACTCGGCCGTCGACGTCGCGTTCAAGGAAGTGTCGAACACCATCGACGAGAACGCCGGGCTCGCGCAGCTCGTCACCGACACCTCGTATTGGAACACCGCCACCAAACATGGCTCCTATGACAGTGTCCCGGTCGGATCTCAGGGTGAAACCCCTGTCGAGCTGACCGTGCGGTGGATCGTCGCACTCGCCGCCGACCTCACCGGCGATCAGAGCCTCGCCGACAAGGTCGGAGCAGTGATCACACAGGGTGCGGCGTTGTTCGCCACCACCGACACCGTCCGCAGCGCCGGGAGCATCCTCGCCGCCCATGCAGCGATCGGGGCCACCGAGACCGCGCCGACGACCGCAGCGGCCGCCACCACGACCTCGCAGGTGCCCGCAGCAGTACCTACGACCGTCTCACCGACCACCACTCGGTGACCGCGAACGCCGGAGAAGGAGGTGCGCCCGAGATGGCCGCACACCCAGCAGAGCACCGTGACTACTACCGAGACGAGGAACCGTCGGCCGCACCGGCCGGGCTGCGGATACCGCCTCCCGCACGTCGCGCACCGATCCACGACACCCCGGTCTCGGTCCACGGTCGCCCGCCCGTGATGTGGCTCCTCGCCGCTCACGGGCGCTCCGGCGCAGGCACACTCGCCCAGATCTGGGCCCCTGCGGGCGACGCCCGCAGGGGCTGGCCCGCTGCAGACCGGCACAGCAACGTCGTCGTCGTCTGCCGCACCGACCGCGACGGACTCGCCGCCGCCCACGATCTGCTCCTGCAATCGGCCGCAGGACTGACCGGCGGCTGCATCCTCCTCGGGTTGGTTCTAGTTCCCGACGCACCGGGCCCGCTCCCGAAGACACTGCGCAGACGCGCCGACGTCATTGCCTCCGCAGCCCCGGCGGTCTGGCGGATCCCCTACATCGACGATCTGCGCACCCACAACCAGAACGAACTCGCCACCTGGAGCCCGGCCGAGCCCGACCCTCCACCGCCGGGGCGGATGCGGGCACCCGCCCCCTCCACGACTGCTCCGCACCCCGACCTCGCCGCGATCGGACGAGAAATCTTCATCGCCGCTCGCATCGCAGCAGGCCGTTAGTTTCCCACCCGCAAGAAGGAGAACACCATGATCACCACGCTTACCGCGTCGACGACCACGTTTCTCGCACAGGATATCGGCGGCGTCGATCCCACCCTTCCCACAGGAGAGGCGGG
Organism: Rhodococcus sp. EPR-157; assembly: GCF_001647195.1. Taxonomy (GTDB): domain Bacteria; phylum Actinomycetota; class Actinomycetes; order Mycobacteriales; family Mycobacteriaceae; genus Rhodococcoides. Next base: position 10,071 of record NZ_LVCV01000258.1, on the reverse strand, counting down.
AGAGAAGATCAACTTGCTGATGTCCTGGCTGATGGGACTCTGCATTACAGCGTCTGTTGCCGGGCTGATGATCTGCGGTTCGATGCTTGTCTACGAGAAGATCACAGGCGGAGGCGGCAACTCCACCGGCAAACTCGTGGGAGGCCTGGCCGGTTCGATCCTCATCGGCTCCGCCGCGGGTCTGGTCAATCTGCTCGCCCTATGACCACCATTCTCTCTCAGCCCCCGATCTCACCGGTGGACTGGCCCACCGAAGTGTGGGAGCCGATCATGACCGGTCTGTCGTGGTTGCTGGGCTTTGCCATCGTCACGTGCGTCGCTGCGCTGATGGTCTGTGGGGCGGTGTTCGTCAACCAACGTAAATCCACTGGAACACAGATGGTCGAGGACGCGACCCTGGCCCGCATCCTGATCTGCGCCGCCCTCATCGGTTCCGCATCCGGCATCGCCAAAGCCGTCCTCGCCTGAGTCCGGACCCTCTGCACCCGAACCAGCGCATTCAACCGAAAGGCATCCCCTGATGACCCTCTCGCGCACACTCCGGATCGCCGCAACCGCGGCGACCGTCCTCGTTCTCGCAGCGTGCGGATCCGACAGCGACGGCGACCCGGCCATCGGGGCGCACACGCCGGCACCGGACCTGCGCTCCGCCCCAGCCGAGCTGACCTGGCGCGAGATCGCAGGAGTATCGGTGCCGACATCGCCAGTCGACGGACCTGAAACAGGCACGTCGGTGCGCCGCAGCGGATACTCCCAGACCCCGCAAGGCGCTGTCCTGGCCGCCATCATCGGTCAGACATCACTCGCCGTCGCGGACGACCGCACGTGGCCGGAGGTGGTCAACACCGTCACCGCACCCGGACCCGGCCGCGACGAATTCGCAGCTGCACGTACCTCCGTCACCGTCTCCGGATCGGTCCCGGCTGACGCGGCCCCGAAGTTCGTCGGCTTCGAGGTCACCGACTATCGCCACGACCCGCTCTCGGCTGCGGTGTCGGTGGCGCAAACTCTCGGCATCGACGACCAGCTGTATTCCTATCCCGTTGCTCTGCAATGGATTGCTGACGACTGGCGCATCGTCCTGCCCACCGCGCAGGAGAACATCGACGCCGTCGAGCTGGACTCCCTCGACGGCTACACCACTTTGGAGCAGAACTCATGAGCGCGCTGACACGCAAACTGCTGATCGGTCTCGCCGTCTTCGTCGTCGTCGCGGTTGTCGGCGCGATCGTCTTCGTCATTCCCAACATGAACGACGACGACCTTGCGCAGACGACCGACACAGTCCCATCGACGACTGCACCTCCCACCGCGACCGACTCGGAACTCACCACCGGCGCTCCAGGATTCAGAATTCCGGACGCGGACCTCTCGGGTCGCACGGTCATGATCCCCAACAACCCCGCCGGATGGCCCCTACCGCAAAGCGATCCGATCGGACCTCGGGTCGAATGCACCAGCGACGGTGCCCCGGTCACCTCGCCCGAGGCGATGATGATCCAACGCAATTTCGGCGTGGCCACTCTGTATTCCAAGACAGATGGCCCGTCGTACATCGACGGCCTGGTCCTCGCCGGATACACCCGCACTCCACAGGGCGCGGCCCTGGCCGCAGCGAACTTCCTCCCACGCGGACTCGCAGGAGGACCGGTGGCCGTCGAAGCGACCGAGAAACTCTCCTTGATCCCCGACGAGGAGATCGGTAGCCAAGAGAAGAAGGAAGCGGAACTCGCGAAACCGGTGAACACCGAGACCGTCGCGCTTCGGGCACCGATGGCGTTCAAAATTCTCTCCTGCACAGACAGTTTCGCCGTGGTCGAGCTCGCTCAGATCCGCGACGTCGACGACACCGGCCAACGCATGCAAAACCCGACATACACCGGCCTGCGCTTGAACATGGTCTGGGATCAGGGTACGTGGAAGGTCAGCAAACTCGACGGCGCCACTACTGGCGGCCCGTACAGCTCGCTCGACGGTTTCACCCGGTGGGCACTGTGACCCGCACAGCGGCCTTGGCCGCCCGCGCTGTAGTCATCGCCCTGCTTTCATTGATTGCCGTCGTCGGAGCCAGTGGTCTCGCCCACGCCCAAGATCCGACACCGTCCCCAGCACCGAATCTCACCGAGCAGATCAACCCCGACGCCGACGGCAACGACTTTCAGCAGCAACGCCGCGAATGCGTTGCCGAAGGCTCGCCGGTTCTCGGTGACGGTTGGCTCAACGATGCACTCGACGGAACTGCGGTGGGCGGCTTCATAGACGAGGCACTGTGCCTGGACAACGCATTCACCGATCATCCCGGCGATGCCTTCTCCACCGCCGTCGACTCCACACTGTCGGCGTTCTGGGGTGACCCGGTCGGTGACTTCGCCAAATCGGTGATGGAAGGCAACACCCAAGCATTCCGATCGGTGATGACGTTCTGGATGTCCTCGGGCATACCCGGCCTGGCGGCCGAGAACGCCATGTCCGGGCTCCGCAACATCATCTCCGGGTTCACCGTCGTCGCGCTGTTCGCCTCGATCGTGATCGCCATGACCAAACTCGCCGTCGCCCGCAAACAAGCGGTCATGGAAGGGGCCACCGAGACCGCGAACATGCTGGTCCGCACCGTCGTCACGGTCTCACTGCTCCCGGTACTGGTGCTGATGTTCCATCAGGGCGGGGACATCGCCTCCTCCTACGCTTTGGAGAAGTTCGTCGGCGGCAATCTCGACGAGAAGATCACCGCCATCACCGCCTTCGACGACAAGACCGGCCTCGGCCCGATCCTCGCGCTCGCCTGCGCCGGGTTCGCCTTCCTCGGCTCCGTCGCCCAACTCATTGCCCTGCTCATCCGCGAAGCTGTGCTATGCGTCGTCGTCGCAGTGATCCCCATCGCCGCCGCCGCGTCCGCGACCGGCACCGGACGCGGCTCCTACAAGTCGATGATCGCCTTCACCCTCGGCGCTTTGCTGTTCAAACCGGTCGCGACGCTCCTGTACCTGTTCGCGTTCTGGGCGTCGTCGGCGTCGAGCTCGGATCAGATCGCGACCGTCATCATCGGTTCGATCCTGCTGGCCGTCATCGGATTCTGCCTGCCGACCCTGATCAAGATCGTTGCACCCGCAGCGGACACCATCTCTGCCGGTGGCCGCGAGGTCGGAATGCTCGGTGCCGCAGGTGGCGCGGCGATGGGCGGCGCGGGCACGGCCGCATCCCGTGCACTCGGTGCAGCGGCGAACTCCGTCGGCGGATCCGCAGCCGGCGGTAAGGCCGGATCATCCGGTGCCGCCGGTACCGGAGCACGCCCGCCGGCAGGCCTTCAAGGTCGCTACACCGGCGGATCGAGTACCTCGCATGCGGGCGCATCGTCCGGACCGATGGGCGCAGCCCGCCGGGTCGGCTCGGCCGTTGGGTCAGCCGGGCGCACCGGCACCTCGACAGCCATGCGGGGCGCAGCAGGAGCACTACGAGCCGCAGGCACCGTCGGCCGAACCGCCGGTTCGGCCTCGAGCACCCTCGGCTCCGCCGCCGAAGGCGCAGTCGGCAACTACCACGGACGGATACAACGATGAACCACTCTGTCACTCCCACCGCTGCACGACTACGGATCGAGCGGCTGACCGCAGCGCAATGGTGGTGCTTGCGAGCATCACTGACCGTGTGGCGAAAGCACAACGCACCTCCGTCGCGATTCACCCTCACCGCACACCAGCGCCAACAGACCGTCATCGTCCTCGGTAACGGCGCCCGCCTCACGCCCGACCTAGCAGGGCCACGATGAGCCAGACCATCGAGGCCCCCTACGAACCGCCGATCTACTCCGCAGGAAACCGGCCGCAGTCGACCTTCGCGTTCGGGTTGCCGACGAAGATCATCGCCTACGGCGCAGGGTTTTTTGCGGTGTCGTTCGCAGTCCTGATCTTCGTCCACGTCGTCGTCGGCCTGGCACTGATGGGTGTCGGCGTACTCATCCTCACCCCTCTGGTCATCGCGCCGAACGGCCGAACCCTCTACGAGACAGGACAACTCGCTGTGCAATGGAACTGGCGCAAACGCATCGACAAGTCCACCGAATACCACGCCGGACCGCACTCGCGGATCCCCGGCGGACGCTACAAACTCCCCGGCCTGCTCGCCCGCACCAAGATCTACATCGGAATAGACCGCCACGGCAACGAATTCGGCATGATCCACAACCCCGACAACCACCGCTACACCGTCATCTTCGACGCCCTCCCCGGCGGCGACGAAGCGATCATCCAGCGCGACAAAGACCTCTACACCGCCGACTGGGGCGTCTACCTCGCCGACCTCGGCCTCCCCGGAGACATCGTCGGCGCTGTCGTGACCGTGGAGAACATTCCCGCCACCGGCTTGCGTTTGGCCCGCCGCGCCGAACACGAACTCGTCCCCACCGCACCGCCACTGGCCGCGACATTCGTCGAACAATCAGCGATCCGGATGCCCTCGGGACGCCACCGCACCCTCGCGCGCCTGGCAATCACCTTCCGCGCCACCACCCGAGAGCGGCAAAAAGACCCCGAAGAGATGGCCACCGAACTGGCCCGACGCCTCCCGGATCTGTACGAGTCGCTCTCCGGTGCCGGGATCGATGCCCAGCCGATGACCGCCGCCGAGATCACCGCGGCCGTACACCGCTCCTACAACCCCTCGACCGAGAACGACTTCGAGGAACTGGAAATCTCCGGCGAAGAGCACGGCGTCGACTGGGACGACGCCGGGCCGGGACGGGCGAAGACCGAATGGGGTCACTACCGCCACGACGGCGGCGTCTCCGTCGTCTGGGAGATGGCCGCACCCCCGGAGTCGGTGTTCACCGACACCGTCCTCAAACCCCTGTTGCAACCCCACGACGACCTGCCCCGCAAACGGCTGACGTTGGTTTACCGCCCCTACACCGCCGGCGACGCAGCGAAGAAGGTCGACAAACAGCACCGCGACGCCCTGCACGCGATCAACTCTCGCGGCAACAAGATCACCTCCGCAGGATCGGAAAAGCGGCACGAGATCGCCGAGCAGGCCCGCCGCGAAATGGTCTCCGGAGCCGGATTCGAACGCTATTCGGCGCTGCTGACCATCACCGTCGGATCGGTCGACGAGATTGCCAACGCCGCCGCCGTCACCGAATCGCTCGCCGCCCGTTCCCGTCTGCGGCTGCGGCGCGCGTTCGCTTTCCAAGATGCTGCGTTCGCCGCTGGTCTCGGCGTCGGAGTGCTGCTGCCCGATCAGATCTCCACCTCGATCCTGGTGCGCCGCAGCTAGAGCTGCACGTCCGCCCCGGCCCACCCTGCGTTAAGAAAGAGACGTACCGATGACCATGACCGATGACCGACCCGACCAGGGATACAGCGACAGCGACCTGTACTTCGACACCGACGCTGCGCGGCCGTCGGCGTTCGTGCGGTGGATCATCGGCGACACCGACTACGCCGAGCTCGCCGCCGCCGTCGCCATCGGCGACGCCGAAGAGCCTTACCAGTATTCACGGCGCGGCATAGGACTAGCGCGGTGGCGTAACGATCACCCAGAGGCTGACCAGGCTGTCCACGAGGCCGCTGGGGACCCGTGGTGGCGCGCAGCGTTGTCCAGCAGTGCGCGCGGCCTCAAAGGCGCCGGAGGTGGCCGGATGACGACTGTTCCGGCCCCGATCGAATACGAAGCGACGTCCGTGCAGATGTGCGGGCTCAATCCGTGGGCGATCGGCGCGGCCGCACCCTCGGCAGGCACGATCGTCGGTCAGCACGCCATCACCGGCAACGCAGTCTCGTGCGATCCGTTCGCGTACTTCCGCGACAAGCTCATCGGCAACCCGTCGATGTTCGTCCTCTCCCTCCCCGGTCTGGGGAAATCGACGCTGATCCGTAAGATCCTCCTCGGCGCGTGCGGGTGGGGTCAGACCCCGATCGTCGCCGGCGACATCAAAGGCGAATACGTCAAGCTCACCCGGTTACTCGGTGGGCAGGTCATCACCCTCGGCCACGGCGGCGGACATCTCAACCCCCTCGCCGCCGGGGCACTCGGACAAGCCGTGGTCCGCGCGATCGCCGCCCGCCGAGACGCCACAGACCCGGTACGGATCGCCGAACTCGACGAGCTGATCAACGTCGCGACCATCACCATCTCCACTCGCCAGATCAACGCGGTCTGCGCCCTGGTCGAGCTGATCCGCTACGACACCCATTCGGTGGAGGCCTTCGAGAACTCCCTGATCGGCATCGCCCTGCGTGAGCTGTATACGGACGGCGGGTTCTCTTACGAGCATCCGCCGCTGCTCAAAGACCTCTACGCCCGCATCGACACCGGATCACCCGACATGCTCCAAGCCGCCTACAAGACCGACCGCGACGGCTACCGCGACGCTGTCACCGAGTTGATGCAGGCACTGGGCGCACTGACCTCCGGCCCGCTCGGCGACATCTTCGCCGACCACACCACCGAACCGATCGATCTCGACGCTCCGATGATCTGCATCGATGTCTCGTCCCTCGACCGCGGCGACACCACCCTCAAAGCCGCCGTGATGCTCTCTTGCTGGGCAGACGCCTACGGCACCGTGGAAGCTGCGCACCTGCTCGCCGACGCAGGACTGGACCGCCAACGCCTGTTCCTGATGGCTTTGGACGAGCTGTGGCAGGTCATCGGCGCAGGCCCCGGCATGGTCGCTCGCGTCAACGAAATAACGAGGTTGAACCGTACGGACGCAACGGGTTTGCTGATGATCACTCACACCGGACGCGACCTGGAGACGCTGCCCACCGAAGCCGACATCAAGACAGCGAAAGGGTTCATCGACCGCGCCGGGATGGTCGTCTGCGGTGGCTTACCGATCGGTGAGGTCGAACGCCTCTCCGGAGAATTGAAGTTCACTGCCGCCGAAGCGGCTATGGTCACCTCTTGGTCTCGCGGTGCGGCGCTGCGCGGGTCCGAACGGCGCACGGTCCGTGCCCCGATCGGACGCGGAAAGTTCTTGATCAAGGTCGCCAAGGACAATACCCCTGGCATTCCCATCCAAACCGTGCTCACCGACGTCGAATACGACACCGGCGTCCACGACACCAACGCCCGCTTCGCCGAGTACTTCGCCGACGGGCACCACGCCCCATGCAGCACGAACGTCTATGGGGACGACGCCTACTACGGCGAGGACGCCGAGATGGCCGGCGCACGATGACAAGCGCCGACACTCCACGCGAGCATCCTCGCGCCGAGTACCCTGCCGAGACTCGGTCGTGGGCGATCGGTGAATACGAGAAATCGCGGCACAACTACTCCTCGCGTTCGGAATGCGTTGCTGCGTTGGCAGTCTCGATCGGGGCACACGAGAACACCGTGGCGCGGTGGATCAAACAGGAATTCGGCTCCTCCCGGTCCCCGGCCGCCGACGAAATGACTGCACGCCTGCGCGCCGCTGAAGCCGAGAACGAGCGCTTACGCCGCGAAAACCGGACTCTCAGTGAACGGCTCGCCGCAGCCGCACCGCGTTCGCTGACCGCGCAGTCCTTCGGCACCGGAACGCTCGGCTCGGGGTCGTTCGGGGCGGCGGCGCTGTGAAGAAGGGCGGCGCGATCGCCCTCGCGGTGGTGCTCGCGCTGTCGCTGTTCGTGGTTCTGTTCGTCACCACCGGTGTGCGAGAAGAAGTACCCACCAATTGCGTGCCCGGGCGCGGAACCTCCTCAGCGGCAGGTGGTGTCCCCGCCGGGTCGTTCGCCAAACCGGTCAAGACCACCGAATCGACTTTGTCGAGTCCGTTCGGTCAGAGGTGGGGCACCAACCACAACGGCATGGACCTCGCCGCCCCGGTCGGCACCCCGATCTACGCCTACGCCGACGGCATCGTCTCCAAAGCCGGACCCGCCGACGGGTTCGGGATGTGGATCGTCCTCGACCACAACATCGGCGGACAGACCGTGTCGACGGTATACGGGCACATGTTCCCCGACGGCGTTCTGGTCCAGGCAGGCGATCGCATCACCGCCGGACAGCACATCGGAGACGTCGGCAACAACGGTCAGTCGACCGGCGCGCATCTGCACTTCGAGTACCACCCCGGCGGCTGGGCACCGGGCAACGCGATCGACCCGGGGCCCTTCTACGCTGCGGCCGCCGATCCCGGCACCGGCCAGACCGGCCAGAGCCCGCTGCCGTCTCCGTCGACGAGCACCCCGACCACGCCCGCACCCACTGGCGGATCCGCGGAAATGGCCGCGCTACCCGCCACTGTCGGCTCCGAAGAGCACTTCCAGGTCGACACCGTGCGGGTTGCCCGCGCTGTGCACGCGAAGTTCCCGCAGATCACCACCATCGGCGGGTGGCGAGCCGACGGCGAAGGCTTCGACGACCACCCCTCGGGCCGCGCGGCGGACATCATGATCGACAACTGGTCCTCCGAAGAAGGCAAGACCCTCGGCGACCAGGTCAAGGACTGGTTGTGGGTCAACCGCGACCAGCTGCAGATCGAATACATGATCTGGCGGCAGCAGTACATCCCCTCCCAAGGTGAACCGAACACCATGGAAGACAGGGGATCTCCCACCGAGAACCACTACGACCACGTCCACGTCACCACCGTCGGCCATGGAACGCCGACACCTGGACAGATCTACGGCCCCGTTCCCGGCGGCACCGGAACCGCACCCGAGGCGGCTGGGACCTGCACCACCGCACCCGGTGCCGGACTCGGCGATCACGCCAGCCTCGCCGCAGGCCAGATACCACCGGAGTTCGAACCCTGGCTCACCGTCTCCTCCGCGCAATGCCGCGAACTGTCCCCGGCCGTACTCGCCGCCCAGCTCAAGCAGGAATCCGGCTTCACACCCGGCCTGACCAGCTCATCCGGGGCCGAAGGGTACGGGCAGTTCCTGCCCGGCATTTGGGCCGCGTACGGCTTCCCCGTCGACGACAACGGCGTCGTCATCGGAGCAGCCGGGGAGGGCGACCCCAACGACATCGGTGATGCCGTGATGGCGCAAGGCCGCTACAACTGCGCCGTCGCCGCCACTCTCCGACCAGGTATCGAATCCGGCTCCATCACCGGCGACCCGATCGAGCTCATGCTCGCCGGATACAACGCCGGACCAGGGGCGGTCCAGCAGTTCGGCGGCATACCGCCGTATTCGGAGACCCAGAACTACGTCACCACCATCACCGCAACCGCAGCCAACTACGACCTCGCCCGCTGACAGCCACACCAAAGGAGAACCACATGACGACACCTGGACGTGACCTTGAGCACCCGGCTCCGGAGCAGCTGCTCGAAGCCCGCGGGTGGCTGCTGGACTGCGGATTCAGCGACGAACTGATCGACGACCTCACCGATCGGCAGATCGTACCGTTCCTCGACCGCATCTACGACGGCGGCTGGGACGCCTTCCTCGTCGACAGCACTGGCTACGTCGTCGAGCGAGAGAGCAGCCCGACCACCGGCACCGCCAACGCAATTGCCGTCGCCGATGCACTGGCACAGTGGACGGTCATGCTTGCCAAAGCGCACGCACTCGGACAGCTTCAACCCGACGATCAGACAGCTCCAGCGAGCAACGGAGCCGACCTGTGACCCGGCGAGCTTTGACTGTATTGATCGGCCTCGGCGTCCTCGCCGCCGCCGGGGTTGCGATCATCGTCGTGCTGATCTTCGGCGGCGGTACCGACGCCCCCGAGCAACCTGGCACCGACGCGGGCTACGCCATCGACCCGATCGGTACCGAACCCGCCGATGTCGCGACCGCCGTGATGTCGAGTGTGTTCACCTGGCAACCGACGGTCCAAGACTCATCGTGGGACGCCCTGCACAGTCAACAAGACCACCTGACCGGGGCGATGGCCACCGCGGCCGCGCAGCCGCCGACAGTCGCACCAAAACCGCTACCCGAATGGAAAGCCTGGGCACGAAGCGGAGATACGATCACCGCCGTCGTACAACCGGACGGCAACCCCGCCGTCGACGGGAATACCGCCACGGTGGCCGTGACCATTTCGCAGACCGTGCAACACACCAGCGGTGAGATCACTCCGTACACCGTCTATAGCGCCACCGTCACGCTCGAGAACGATTCCGACGCGTGGAAA
>NZ_LVCV01000257.1 GCF_001647195.1 Rhodococcus sp. EPR-157 | reverse complement strand
GATCTCGGTCTTCTTCACTAGTCGTTAGAGAATCTTGAGGATGGCCAGTTTCTGCGGCGGTCATGCCGCTTACAAACTTCGATGGGATGGACGACCAGAAGCTGAACTATCACCCCTGCAACCAGCATAAAAGTCGTAATATCTGTTATCAATAATAATTTTCACTATCGAATGTAGTGACTTATTCCTGCTGAGCGGGCATCGGCGGATCCACAACTATTTCAAGAGCCAATTCGACGGTGAACGGCAACTGCAATGTGTGCGTAGCGGGCGGCCTCAGCGGCCCGACCAGAGCGCCTCGACTTTGCTGATCCAGATCTGCGGCGTCGCGACGCTGGCGGGCAGCAACATGCAGATTCACGCCTGACAAAATCTACACTATCTGCAATGATCTTCATTCTCGTACAGTTTTTGGTGTGTTGCCGTTCTGGCTTCTTCAGGCCGTGGATCGCCTGGGCGAACTGTCGGTACAGAACGTTATGCTCATCGTTTGCTTTGCTAGAAGAGTAGAGCCTTCAGCCGAAGAGACGAGGGGGCAGTTGTGAATCGTTCACCTCGACACAATTCGGACCGTATAGGGATAGTTCAGTGCACATGGAAGCGCCACGAAGACTTCGGTACCGATGTTGGCCGACTTCAGATCGACGTGGACACGTGGGTGGCGATAAGAACGCAGCTACGCCGAGCGGCAAACGGGACGGTCAGAGAAGAGGATTGGGAGTACCCGTGCGAAAGCTCCCGCGGAGCGATCGGCGAGATCCGGTACGACGAAGCCGGTGAGGTCCGAGCTATCAAACCCGACGGTGCGATCTTCGAGGAGGCAATAATCCACTACCGGGTCTACTTCAACGAACCCAAGTTGTGCCCCGAGGAACTATGGGCAATGGGCGCAGGTTCGAAGAGCTGGCACATCGACCACATCGGCACCGTTCAGCAAGACGACATCGACTTGGCAGTCGCCCGATCGAACGGGACCAGCGCTACCGGGGTCGAGCTCCTTCCGTTCAAACTTAGCTAGCAATCCAGGGCCTGTTACGGTTAACCTGAACTATGGACATCATCGCTGCGCTCGAAGCCGAGCTCGCTGAGGACCGCTACGGGCCTCTCCGCGAGCATCTGGCCGTCAACGATGACCACCTTCTTGAGCAATTGGTGAAGATGCGAAAGTCAAAGCACCTTACCCAGGACGAGGTGGCGGCGCGGATGCACAGGTCTAAAACTGCGGTGTCTAATTTCGAGAGGCTGGGTTCAGATCCCCACCTGTCCACAATTCGTCGCTACGCCGCAGCAATCGGAGGACGGATTGTCACCCGACTCGACGACTTCGACAGTGAGGTGCTCGATACCGAGGTTGACGCAATCGTGTCCGTGTCGATCAAAGTCCCTAAGAGCGGCAACCTGCCTGAAACACGTCAGTCCCCCGCGGGCGTGTGGGAGACGGTCTGATGGCGCCTGTGCCAGCGGTTGAGAGCTCACGCCTCATCACGTTCGAGAAGTCCGCCAGAATCCACCACAAAAACGTTGACGGCGAGCTACCGGACACCGAATTCAAGCTGCTTCTCAACGTCGCGCCCGAGACGCTGGGGGTTCGCATTCAGATCATCGATCAATTTCGCCATGGCACAGTTCGAGTGGATGTCGCGGTCGTATATCAGTGGGAGCGCGATGCCGTACCGGCAGACGATCTGGACGAGTTCACCGAACGCGTGGCTCTTCCACAGGTGTTGTCATGCGCTGCTGCAACGCTAACGAGCGCAGCATCGGAAATTGTGTCGAACGAGGTTCCGTTTTATGGATTGAGCGCTCTAGACGAAATAGTCTCCACATTTCGTCAGCGAACGAGCCTGGCTGAGCGGCTAAAACACGTGATTGAAGAACGAACCACGGACTGATCGCAAATCGATCTTTCTCCTCGGGCGACCCGACAGCGCTGCATTGGTCTCGACCATCCATGTCGAGACACTGCCTGTCAACCGAGGCGGGACCTCACGTTTCAACCGACATCGACTAGTTGTTCTACCCGAGGACGTTGATTGACTACGGGATACCTTGTGGTCGACGTACGCGACTCCGCGGACATCGCCCGTGGTACTGGCCGCATGTTCTACACGGCCGCAGACTGCGCTCGGTCGAGAACCAGCGCTTCGCCGACAATCACATGACTCAGGTAGACGCCGCCTAACGCTGGCTCAAGTTCAACCAACGACGGACCGTGTGAACCCAGACGCACGGCAGCCAGGGCCCTCTGGCCGCAACGTGATGGGCATCGTCGTTTGGTTGATTCTGGTCGTATTGCTCAACCGCGGCGCGATCATCTGCGCGGTTGTCAGCGACCTCTTTAGCCGTGAACTGGCGTCGCCGCAGCACCTGATTGCGTCGTATCACGTAATGAGAACGGCACTTAAGTGACCAATTCCCAATCGATGGGTACATCGATACCGTCTCGCCGTCGAACACAAGCGACCACTGCGCCGGCGCCAGCGGAGCTATTACCTCCTCGCCGCACCCGCAGCAGCACATATGCCCGGTCGTCCGATATGTAATCGACACGTACAACACACCAGACCGCATCATCGACGGAAAAGAGTCGACGAACTCCGGTGCCAGTGACAGGACAGCCGTCACCGTCGCTCCTCGTTCGCGATCTCGTTGGTCGACAACGCGTATGTCGAGAATCCCTCGTCGGTCAGATCAGCGTAGTAGCCGAGGTACCGCTTGAACCGAATGACGGCCAGCATTCCGTTGAGACAGTTGAGGTCTGAAGTTTGAATATTGCGGCCGTAATCATCCAGCCCGGGAGCGGTGGATGGGATGAGTCTGCGGTCCCGGACATGATCACGATGGCCTGGGACACTCGTGGTAACCCGGAGCAGTCCCGTGAGGTGGCCGTCGACCTCTTCTATACCCATGCCGACATCAATGAAGGCGACCTCGTGATGTTCGAGCCAGTCGACGACGGGCTTTTTACTCGAGGCATCGTCGGACGCGAGAAACACGAACGTCGCTCCCTCTAGAATCCGGTCGACGTTGTCGACGTCTAGAAATTCTGGAACTGCACTGACATGACGGTGCATGCGGGAGTAGATGTCGGCAAAGTACTTCGCCTTGTTGGGCCGCGTCCGCAGCGTGACCAGGTCCGGTGCGCCCGGCGCACGGAAGGCATTGTGGTTGTCGAAGCTGTCGCCATCGACGAGCGTCAACGCATCGATTTCGATCTTGGCCATCTGGTCAGCGATGAAGCTGCCGGTGCCTCCAAGCCCGACGACGACAACCCGCTGACCGCGATAGCGAGCGTTGAGTGCCGCGAGCCCTGCTCGCGACGATGCAGTGTCGCGGTAGTGGAACACGCTGTCATCTTCTACTTCTTGCCACGCGGCACCAGGGGTGGCGGTTGCGGTGGGATCGAGAGCCTGCGCGTGCTGAGCGACTATCCGAACGTAGGTCGTAATCTTCGAATACTCGTCCGGGTAGCCATCTGGTGCCGGCTTGGAGGAGAGCATGAAGTTCGCCACCTCGGTGGCGGTCATCTGATGGACCTCAGGTTGTGCAATGGTCAGCGGGACCCCGTGTTCATCGCACGGGGTGGACGCGCCGAGCCAGATGCGGTGGTCGGTTCCTGAGACAACGGTATCCCCGGACACAGTGACCGGGTAGGTGAGAAACCCGTACGCGATGGTGCGCCCGGTCGTGACATAGGGGATATGCCGAACGATGAGGTGACCCTGCTGAACGACGACGTCGTAGCCGTCGTCCAGTAGGCGCGCAAGGTCCGCGTTATGAGCGAGTGGTGCGGTGGACATCGAACACCATTCCGTCCTTGACTGCGACGCTACGACCAGCTGTAAGGGTGCCGCTGCCGTGGCCATCGTGTCCGCGTGAGTAGCGGACCGTGATGTCCGTGTTCGGCTCGATTGCCTGTCCAGGATGCGCGAGCGCGACGATTTGCTCGTAGCTGACCTTGTTTTCGTCCCACTGGTGCTGGCGTGTGTTGATCACCAAGGTGACGGTGCGGTGACCGGCCTTCTCGGGTTCCTTATCGGACATATTGCTGGGTCCTTCCTTGTCTGCGACATCCCAAGTGATGCGCGTTTTGTCGATCAGTGCTCGATATGTCGAGCAAGTGTTAGAGTATCACGTGTGATCGACATGTCGAGCAGTGCAGGAAGAACGCAATCTTGACCCCTCCACCAGCGGTAAACGTAAAGGCACTCCATGACGCGCTGGACGCCGCGCGCGTCGAGGCCGACCTGTCGTGGCGCCAGCTCGCGAAGGAGCTCGGTGTCAGCGCGTCCACCGTGTCCCGCATGGCTCAGGGGTTGAAGCCCGATGTGGCAGTTTTTGCCGCCATGACCACCTGGTTGCGAATGCCGGCGGAAGCGTTCTACATCACCAATACCCGGGGCGACCCAAATAAGCCCGAACCCGAGCTTGTTGCTTCACTCACCCCGCTGCTGCGAGCGCGGCGCGACCTATCGGAAACCGACGTGGAATACCTACAGGAGGTCATCGGGGCCGCAGCCCGACGCTTCAAGGCCGAGCGGAAGAGCTGAAGGAGCTGTCGACGTCGTGCGTTGGACACAGAAGATCATGCGTGAGGTCGCCGAGGACGAGCGCTCCGAGCTCTCTCTTGGTCCGTTGGACCCGCTGGACCCGTATGACCTTGCTGAAGCCCACGGCATCCCCATATACAGCTTGACCGACTGTGTCGACTACGGCCTGCCGCCTGAGGTCTTCGGACGCTTCACTGAACGAAATACCAGCTCGTGGTCAGCGATGCTTGTACCCCTGGGAACGGCCCGCATCATCGTCGAAAATGACAAGCACGCACCGGTTCGCAGGCGCTCGAACATCGCGCATGAACTCGGTCACCACCTGCTCGAGCACAAGTTCGATCAAGTCGTCCTTGGCGAAGACCACAAGCGGGTATTCGACGAACAGCAGGAGAAGCAAGCGACATTCATGGCCGGCGAACTTCTCATCCCACTCCAAGCCGCCGAACGCATGGCATTCGACGGGTGGGACAATTCCCGCGTCGCCGCTCGCTACGGTGTCAGCGAACAGTTTGCACAGATGCAGATGAAGGGCCAGCGCGTACGCGCTGAGCGTGCAGCTCGAAAGTTCGCCCGCTCGTAATTCACCGATGCCCATACAAAAAATGGGATGACTTTATTCTACGCGCTACTTACTAGGTGGTTTGCCGAGGACACGGCCACAGCCAGCAGCTCCTACCCGTCTTCGCCCTTCGCACTCGCCGGACAGAGGGCCGTCTCAGACATCCGCTGACTGATCGATAGCCGCCTCGTAGAAGGCATCTGCCAACGCCATGATGACGGCGCTGATGCCGGGGCCGTCGCTGAAGAAGTAGTCGGCCATGGTGTTGTGGGCGTCCTGATTGTCAACGACCGCCTCGGTGACCGCTGCCTGGAAGTCCTGCGACTCGACGAACTGCTTCTTCGAGTTCACGCGTGTCTGATTGACCAATCCGGGATCTGCGAGCAGTTGCTGCACCAGACCTTGCACGAATTCACGGACTTGGGCCGCGGAGAACGACTCGGCACCGAACAGGTCGTTCATCTTGTCGATGACAACCTGTAGAGCAACATATTTCGGATCCTTCCGGCTACCGGTGCCGGCGGAGCCGATGCCCTTGAGCTCACCGTCCCCGGTCAACGAAATATCGACCGCGCTGGCCTTGGTGTGTTTGACCCCGACCAGAACTACGTCGGACAGGTCCACTTCCGCAGCCCAGGACGAGTCCGCGATGAGCTTGTCCAAAAGCCGCAGGAATATCGACAGCATCTCCATGAACGGGTCGCCATAGTCGACGATCTGACTCATGAAGTCGTACAGCCGAACGTAGGTGGCGACGTCCTTGCGGAAGAGATCGAGTGTGTTCAGGGAAACGGTGTCGTCGGCCTCGATGGCCGCCGCATAGCGGCGAGCGAATTCGTTCTTGGCCGGGCTCATCGCCGCCGACAGCGCGTTGTGGCCCTTACGGGTGACCCACAGTTCGGCGACCTGACGCACCTGCTCCGGCGTGTAGATCCCCGACTGCGCAAGTTTGGTGGCCAAGTGCGCGACGACGTACGGGTCGGTCTCGGTCTCTAATCTGGCACCCGTGAAATACGGCTCGAACGCAACCCTGATGTCCTGGGGCTTGTTCACGAAGTCGATCACGAACGTCTTGCGTTTGCGTTCTCCACCCGCCGTGCGGTGAGTGCGGTTGAGACGGGACAACGTCTGCACTGCAGTGACTCCCGAAAGCATCTTGTCCACGTACATCGCCGTGAGCAACGGCTGATCGAACCCTGTCTGAAACTTGTTGGCAACCAACATGATCTTGTAGGTCGCGCCCTTGAACGCGGCACCCAGATCCGAACCCGCGCCGGGATTGAGGTTGGTCTCGGTAAACTCGTCGTCCTTACTCGGGTGTGGCCCCCATTCCGAGGCCCATTCCTCGTTCTCGTCCATCGTCACCGAACCAGAGAACGCCACCAGCGTGCGGTAGTTGTACGACACGTCCTCGGCCGACCGCTTGTCGATGAAGGCGTCGATTGCTTTCTTGTATTTCACCGCAGCCTTGCGGGAGTCGGTGACGACCATCGCCTTGGCTTTGCCTTCCAGCAGGTGCGCGACGTTGGCGTGGAAGTGCTCGACGATGATCTGTACCTTCTGAGCGATGTTGGTCGGATGCAACCTGACCCATCGCATCAACCCTTTGCGGGCAGCGGATTCTTCCACCTCGCCGCCGTCGCCGCTTTCGGCTTTGCCGGCGATCTTCAGGGCGGTGTCGTAGGTCTGGTAGCCCTTGAGGACGTCGAGGATGTACTCCTCCTCGATGGCTTGGCGCATCGAGTACAGATGAAATTCCACCGGCTTGCCCTCAGGGCCCGGTCGGCCGAACAGTTCCAAGGTCTTGTTCTTCGGTGTCGCGGTGAACGCGAGAAAAGAGATGTTCTCCGATTCGGCGCGCGCAGTCATCTCTGCCGCCAGGATCGTCTCGACATCGACCTCCCCGCCTTCCTCGATCTCCTCGACTTCCTCGGCGGTCAGCACAGCTTTGAGCTTGGAGGAGATCTGACCGGACTGCGACGAATGCGCCTCGTCCGCGATCACCGCGAAACGGCGGCCCTTGAGCGAAGAGTCTTTGCGGATCTCCTCGAGCGCGAACGGGAAGGTCTGCACCGTCACCGCGATGATCAGCTCATTGTTCTTCAAAGCCGTTGCCAGCAAGCCAGATTTCGACTTTGCGCCCGCTTTGCGGACGTCTTCCGGGCTGATTGTGGCCACGATCTTCCCCGACCCGTCGATCTGGCGTATCGCGTCCTGCAGTTGCCCGTCGAGCACGGTCCGGTCCACCACGACGATCACCGAGTCGAAGACCTTCTTGTCGCTGACGTGGAGCCGCGCCAGCCGGTGCGCGGTCCAAGCGATGGTGTTCGTCTTGCCCGATCCTGCCGAATGCTCGATCAGGTAGCGTTTGCCCACCCCTTCTTCTCGCACCGCGGCTACTACGTTCGTCACCGCTTCCCACTGGTGGAACCGGGGGAAGAGCATGCTCGTGCGGCGCACCGACGTGCCGGTCGCCACGTCCCACTCCTGCTTGGTCTCCACGAGCATCAGCCTGCCGATGATGGTGAGCCAGGCATCCTTTGCCCAGACCCGCTCCCAGAGGTAGGCCGTGGCCGACCGCCCGTTCTCTGCGGGCGGATTCCCGGCGCCGCCTTGGTGCCCGACGTTGAACGGCAGAAAGTGCGTCGTCGTGCCTTCGAGTCGGGTGGTCATCGCGGCGAGATCGTTGGAGACCGCGAAGTGGACCAGCGCCCGATGACCGAACGAGAGCAGCGGTTCCGGCCGCCCATTGGTCAGGGGGTTGCGATCTTTGCGGTACTGGCTGATGGCGTTGTCGAGAGACTGGTTGAAGTCGGTCTTGACTTCGACAGTTCCGACCGGGAGGCCGTTGACGAAGAACACCAAGTCGATGCTGCGCTGGTCGGCGGTGGAGAAATGCACCTGCCGCATCACCCGTACCCGCATAGCGGCGTACTGCTCGTTACTGGTGGCGTTCAACCCCGTTTCGGGGCGGAACTGCGCCATCTTGAGGCGGCCGCCTCCGATGTACTGCACGCCATTACGCAGAATGTTCAGCATCCCGCCACCGTGCTCAAGGGGCTTGTCGAGCGCAGAGGTCAGCACATCCAGGAACTTGGCCTGCGCCCCAGCCGCTTTCAGCGCCTTCTCGTAGGCCGGCTGTTGGGTCTCCTGCAGCCACGCGAACAGGTCCTCCGGGAACAATGCCCGTTCCCGGTCGTAGCCAGTGTCTTTCGGCGAATACAGCCAGCCGTGCGCCTTGAGATACTCACAAATCTCGGACTCGAACACAAGCTCGTGGTGGTCAAACATCACGCCATCTCCCGTGCGTCGATCTGCCCTGTGACCGCGGCCGTGATCAACGCCGACCGCCGCTCCTTGGAGAGCTCGATGAGGTATCCCGACTCACGCGTAAGAGTATCGATCTTCGCAATCTGGTAATCCAAATGGTTGGCGATTGTCCGCTGTTCTTCAGGTGAAGGGAGCGGCAACGCAATTCTCGCTAGCTGCTCTACTGCGAGATTTGGCTGCGCTGAGCCAGTCTCAGCCAGTCGGACCGCGTCGGCCATCGAACTACTCGCAAGAAAATACAGGAAGTAACGAAGGTCGATCCGGCTCTGGTCGTAGCACCGCAATGCGACCAGGGACGACGCGAGTGCGCCGCCACCGGCACCGTCGAAGTAGCCAAACTTCCCGAGCGATCCCCTAAGGCAGAACAGAATGTCGCCCGGCAAGAGCTTGGCCCCTCCCATGTCACGGTACTTCTCGGGAGTCACGTAATTCATGCCATCGTACGAAACAGCCCCACCTGACAGGTGTCCAGCATTCACAAATGGCACCCCACCGAGAGCGAACTCGTCCCGGCTGGGGTACGCCGAACCGCGGTCACCGTTATGGAAACTGAACAGTCGTGAGAACGTCACATTTTCTGCGTCAATCAAGACCGAGTGATCAATGACGGCGCGTCGCCGCTCACGTAGGAGGTCGATCAGGCGCTGCTGCTCCGCGATAAGAGTGTCGATGCGGGCGGTCTCGCGGTCGAGGTAATCGGCGATTGGGCGTTGCTCACTAGGAGGCGGCAGTGGCATTGGAACCCGGGCAAGTTTCTCCGCGGTGAGGTGCGGCATCGAGACAACGTTGGAGTAGGCGCGAATGAAGCCGCTGGCACGGAGCGCGATCAGATAATACGAGATGAATCGACCATCGAAGTTACCAATTGGTCGGAGTCGGTTGATTGAGTTCTGGAATCCCCAACCGGGCAGATCTTCGTCGACGTATGCGGCTCGGCCGAACCCGCCTTGGCCACCCTCGACAACTACCACGTCACCAGCACGGATGCTCAACTGGTCCATCTCGGAATCGCTGAACCACATCTCATTTACGTCATCAAGAGCCAACACGCCGTCGGGTTGGACGTTCGCAGCACGTAGATATGGGGCAAATGCATCACTGCCCGAGTCCCTGCTTTGCAGCATTTTGCCAAGCGTGACTGTCGCGGCATTCTTTACCTGACCCGCTAGCCACCCGTTTGGAAGATCGCCCCAAAGCGGTCCTGTCATTGCTCGACCTCCCGCAACAGTTCGAGGATTTTTGCGACCTGCTTATCGAGGTCAGCGTCGATCTCGGCGAGGGGACGCGGCAGGGCGTACCGATAGAAGTGGCGTGTGAAGGGGATCTCGTAACCTGTTTTGGTCTTTGCCCAGTCAACCCAAGCGTCGGGGGTGTGGGGTTGCACTTCCGCGTCGAAGTAAGCCTGGATCACCTCGGTATTGCCGGCTGATCCCGCGGTGGATCCGCCATAAGTGAACGGCACGTTCTCGGTGTCACGTTTCTTACTGTCCGGCTTGGGATCGCCTTTGCGGTCGGTCACTGGATGACCTGCATCGTCGAGCAGCGGACGCTCGATAGTCACAGTCCAATAGCCGAACTCGTCGTTGCGCAGGACTTTGGAGTAGTCGTTATCGGCGTCGGTGAAGTCGGCATACAACTTCACGACCTCGGCGCAGTCACTCTCGCTGAGTTCGCGGTTCTTCGAGCCGAGATTCTTGCGCATCTTTGTCCAGAACGACGTGCCGTCGACGAGCTGAACCAAACCCTTGCGGTCGGGGTGCTTAGTGTTGTCGAGAATCCAGATGTACGTTGAGATTCCGGTGTTGAAGAACATGTTGGTCGGCAGAGCAACGATAGCCTCGACCAGGTCGTTCTCCAGCAACCATTTTCGAATGTTCGACGGCCCAGATTCCGCGCCGCCGCTGAAGAGCGGCGACCCGTTCAAAACTATGCCGACCCGGCCGCCACCGTCCTCGGGGGCGCGCATCTTGTGAGCAAGATGAAGCAAGAACAGCATCTGCCCATCCGACGTTGTCGGGAGGCCGGGGGCGAAACGTCCGTACGGGCCGGCTTCGTCGTGTTCCTTCTTGACCGCCTTGGCGTACTGCTTCCAGTCGACGCCGTAAGGCGGATTCGACATACTGAAGTCGAACTTTCGAGATTTGAACGCGTCGTCGGTCAGGGTGTTTCCGAACGCGATGTTTGTCGCGTCGTGCCCCTTGGCGAGCAAGTCGGATTTGCAGATCGCATACGACTGCGGGTTGTACTCCTGGCCGTACAGGCTCAACTTCGCATCGGGGTTCTGAGCGAGCAGATGCTCCTCGGCAAGGGTGAGCATGCCGCCGGTTCCCGCAGTGGGGTCGTACAGCGTGCGGACGATGCCTGCCTCGGTCAGGTCGACGTCCTTCTCTGCGAAAAGCAAGTCGACGAGCAGCCGGATCGCGTCGCGCGGAGTGTAGTGATCACCGGAGGTTTCGTTCGCGGCCTCGTTGAACTTGCGAATGATGAACTCGAACGCATCGCCCATGTCGGCGTTGGAAACGACCCCCGGATGTAGGTCGATGGCCTTGAAAGATGCGATGACTTCACCCAACAGCTCCGCCTTCTCCAGCGCGAGGATCTCCTTCTTGAAGTCGAAGTACTCGAATACGTCGACGTCGGGCGAGAACCGGTCGATGTAGTCGGTCAGGTTGTTTCCCAGCTCATCGGGCTCGTTCAGCAGATTGGCGAAGGAGTAGTTCGACGTGTTGTAGAACGGCCGGCCGGTGGCCTTCTTGACCTCGACCTTGAGCCTATTGGGGTTGTCATACCGTGTCGCGAGCTCGCGGACCACGTCGCGGTCGGGCTCGATGATGGCGTCGAGGCGACGCAGAATCGTGAGCGGGAGAATGACGTTGCCGTACTGGTTGGGCCGGTAAGGCCCCCGAAGATGGTCGGCGATCGACCAGATGAAACTACCGAGGGTGCTCACAACGCTCCTTACAAACACTCATCCCTGACTGCTGCAGGCGCGCGGCGCGCTCCAACAGTTGACGCATCACAGGGCATCATCGCAGCATCACCGGGCCCAGCTGTCACACCCCGCCGTACGAAGCGATCGCGGCTGATCCTGCGGAGCGGGGTTCAGCGAGCTCATCTCGAGCACGATGGGGGCAGCTGGTCACTGTCAAAGTATCCCTGTAGACCGGCGGTCGACGACTGTGAGACGCCATAAGAAAGACCTGTCGGCGGCTCACTCGCCGTGTTTGCAAACACACTTACGCCGGTTCGCTCCCTTGGTTGCGGGCCTGACATAAGGGCTGCTTATCGGCTGGTTCAGTCGTATATCGACTCCACAGAGCCACCACTCGACGACGAGACACCGGACCGTCGATTTCGGCTCTTCGCTCAACACTGCCCCGGTTCAGCACCGAGCCCCGATCGCCGCGGACGGTGGCGGTGCGGACACCGCCCTTCGGGCGTGCCTGCATCCGGCCCGACGACCCGGTGAGGCTAGGTGCGCTTGCCTCGGCCCGGTAGACCACCGCTCACCGTCCGAACGCTCGACCGCGTGGGAACGGGGTTCGACAGAGTGGTCTTGGCACGCCCATGTTCGTCCAGATTTTCTCCCGCATCCACCCGTCGATAGGACAACGAGGAAGGTCCGCTCACTTGCAGCGACCTGACAGCACTGCGCCGCTCGTCGTGAAGTCGGTCGTCGGCTCGTTGTGCCCGCCGTTCCCTCGCACCGGGCCTGTCGTCGAGCACCCGCAGCATCGCGGCGACTTCGCGTAAAAGCAAACGGTGGTGTTTGCTGTCCCGTGCCAAACCAGTGAGACTTCCGTGTGCGGCCAGAAGTTCGCGAGTGAGCGATAGTCGTTCGGTTGCGAGTGACGCCGGGTCGAGCCGTTGCACCTTGAGCTTCTTGAACCGATTGCGTGCGTCGGTCACTCGCTGCGTGGCCTCTTTGGCCCGATTCGACGCCATCGAACGATGGTATCGGGGCGCTCCCGAGTCACACGGAGACCGGCGCGGACTACCGAGCACGCCCGCAGAAAAGGTTCCAGGCGCGCCTTCTCTCTCGCCGTCCGGCTCAGCCCCGCGTCGGGATGTCCCCCTGTGACGCGGGCGAAACGCCGACCACACAGGTCTCGTCGTCCATGCGGGTAGGGCGCGACCGGCCTGCCACATCACGTGGTCGACTTCCCACGTGGTGGTGCGTCGCCCGCCGGGAACGTCGTCGATACGAGCGACCAGTAGGCGGGTCGGCGGCGCACCGCCGAGAAATCCGAAGACCTCCGTTGCGGACTCACACTTTGCCGGACTGCCACCACAAATCATGTAAGTGGGCTTCGCGCACCATTTCTCAGCTGGCCTGGTGGACAATAACGGTCGTGTGCGGCGGCGGGTAGAGATGAGCGTGCCCGTCGTTGACGGTCAACTCGAACCCGCCGACTGCGACCAGCGGTAGTGCGTCCGATACGACGAACCTCAGCCCACGTCCACTGTCAGCAGGGCTTGCGCAGTTCATCTCTGCCGCTCGCTCGCGTGCGACGTCCTCTGCGTAAACCCCCACACACCGCATGTACATCGGATCGGTGTCGTCGACTTCGAAAACCATTCGTTGGACCAGTGATCGCCGCGCCGCTGTCACCTCGCACACCTGGCCATCACGCACCTGCGTGGATATGGACGTCGCCACCACGAGGCATGTGCAGATGAGCGATACCGTCGGCATCGACGCTCAACCTGTATCCCCCGAGGCTGACCTCCGGAGGTCCCGCCCGGTGGGCTTCGAGAATCGAGTCGGTATCGAAAAGCTTGACCGGCCAGCCCTGTCCGGGCTTCCACGCGAAGTCCGGTGACAGACGCTGCCCCAATAGACCTTGGGCCCGCTCGTCGAGGGTGGCGTCCTCCTCGGTGAGGACTTCCCACCGGTTCGAGTCAGCGGTCGACGGTACGACTTTCGAGACGGCCTTGACGACCGTGACGACTCCGCTCGTGACACCGATGATGATGTCCGCGTACGACTCGATGTCGGCGATCGTCTGGCTGCGATGGAACGGCCAGATTCCCACGGTGTAGTGGACCTTGTCTGCCTCGCTCATGTCGGGACCGACTGTGCGGGATGTATTGACCAACACTGCCATTGCACTCTCCTGCCGTTCGTGCGGCAGCCGCCCCGGCTGCTCGCAATAAGCATCACACACGTCGGCAAGCAGTGTCAAGACCTGATCGCGGTAAGTGCACTAAGTACTGTTTGCATGCGGCTGTCGAGCCCTGCAGTGATGAGGCCACCCCATCAAGGCCCCGCAATCTATGGGTATCTATTGGTATTTATGGGCGCTTGACCATAAATTGCTATAGTTCTCCATATGGACCCAGCTCTGAACCCGTTCAAGCCTGGATCGGGCCTGCGCCCACCCGCACTCGAAGGACGCACCCGCCAACGCCAAGAGTTCGATCTGCTGGTGGCCCGGAGCAAGAACCGCAACTACGACCGAGGCATGATCCTCTCCGGCCTGCGCGGAGTCGGCAAAACCACCCTGCTCAACAACTTGTCCGAACACGCCGAACGTCAAGGTTGGTTGACGATCGGCCTCGAAGCACGGCCCAACGAGTCCGGCGTCAGCGCCGTGCGCGCCAAACTCGGAGCCGAACTCGCCGCCGGCCTGCGCAGGTTCAGCCGTAAACACCAGATGCAGAAGGCGCTCGATCACCTGATCTCCCTCGCCCGCGGGTTCACCCTCGGTGTCGGCCTGGGACCGGCGAAAGTCGAATTGTCACTCGATCGCGGTGCCGCCAGCGGAGACATCGACATCGACCTGGAAGAACTCGTCGAGGCAATCAGCGCCGCAATGAAGAAGAAGGGCACCGCGTTCGGGCTGTTCATCGACGAGATGCAAGACCTCGACTCCGACCTCCTCGGCGCGCTGCTCTCGGTACAGCATCGGGCCAGCCAGCGAGAGTGGCCGTTCTTCGTCATCGGCGCGGGCCTGCCCAACCTTCCGTCGGTGCTCGCCGACAACCGATCCTACGCAGAGCGGCAGTTCGCCTACAGCACCATCGGCCCCCTGACACCGGCCGATGCCGCTGAAGCACTGGAGATCCCCGTCAACCAGCACGGCGGGTCCTTCACCCCCGACGCCCTGGCCCTTCTGGTCGAGGCCAGCGGCGGGTACCCGTACTTCCTGCAGGAATACGGCAAAGCCGTCTGGAACGTCGCAGCAACAGCAGTATTCGACGAGGACGATGCCCACCTCGCCGTCGAGGAAGGACGACGAGCACTGGACGAGGGGTTCTTCCCCTCACGATGGAATCGCCCCTCCGACAGGGAGCGTCGCTACATGCGTGCCATAGCGCTCGCCGCAGACGACGCACCGCGCTCGGGAGTCGTCGCAGCGGCGATGGGCGTGACCACGACGGGCGTCAGCGATGTAAGAGACTCCCTGATCCGCAAAGGCCTGATCTGGTCCCCCGAACACGGCCGGATCGCGTTCACCGTTCCCGGCATGTCGGACTTCATCCGGCGTCAACCCACCGACTGAAAAGCCCTGCGATTGCCCAGCGCAGCTCTGTGCACGATCCTGTAGCGATGGCACCCAACAGCAAACGCGTCGTGCTCTCCAACGGACGCGACTGGATCAGCATCTTTCTCGACGGACGCGTCAAAGTTGCTTCCAGGAAACATCTCTGGGAGATCGCAGACACAGGCAGGCACACCGCATTGGGTCAGTACGTCACCCTCCGTGCCGGACGAGAACTCGACGTGGACCCGCCCAGTGGTGCACGCAAGATTCCCGACTTTGCCGTCGACCTCGATCCACAGGCCGGGCAGGCCACAGCGGCCACGGTGGCCGCGGACAACGGCACCTTCGTCGAGCTCCACCACGATGGCAGTATCACCGTGGGGAACGACGGCCGCGACATTGCCGAAACGTTCAACACCGGACGGGAATCACTCGCCGGCGGGCCATCCGGCCGCGGCGGCGCAGTCATGATCACGTTCGCCGGCACCTACAGGCCATCACGACTGCGCGAGAACAACTTTCTGGTGGAAATACCCGATCGTGAGCGTCCTGCCGCCAACCGCCCCTACCCGGGCGAGTACATCATCGACGACGGCAAGATCGGGCCACCGGCACATGCTCCCGAAACGTGGTTCAAATGATCGCGGGCCCGTGCATCGAATTTCTTGCCCCGGTAGCAACCCCGCCCGTTCAGCTCGGGCGCGCGACGGGACCTAGTTCTCCGGGTTGTCGAACGCAGCAATGACATGCGCGGTGGGGTTGCTCCCTGCGCGGAACTCCTGAGCAGTGACTCCGCGTGTGCCACCACGGAGAACGGATCCCTGGCGGCCGATCTTGACCCGGCCGTCGGCGAAGCGAACGAGCTTGAGGCCATCCGGCCATTCGGTGACGTCGTTGCCGCTGCGGTTCTTGTATGTCTTCGGCATTCCGAAGTCGAGCTCATCCATGAGGGGAAGTCTATGACTGTCGGACTTCGCGCTGGGCACACCCGGGCACTGACCTCTCCGCTGTGCCGATACGCCGGTTTTATGTCAGGTAGAGCCGCCAGGATCTCCTGACGCTTCTGTGGGCGCCGGTGACAATGCGAATCACGAGGGAGAGGCCTCGTCGCCCAACAGATCGAGGGTGCGCTGCAGGAGTGCTTCGATCCGGTCCTCGACGTCGTCGACCATGCCCGGGACACCGGCCAGGGCGCTGTGAGCTCGCCGACGCGCGTCGACACCCGCGCGGTAGTAACCGTCATCGAGCTCCGGCGATACGGGGGCGTTGTCGGCAACGACGGTCTGGACCTGTTCGACGTCCGCGAGTGGACTGCTGATGCGGCGCCGCGGGGTGTGCAGCGGTGCAAGCCCGGTGCGGTGCGCGGCGATCACCGATCCGATCTCGGTAGCGGTCATCGGAGCGGCCGGCAACGGTAGGTGGCCCCACCGGTCTATCGGTACCGCGACCGGACCGCCGCGGCTCGGCAACACGGTCATGTCGGGGAAAGTGTTGCGCTGCAGATGCTCTGCGAGCAACACCGTCGACGGGTACCGGTCCGAGAACTGCAAAACAGTGTTCCACCGCTCCCACACCTCGACCGGCTGAAAGCCGGTGACCTCGTGGGGGTCGATGCGGATGCGGTGGTGTCCGCCGATCCAGACGCTGTCACCGTCGACGCCGATGTCGCCGCGGTCGAGTTCTGCAATAGCGTTGTAGGACAAGCCTGCTCCGGCCAGGAGAAGGAGTACTGCGTCGCGGCGTCCGAACAACGCGGCCGTCGACGCCTCGGTCGGCAGTGCGGCAGCGATCGCGTGATACTGCGCTGCACGCCGGATGATTCTGTCGCTGCGCGCAGAGTCCAGCGCGAGCCGCATCGACGTCGCCCGGCCAGGTGCGGGGTGGCCGGCGTCGAGGTGCGCGCGGTTGATCGCCGATACCCGCCGCAGCTGCACCGCATCGCCGGCAGGATTCTCGTCGAGGAACTCGGACAAGGTGACCGGCGAGGCGGGTAGCGGCGAGGTGTCGGCGGCGGCGCACCAGTCGGCAAACAGGGCCCACTGGTAGCGGTACCCCCTCACCGCACTCCCCTGTCTCGACGCCACCTGTGCGACGGTACCGGCCTGAACCGACAGATCAGGGTCAGCGGCGCCGGCGTTCCACCAGGATCTCCACGGCCCTATCCGGGTACGTCTCTTGCCTTCACGGTGAAACCTGGTGGCCAGACGACAGTCACCGTGTTGATCGACGACGAGAGCCACAGAACCATGTGGTCCTGTGGCTCGTCGACGTTGTGAGGAGGAACTACTCGGCGAGCTTGGCGATCGACTGCGCCCACAGGAAGTACTTGTTGCGCCCGAGATCGCCAATGGTCTTGATGTTGAACGCAGCTTTGAGGTGCTCGGCGTCGCCAGGGCTGACACCCTGCAGGGCCTCGACGGGTGCGTCGACGAGTTCGGTGAGCGGCTTGTCTTCGTACGCCTTGTCGAGCTTGTCAGCGATTCCAGCCATGGATATGCCTCCTACGTCTCGGGTGCTGACGCCCGTTTCGGGCGCCGCCATCCGAGGGTACGGAACCGAACCTGAGAACAGGGTGTGTTCACGTGCCCGTCACGATCGACCGGTTCACTGGCAGGGTGATCTCCCCCGCCGGCTACGACGCCACGTTCCTGTCCCCAATCGAACTCGATGCGCCCACTCGCACCGGGCTGGTCGCGCTGCCGTACACGCATTTCACGGTCGCGATCGACCCCGAGCGACTTCTCGCAGCATCTACAGCGGTGAACATCGACGGATCCCAGCTGCGCGACGTCGAGCGTGGTGACGATTGGCGACTCGATCCACGTCTCCCCTCCGCCCATCAGGCCGGCCCGGAGTTGTATGCCAGCAACGATCTCGACCGCGGACATCTGGTGCGCCGCCGCGACCCCGTCTGGGGCACCGCGACGGTCGCTGAGCAGGCCAATGCCGACACCTTTCACTACACGGTGTGTGCTCCGCAGACGGCGACCTTGAACCAGTCCAAGACGTTGTGGCTCGGTCTCGAGGACTACGTGCTCGAGCATGCCCGCCAGTACGGGCAGCGATTGTCGGTGTTCTCCGGGTGCATCTTCGCCGCCGACGACCCGGCGTACCGGGGCGTGGCGCTCCCGCGGCGGTTCTTCAAAATCGCTGCCTGGAGTCAGGATTCGGTGCTGGCGGCGACCGGGTACATCCTCGATCAGACACCTTCGCTGGGGCCGATCCTCGAACGCCCCGTTCGAACTGATACCGCTACTCCCCCGCTCGGCCCGTACAGGACCTTCCAGGTGCCGATCGAGGACATCGCCGCAGCCACCGGCCTGCCGATGGACCAACTCGTCGCCGCGGACCGGTACGCGCCTCAGCCCGCTGCTCGGCTCGACGACCAACGGTGGACCGAACTGGCTGCCTACACCGACATCGTTATGTAGCAACAGGGCCCGGCGCATTCCGGAGGCCATCTGCCGCGCGGGTTTGTGCAAGCGAACGACGGCTGTAGCGACTCAGTGTTCGGGCCCGTCAGTGCTGGCGTGGGTCGATGGTGCCGATGTCCTTCATCGAGATGGCCCAGTTCAGTTCCGCTGCGGCGCGGACTATCGCGGCCGCTTCCGGCGGGGTGCAGGTGCCGTCGCTGATCAACGCGACCACGTCCGCCAGGCGCACACAGTGCCATGATGTCGGCGTTTGGTTCCGGAACGGAGGCCACGGCGCAGAATGCGCTTATCGCGTGCAGACGCTGCTCCGACGGCATCGACGACTGTGTCCGTGTTGGTGGCAGCGGAGGTCGCGGATCGGCGACGCTCAGGCGCTCCGCCGCTTCCCGCTCGGTCTTTGGACGATAGTTGCGGGCATTGCCGTTCAGTACGGTGCGCTGCCCTTTTCGACATTGCGACGTAGGCCGCGTGGCCGGCGTCCGGGTCGCCGCGCACCCGAAACGCCGCAGACGGCCGCAGCGCGTTGCGCACGATCATGCCGTCTACGAGTCCATGCGGGTTGTGCCGCGTTCACGCCATTGCAACCCCCTCACGGTCTCGGAGTAAGTTCGCTGCCACGGAAGGCAGCGAGCGCAGGCCCGGTGGTCATGGCGGCGACAACGGTGTCGCAGGACTCGACATATAGAGCGTGCAACGTCAGAGGTTCGGAGACCACGCGCGACAACACGTGCTGGCCGCCGATCACAGGAACCAACGAACGTATGCATCGGCCCGGGGTGAACGGCGGCACGAAGTACCCCATTCCATCTGCAGCGGTGGCCAATTCGCAAGCGACGCTCTCCCCGGCCAGACTCGCCCGGTGGGCAACCGAGCATAGGATCAGTTTGACCTGATTTTCAGGGTAAGGGGACCACCTGGATTTCCAGTTGTGGGACCACCGGCGCGCCGTGCCCGGGACGGTTCATCAGAGTGCATACATTCGTATTCGGTGTGGTGGCATAGTCGGGTACCGCCAGAGCGATCTCTCGGCGAGGGTGCTCGCGGTCCTAGTGCGGCCGCATTCGGTCTACACCTGGCATGGGGGTGCCGACGATGTACGTTGGTCAGGCCGCGTCGATGTGCTCGATGAGGGCTTGTCTCCAGTGGCTCAGGGGTGGCGTTGCGGCGTCGGGCACCTTTCCTTGGTCGTCCCATCGTCGGAGATCAACGGCTAGTCGGTAGTTCGGGCGCTGGGTGAAACGGTCCACTTCGTCGGGCGTCATCGGGCCGCCCTGCACTTCGAGGCTACGTACCGATGCTTCGGACAGGCCGTCGGCGTAGCCGGGTTCGGTTGCGACGAGGTAGCGTTTGGCGGGGACATGCAGTGCGACCGGTTGACCGATTTCTGCTCCGAACCAGCGGGTGAGCAAACGAGCACCCACGATTTCGTGCCCTAGGTCGTCGTCGAGAAAATCGCCGTGGCCGGCGTGCTCGTCCAGGATGAGGTGGCCGATATCGTGAAGGAGTGCAGCAATCTGGGCCGTAGAGTCGAATCCGGCTTGTTCGGCGAGGTGCGCGCACTGTAGACCGTGCTCGAGCTGCGTGACGGATTCGTCGTAGCGGCTTTGGCCCGCGACGGTGAGATACTCGAAGAGCATGTCGCAGAATTGCGACGCTCCCACATCCCGGGGCGAAAGTGTTTGCAGATCTTGTGCGGTGATCGTCACGACTGCTCCTCGTTGTTGGACGAAATGGCTGGTTTGGCGGCACCGGCAAAGTGTCCGATGAGGCTCAGCTGATCGGGTCGATCGGCCAGATCGTGTATTCGTTTGGTGTAGTAGGACTCTCGCAGTTCTCCGTCGGATTCGCCGTTGTAGGTGAGGTAGATCGCGCGGCGGGTCGAATCCGAGGTGTTTGCTGCGCTTCTGTGCGGGACGTAGCAGTGAAAGAACACCAGACTGCCTGCAGGGACGGGAAGTGCCTCCCACGGCAGGCTCTCGGCCACTGCGGGTTCGACGCATCCGCGCGCGTCGGTAGGCAGCTGTGCAGCGTGCTGCCCGCGCGCGACCTCCAGACACCCGTTGGTGAGTGTTGAGTCGTCGACGGCAACCATGCACGCAATCGTGTTCGACACGTAGGGGTATGCGGGCGCGTCCTGGTGGGCGGCGAATCCGCTTCCTCCCGGTGCCTTGTAATTGATCTTTTCTTTGTAGAGAACTGCCGTTTCGCCTAGCAGCGCTCCGGCGATATCGGGGATGCGCCCGTTGGTCAGCAGTGTTCGTAATCCGTCGTGGTAGGGAACGAAGTTCTCTGTTCGGCATCGGCGGGTGCGGCCGTCAGCGGTCGTCTCGTCGTACTGCAGGAGCTGGTTGGGAGTTCCGGGTCGTTGCTCGAGGTCGTGCACCCACTGCTGCAGCTGAAGGAGCTCGGCGCCGCCGAGGGCGTTGTCGACGACCAGCATGCCGTCGCGGTGCCAGGTGTCGAGATCGATTGTGCTGGTGGGATTGTGGTGCAATGTCGTATCGCTTTCTGGGTGGTGTCCGGGTGCTGCTGTGGGTCGATCTACCAGAGGGGCGTCGACCCACAGCAGCGGTCTGGTGTATGCGGTGGATTCAGCTTATGAGGGGCCGTCCCATCGGCAGGGCGGAGCCGCCGGTCTCCTCCCACATCGCGGCGACGTAGAGGTAGATCGCGACAGCGACAAACAGGAAGACGAGCCAGCCACCGATCTGGGTGGCCACGGTCGACGCGGTGAGCGTTCCGATGAGAAGGCAGACGAGCGCGACATCGACGATGGCGAGAAGGAACGGGAACGACCAGGGCAGGCGAACGACGAGCACGGTGAGGATGGTGATGGTCACCAACCAGCTCCCGGTCCACATGGCGCTGGTGGCGGTGACCTGGTCCGGGGCAATGCCGAACCAGTCGTTCGTGAGGCCGAGCGAGAGGATGGCATAGCTCCCGTAGAAGCCGAAGAACACCGAATAGAGTGCGGCGTTGATGTTCTGGCGGAGGGTGGCCGCCCAGATGGTGGCCAGGAGCAGTCCGATCGAGGTCGCCGACATCACGATCGGTATCGCTGCCGACGCGGAGTCGACGATGCCTGTGTTGGTGAAACCGAGACCCATCGCGCCGACAATCGTCAGTGGCAATCCGATCAAGCCTGGGTTTCCGTCGGGCAGTGCGGCGGGATGGGTCACCGGTCCGGAATCGGTGGGGTGTGTGTAGGTGGCGGGTGCGTCAACTGTTGCGGTCATGGCGTGGTCCTTTGTTCGGACGGAGCTCATCGGGTGGTGGTGTGCAGTAGATCGGCGTGGTGGAGCTCGGCGACATCGGGATGCGCGCGTAGGCGCACCTTGAGAATGTTGTCGCCGTAGGTATCGAGGATCGGGTTGTTCGGGTCGTCGCTGGCGCCGCCTCGGGCCCCTGTCGCCAGGTGCTCCGGCAAGTCCACCGGGTTCAGTGTGGCGTCGAGACGTGGATTGAAGAAGTAGATGGTGGAGAACCGTTCGACGCCTACCGGTGGACTGACGACGCGGTGAACGGTGGCCTTGTAGTAGCCGTGGGTCGCCACCTGCAGCATTTCGCCCAGATTGACGACGAACGATCCAGGTAGGTGCGGCACGTCGATGTAGTCGCCGTCGGCGCGTTCGACCTGCAGGCCACCGACGGCGTCCTGCAGGACGAAGGTCAGCAGTCCGAAGTCTCGGTGTGTACCGACCCCCTGGGGCTTTTGACCTTCGACCGGTGCTGGGTAGCGTATGGCTTTGATCGTGGCTTCCGGGTCGGGGGTGACCCAGTTTCGGAAATGGTCGGAGTCGATCTCGAGGCCCTCGGCCAGCGCGTCGAGCAGCGTTCGTCCCAGTCGGTCCATATCCTGGGCCCACCGAGTCATGATCGGTTCGAAATCGGGTACGGACGTGGGCCATTGGTTAGGTCCCTGCAACCGGCGCCACGGCCGGTCGGTGTCATGCGAAGCAGGCCGTTCCGGTCCGAGGTCTATTTCCTCGCGCACGTCTGCCCGCCCGCCGGTCATCTCGCCGCCGACGGGTGTGTAACCGCGAAAATGAGGGCTGTTCACCATGGCGATCTCGCGCTTGACGGACGCGGGCTTGGCGAAGAAGTCCCTCGAGACGTCCGTGACCGCAGTGTTGAGCCGGTGATCGACACCATGGCCGGTCAGATAGAGAAATCCGACGTGATGGCAGGCGTTGCGCAATGCTTCGACAAAGCGGTCTTTCGTTGCGGGATCGTGGTATTCGGAGATGTCGAGGATCGGGACTGCTGGATGCTCGTCCACAACGGCGGACCTTCGCGTCGGCGTGAGGGTCACTTCCACAGCCTTTCGGTAGCCAATTGGGCACCGGCGGTCAGCGTCTGAAGTTTGGCCCAGGCGATTTCCGGGTCGACTGCCACGAACGTTGCGAACGAGGCGAATCCGCAGTCGCTGCCGGGAATGACGCGGTCGCGTCCGACGATGTCGGTGAATGCGACGATGCGGTTGGCAATCAGTTTCGGATGTTCGACGTAGACGCTGGAGGTGTCGAGTACCCCTGGGTAGAGCACCTTGTCCTCGGGGATGCCCGTCTCACGCCAGACGTCGATTTCGTGGCTGTGGCGGTGATTGGCGGATTCGAAGACGAGACCGTTCGGGCGTAGGCGCAGGATACGGCTGATGATCTTGTCGAGGTCGATATCGTGATGATGCGGGCCCTGATAGTTGCCCCAGCACAGGTGAACTCGAACCTTTGCTGGGTCGATGTTCGCGACAGCGTGGTTGATGGCCTCGATGTGCACGTCGAGGCGCTGAAGGTACTCGGCGTCACTGAGGTGGGCGTACTGGATGTGTCGGCCCATGGCGAGGTCGGGTGCGTCGATCTGCAAGGTCAAGCCGGCGTCGACGATGGCTTCGTACTCGACGCGCATAGCCTCTGCGTGTGCGAACAGGTAGTCATCGAGGGTCGGGTAGTGCTTGTTCGGTAGGTAGAGAGCGATCACGCCGGGGGATGCAGCATTCATGAATCGCTGCGTCACCTGCTGCCCGTCGACCGCGCGGGCGAAGTTGTCCAGGTCGGCCGCCAGCAGGTCGTGGCCCTCGTAGCGGATCTCGCCGACGCAGACCGGGGTCGACGTTTCGAGACCGTCGAGCGAGCTGGCGGCCAGGTCGGGGTAGTCGACGAGGTCGGCGATGGAGAGCCCGCCGCCCTCCGGTACCTCAGCCTCGACGTCGAACCCACTGAGCCGTTCCTTCGCGTAGGTGGCGTAGCCGATCTTCGACATCTCACCGTCGCTGATGATGTCGACTCCGACGTCGAGCTGACGCCGAACCACAGTGGCGACGGCATCGCGGATCTGATCGGGCAGACCAGCAGCTGCTTGGGCGTCGAGGTCGCCGTTCTCGCGTTGGCGGATCAGCGAGGACAGGTTTCCCGGACGGGGAAGGCTTCCGGTGTGGGTGGTGAGAATTCGGCCGTGCGACATGGAATCTCCTGGGTTTCGGTAGCTGGGGTTCGAAGCGGGAGGCGCTGCACGACAGAGATTGACGGGTCGAAACCAACTCCAAGCGAACTGCCGATGTCACCTGTATGAAAATTCCATTCTTTTAATCGTAACTGAAAGAAATTTCCATCCACCGAGTGATGGAATATACCTATGAAAAAGATGCACACAGGGACGGTCCGATGGGGCGACGGAACGCCCGCCGCCGGCGTGGCTGTCAGCAACGGCACCCAATGGGCCCACACCGATGAAAATGGCACTTTCAGGCTGCCGTCGTCGACGAGGCCGATCTGGATCCGCCGCCCCTCGGGCGTGAGATGTTCGCAGTGGTGGAAGCTGCCGGCGACCCATCCCGTGGACTTCACCTGCGAACGGGCTGACCAGGTAATCTCGGCACTCGCACACATGTCGGATACCCACCTGTCCGCTTCGACCGGGGGACGAGAAGACACAGTCGAACTGGCCAACCGCTTCGGGGATGGCACGGATTGCGCACAGGGTCTCGCTGTCGCACTCGACGCAGCCGCCAACTCAGGTGCTCAACTTGCCTTCGTCACAGGCGATCTCACCGACCACGGCACTCGTGTCGAATTCGAGGCGTTCACGGCAATAGTCGATGCGTCCCCGATTCCAGTCGAGGTCATCCCCGGCAATCACGACCACTACGGCCACCGGCACAACCCCGATTCCTCTGACCGACCGATAGGGGACGGATTCCTCGGTACCGCCACGACATGGCGCTACGAGCAGTCGATGGGACCGCGCTGGTGGTCCGCCGACATCGGGCCGTTCCACGTTCTGGCTCTCGACTGGTTCAGCTATGCGGCCGACATCGACCGCGCCGAGCAAGACGCGTTCGTCGCCGAAGACCTCGCCGGAACCGATCCGCACAGACCGCTGATCGTATTGAGTCACGACGTTCCATCGGAGAAGATTCTCGATCTCCTGACCGACGCCATGCACCCCGCGACCTCGATCTCGGTCCTCTC
>NZ_LVCV01000256.1 GCF_001647195.1 Rhodococcus sp. EPR-157 | reverse complement strand
GGTCGCCGCCGTCCTGGCACCTGCTGAGCGTCGCGAGAACGGGTCACCTACTCCGCGAAACCGCGACAACCTGGCCCAGACATGCGACGTCGACCGCTGCCGAGGTTACGTGGCAGGCGCCGCCGGATCACACACAGCACGGGGGCAACCTCCTCGGGTTCGACCACGATCGCCTTGCTGTTCCCACGACCCATGCAGGCCGGGCACACCTCACGCTCGTCGACTCGACAACGGGGCAGACGATCTGGAGCACGCGGCTCGACGGTGACGAGATAACGTCCGTGACCGGGAACGGCACGGACTCCATGATCGCAGTGACGTTCTCGGGTGCGTTGAGCTGCCTCGATTCCACCACCGGCGAGCTTCGTTGGGCCACAAACCTGCCGCGAAGTCGACACGGTCGCGTACTCAACGCCCCTGTTATCACCGATGACGGCAGACTTATCGTGGGCACCCTCGACCACCTGACCGGACTGTCGATGCAAACAGGGGCCGAGCTATGGACAACCCGCGCACTCGCGCCGGTGGACACGTTGATGACCTACGGGCGTGGATTGGCTAGCGGGCACGTTGTCGTCCTTCCGTTCAGTGGGCCTTACCGCGGGTTGACGGCAGTGGACAGCGGTGACGGCACAGTGCTGTGGAGCCAGACTTCCGGGCCGGCGCCGACGAGCACACTGACAGCAGTGCCTGGCACCGATCACGCCGTGGTGATGCGGGCCGAATCCGAAACGCTCGAATGCGTGGAACTGGCCACCGGTGCAATGGTGTGGCGCGCCGTCGTGGGCGGCAAGTTCACTACAGTTTCAGCAATACCGACATCAGCCGGGATCGTTGTCGTCACCGG
Source organism: Rhodococcus sp. EPR-157 (assembly GCF_001647195.1). GTDB lineage: Bacteria > Actinomycetota > Actinomycetes > Mycobacteriales > Mycobacteriaceae > Rhodococcoides. The sequence continues at coordinate 1,187 of NZ_LVCV01000256.1, read as the reverse complement.
CGACGGCACCGTTCATGTGCTCGACACGAGAACAGGAAGACCACTGACCAAGTCCACGCAGCTCACCAACGGCCAGTCGGATGGCTGGGGACCGTACAGATCCACCGGTATCGGCGTTGCGACGGATCCCGTCGCAGTCGGCGGTCAGGTCGTGGTGACAACTGTTTCCGGCGATGTCTGGGTGATCGATCCCGCGGGTGACCACGAATTGGTCGCCGCGCTCGGCCGACATGTCACCACCAGGCCCGTGCCAGTGCGCAACGACCGACTCGCCGTCCTTACGACGGACGCTCGTCTCGACGTCATTGCATGCCCACCGCGGAGCGTCTCGCGTGCCGACGGAGTAGGGGCAACCACGTGACGACGACCACGCCAACAATCACCGCGCCCTCGGCGTCTGACTTCGAAAGCATTCTCCGTGCCCGCCTTCCCAACCTGACAAGGACCGCGCAGGCAGTGGCGAACACCATCCTGGCCGATCCGCCCGCCGTCATTCACATGACTGTCACCGACATCGCCGAAGCCAGCGACACGTCGTTGGCCAGCGTCGTCCGGTTCTGCAAAGACATGGGATACAAAGGCTTTGCAGATCTGAAGATCAACCTCGCACGCCACGCACTGCCCGAGCAACAGACAGTGCACGAAGACGTCAATGCGACGGACTCGCCCAATACCGTCCTGCAGAAGATCGTTCGCAGTACGGCCGACGCAGTCAATACAGCGCTCGCGACCGTCGATTCGACAAGCTTCGACCAAGCCGTCGGGGTCCTGGCGTCGACTCGCCGGTTACTGATCGTCGGTGTCGGGACGTCGTGGCCGATAGTGCAGGATGCCGGATACCGCTTCCGTACCGCCGGACTGCTCACAGAAGCACCCATCGACAGCCACGGCCAGCACGTCAGCGCCAGCTTGCTCACGGACGAGGACACCTGCCTGGCCATCAGTCATACAGGCCAGACACGAGAGACGATCATGGCGCTGACGGCAGCTAAGAAAGCAGGTGCACGGACAATCACCCTCACCAGCTTCTACCGCTCCCCGATTACCACTCTTGCCGAGATCAATCTCATCGCAGGAAGTAAGGAAACGAATTACCGCGTCGAAGCGATGAGCAGCCGTATTGTTCACACAACTGTGCTGGACGCTTTGTTCGTAGCCGTCAGTCTGCAGAATCCTGTTGCGTCGAG
>NZ_LVCV01000255.1 GCF_001647195.1 Rhodococcus sp. EPR-157 | reverse complement strand
CGACGCTCTGTCCGACTGGGCTGAGAACGAGATGACGCTGCCGACCAAATCGACGACGGCGAAGCGGGGCCGCGAGGCCGCCGCACACGGTCGGGCGCTGCTCGACCGTGTCGGAGGGCGTCCGTCGCTGGACCCCGACGCCGAACCCGGCAGCGAATCCCCGGTGCGGCAGGTCCGGCTACCCAAGCCGCTCGATGCACGTATCGACGCCATCGCCGCGCAGCAAGGCCGCAGCCGATCGGCAGTACTGCGCGATGCAGTCGCCGAGTACGCCGACGCGCACAGCGCGAACGTGTGAGCGCTGCAGGCGGTGTCTGCGCCGAGGTGGAATCGCCGATCGGGGCGTACCTGCGGTGGTGCGGACACGTCGGAGCCGACGCATATGACCTCGATGCGCTGCAGGAGTGGGACTACCTTCACGCCGTCGAGATGACCGTCGCCGAACGCCGCACTCTGACCGTATGGGCACAGGCGGTCGACATCTTCAACGCGCCCGACACCGCGCCGCGCCCGCAGCGCTGACCGCGCGTTAACCGGCCCGTACGGAAAAGGCACCCACATTGGCTGTATGGGTGCCTTTCTCGTCGGTTGCGAGCGGTGTCAGTGGTGATCGCTGACCCAGACCTCGTCGCCGAAGTCGATGTCGTAATCGGCCAGATACGGCGCATCGGGGTCACCGCTCGCGGTGTATCGCGGGTAGAGACCTTTCTGCTGTTCGGTCTGGAGAACGACCACCCGCACGCGCCCGGGCGTGAGGTGGATTTCGCGTAGTACGCCGGTCATCGGTTCGTTCCACAGCACCGCATCGAACGCCAGGACCGCGCCGAGGTCGCCGCCGTCGAGCCGGAACGCAGGCTTACCGACGCCCTCTAGTGCGATGCCCTCCATGCCGATCGCGGCGGACCGCTGCGGAGGCCGAGGCAAGCGGTGCCGCCCTTCCCGTACCTGCGGTGGAAACTGATGGTCGGTGGTCATCCGAGACCGTGATCGGCCGACCGTGATGTCGCCGCTGTGTGTGTTGGGGCAGGTGCGGTGTGCAGCGCGGGCGAGGTGGCCCGCGCAGCTCCGGACGAGCGTCCGGGCGGGGCAGTGACCAACCCGCGCGGCCGCGTCGGCGCGCCCTCGACGTCGACCGCGCTCGACGTCGATACCGACGCGGACACAGCCGCAGTGTTGTCGGTGCGTGCGGCCGGCGTCGACCGCGCCCGCAGCTCGTCGAGGTCGGCTGCAAGGGCGGTGATGTGCTCGGCGTCGGCGACCGGGTCGAGGACGGAAATGTTCGCGCGCAAGTTCCGCACCTGAACGGACCGCTCGGCGGCGATGCGGTCGGTATCGGAGACCTCCGCTTCATGGATCACGCGCAGGACGGTATCGCTTCGCATCGGTTCGATGGTGCCGCCGAGATCTCGGGCGAGTGATTCTGCGATGCGGTGCGCGTCGTGGCTGGCGTACGCGCCGACGTCGGTGCGCGAGTTCGGGATCGGGCCAGGGCGGGTGGAGTACACCTGAACGTCGAGCACCCCGGGTGCATCGACCTCACTGTCGGGCAACGGCGGCGACGCGTCGAGAACGGCGGCGACGGCAGTGGTGACCTCTCGCGGTGCGGAGATGACGGTGCGCAGTACACCGTTCTTGTATGCCGGTAGCGCACTCAGTTCGGCGGCGAGCTCGCCGGGGGTGCCGATGAACTCGACGTCACGGCGAGAGCTTCAGTCGGAGACGGCGTCGATGACGACGGAGACGGTGTCGACTTCGCGGGTGTCCGACAGTGCCGCTGCTTGCGTGAGTGCGAACTGCCCGGCGGAGCGCGAGGTGTAGAACGCTCCGCGGTAGTGCACGAAACCGGGGTCGCCGTTGCGGTCGAGGGTGGCTACTTCGACGTTGAATTCGGGCTGGCTCATGGTGAATTTGTCCCTTTAAGTGATGTGGGTGCGCCCGCACGAGGAGAAGATGAGTCGAGCGTGCGAGGGTGCACGGGGATCCGCGACCGGTGCCGGTGCGCGGGTGGTGTGAGGGCAGCGGTGTCAGTGCGCGGGGGTAGTCGAGGACTGCGGTTCGGTCGACACGTCGGGTGTAGGCGACGAGGCGACGTCGTCGTTGTGTTGTCGGTCGGGGCCGGCGGTGTTCTCGGCACCGACTCGGCGGCGCGGCGTACCGCGACCGGTGGTCCGCTTGGCAGATGTCTTCGATGGTTTCTTGCCGACCGGTGTCGGTGCGATCAGTCCGCTGTCTTTGAGTTCGGCCGCTGTCCACCCGGCGTCGAGTGCATCTTTGTAGGCGTCGGCGTGCTCGGCGTCGGCGCGGGCGGCGGTGCGGGTCGCCTCGGCGGCTTTCTCGTGGGCAGCGGCGGCCGCTTGGGCGGCATCGATGAGTGCTTCGACGAATTTGGTGCGAGACAACGCAGCATCGCGTGCGCGCGCCATGACGGTCTCTCGGTCAAGTGCGGGAGTCAGGGACATCAGAGGTGAGGGCCTTCCAGATTCGGTGCGCGGATATCCCCACCGGACAGGCACCGATCGCTCACAGAGCTGGGCAGCCCGCAGTGCGGTGAACGCAGTGCGGGTGAATCGGTACGGGTGGGGCGCGCTCGAACGTGACCCTCATCGACGCTCGAACTTAGCCGAGTCTAGATCATCTCGAGACCGCACGGAGGTGTCGGCCGCGGTGTTCATCTGTTGGGGACAATTGTCCTGCAACCGAATGATCTTTATCTCGTCGGTACTGGCTGATAATGAGTGACATGGGAATGGCAGAAGATGCGGATCGGCTCCGGCGCGAAAGCGCTAGCGCTCTTGTGTCGAGTGAGGACATACGTCGACAGTGGCAAGCGCAAGCTTGGGAGTCGACGAATTCGGCCGTCAAAGAGTTTGTTCCGCTTGCACAATCCGGTGGTCTGAAGGCGAAGGGCGTGGTGACCCGACGCTGGAAGATCGATATCGAGCCATCCATCGGTCATGACGACTCGTGCTCGACGCTTGAGATCAAAACGTCGGGTGACGGTTGGGAACTGAAGTATCACAACCCCAACACCAACGATCATTCAGTCAGAGCAAGCTCGAAGCGGCCCGGTGTGTTCAAGTTAGGTCCTGACACGCTTGATCGAATTCGCCCCGCACTAGTCAAAGCCCTGAGTGGGTAGACCGGACCCACTTCCGAGGGCGAGCATGCATCGCGAGGGAGAGAAGATCGAACTCCCACATCGACGTCATCATTGTCTGCGACCATCGACCGCTATGACTGTGACTCTCCCCCCGCCCTTAACGACGGACTCCGACGACAACGCAGTCGATCTGCTGCGGCGGTACTGCGGGGACTGATCTGCCGCGGGGATTTCGGACACTGGAGATGGTTAATTTCAGGCCGCGTTGACGTGCTGCCGGTAAGTGTAGTGGACGTCGTTCGGGGCC
>NZ_LVCV01000254.1 GCF_001647195.1 Rhodococcus sp. EPR-157 | reverse complement strand
CCTCGTCGAGTTCTGACGTATCCATCCACGAATGGTCTCGAGAATCGACGGAAAACTCGAGCCGACACGCCGACCTAACAAAGTACTACTAGGCACCAGCTCGCCCGACGCCGTGTACGCGCGATCGGCGAATGCTTCGGTGACGGTTCGAAGTCCAGCTTCGCGAGCTTCGTCGAGAAATACCGAACCGGGCAGGCCGAGTACCGGAAGCGTCGGATCGTAGGTGCGCACCGCATCGACGACAGCACGTGCTTGCTCGCGATGGGTGACGATGGCGTTGTACAGCGCGCCGTGCGGTTTGACGTAGGCGATGGCAGATCCGGCGGCCTGTGCGAGTCCGTCGAGTGCGCCCATTTGGTACAGAACGTCTGCCGTCAGGTCGGCAGCATCCATGTCGATGAAGCGCCGTCCGAATCCGGCAAGACCTCCGTAGCCGACCTGAGCGCCGATGCGGACGGCGCTGTCGGCGGCGGCACGGCACGTATCGAGGATCGTTCGCGGGTCACCGGCGTGGAATCCACACGCGATGTTGGCGCTGGTGACGATCGACAGCATGGCGTCGTCGTCGCCGAGCGTCCAGGTGCCGAAGCTTTCGCCGAGGTCGGAATTCAGATCGATTGAGGCCATTGCGACCAGTCTAAGCCGCCGGGAGTGGAGCCTGCGGAATGACCAGTTTGGGCCGGGAGTGGAGCCTGCGGAATGACCAGTTTGGGCCGGGAGTGGAGCCTGCGGAATGACCAGTCTAGGCCGTTATTGCGCGACCGGAGTTCGCCTTGCGACGAGACCCGATCACCCGGCAGATCAGGTAGATGACGAACGAGATCGTCGTGACGAAGGTCGACACGGGCAGGCCGGGCGCGAGTGAGAGCAGGATGCCGCCGACGGCGGCCGTTTCGGCGAAGACGACGGACAGCAACGTCGCTTTCAGCGGGCTGGCGGTCACGCGCGCGGCAGCGGCGGCTGGGGTGATCAGTAGTGACAGGACCAGCAGAGCGCCGACGATCTGAACTCAGAGGGAGCAGGCGACTCCCACCAGCACGGCGAACACGACCGACAGTCCCCGAACCGGGACGCCGCGTGCGAGCGCTACCTCGGGATCGGTGCTGGCGAACAGCAACGGGCGATAGACGACGACCAGCACGATCAGAACGACGACCGCGCAGACGAGCAGTAGCTGCAGCCCGCTCTGCCCGACTCCGACGATCTGGCCGATGAGAAGGGCGAAGCTCGTACCGGTTCGTCCGGGGTAGAGCCAGATGAACAGCACCGAGAGTCCGAGCCCGAAGGACATGATCACGCCGATGACCGAATCGCGGTCGCGGGCTTTCGAACCGAGCAATGCGAACATCACGGCGGCGACGACCGATCCGACGATCGCGCCGAGACCGACGGTGATGCCGACGAGTAGCGCAGCCGATGCTCCGGTCAGGGACAGTTCGCTCGAGCCGTGGACGGCGAACGCCCACTGGCGACTGACGATCAGCGGCCCCAGCGCGCCGGCAAGCAGACCGAGGATTGCGGCGGCGATGAGGGCTTGCTGGACGAAGTCGTAGCTCAGAAGGTTCGCTGTGGTGCTGAAGTCGAACATCTTGGAGAGGGCGTCGACCACTTTCTCGTTCAATGCGGATCCTCGGTCGGTGGATGATGCGCGCCCGCGCTGCCCAGTGCGT
>NZ_LVCV01000253.1 GCF_001647195.1 Rhodococcus sp. EPR-157 | reverse complement strand
GACGCGGTCCACGAGGGGAAGGATCGGATTGATCTCATGGGTGACGAACATGACGGCGGTCCCGTGCTCCCGGCGTCGTCGATCGATCAGTTCGGACACCAGCCGCTGGTTGGCGAGATCGAGGCTGAGCAGAGGTTCGTCGCACAGCAGTACCGACGGATCTCCGACGAGTGCCTGCGCGATGCGCAACCGCTGCTGTTCGCCGCCGGACATGGTTCCGACGGGCGCTCCGGCAAACGAATTGGCGCCCACCTGGTCGATCGCGTCCTGGACGATGCGCTTGCGTTCGCGCATCCCACGGAATCCGATGCCCCACCGGTGACCGTCCCATCCGAGGCCGACGAGATCTCGCCCGCGTAACGGAAGGTCGTCGTCGATGCTGCGTTGCTGGGGTATGTAACCGACTCCGGATTGACCGCGATGCACCGGCGTTCCGGCGATCGCCGCGGTACCGGAAGTCAGGTTGTTCTGGCCGAGCAGGACCTTCAGGAGCGACGTCTTGCCGGAACCGTTCGGGCCGAGGACGGCAACGAACTCTCCGGGTTGGACGGTGAGGTCCAGGTTCTGCCACAGCGTGCGCTCGCCGAACGCCAGTCCGGCGTCACGCAGTTCTACAGCAGACATGCACTACAGCTTTCCAGGGCTGGCGAGCGCCCGCCGAGTCAGGATGCACTCAGCGCAGCATCGAGATCCTGAGCCGCCTTGGTTTGCCATTCGATGTAGGTCTGTCCCTCGGGGAGCGTCTCGGTGACCTCGACGACGGGGATGCCTGCTGCTTCGGCGGTCGACCGGATGTCCTGCGTGACTGCGTCCTGGGTCTGGATGTTGTAGACCAATGCCTTGACGGAGTTGGACGTGAACAGGTCGCGGGTAGCTGCGATCGACGCGGGGGACGGATCGGTGCCCTCTTCGATGGCGTCCTTGAAGTCCTCGGGGGTCTTGTCGTCGAGACCGGACTCTTCGATGAGGTAGTGCGCGATCGGCTCGGTCTGTGCGACCGGTACTGCGGGATAGTCGGCGGCGATCTTGGCCGTCACGTCGGTGATTGCGTGAACCTGTTCGTGAAAGTCCTCTGCATTGGCGGTGTACTGCGCAGCGTTCTCGGGATCGAGCTGTCCGAGCTTGTCGGCGATGGATTCTGCTGTGGCAGCGGCAGTTTCGACGTTGTACCAGACATGCTCGTTGATCTCGCCGTGATTGTGACCGTCGGTGGACTCGTGGCTCGTGTCCTCCGGCTCTTCGGCGTCTTCGTGTGCGTGGTCGGAATCGAGAAGTTCGAACGCGTTCACCGACGGCACATTCTGGCCTTCGGAGCCGAGGATGTCGGTGATGAACTCGTCGTATCCGCCACCGTTGTAGACCACGAGCGAGGCCTCCGCGACCTTGGCGGCATCACTGGGAGATGCCTCGTACGAGTGCGGATCGGCCGACGGGTCGGCGATGATCGACTCGACGGTGGCCAGGTTTCCGGCTACTGCTTCGGCGACACTGCCCCAGACATTGGTCGACGCGACGATGGTGATGGGCCCGTCGACGGCATTGGCCGGGGCCGAGGTGGTCGACGTCTCGGCGTCCGAACTGCACGCGCTCAGGGCCAGAGCGGCGGCGCAGGACAGTCCGACGAGCGCGGTGGTGGTACGACGCATTGGGGAACTCCTCGAGCGGCAGGATAAATGCAATTGGAAACCGTTACCGTTGTACTCTAGCGAGTCGGTGGCTCAGTATCGAATCGGGCCGATTTTCGCTGTGACCTGGTTTGCGACTAACGTCCGGGTATGTCCAGGTCGAGGGAGCCACGGCGCCCGGCTACGTTGGCGTCCATCGCGGCCGAGCTGAAGGTGTCTCGCACCACGGTGTCGAACGCGTACAACCGTCCCGACCAACTGTCCCCTGAGCTGCGTGAACGTGTGCACATGGCGGCGAAGCGTCGCGGGTACGCAGGCCCGGATCCGGTGGCGCGCTCGCTCCGTACCCGCAAGGCCGGCGCGGTCGGACTCGTACTCACCGAGGCTCTCAGCTACTCGTTCCGGGATCCAGCCGCGATGGCGTTCCTCGCCGGTCTGGCCGAATCGTGCGAGGCAGCCGGCCAAGGGCTTCTGCTCATCCCTGCTGGTCCGGATCGGGAAGACACTGCAGCCGCTGCCGTCGTCCAGCAGGCAGGCGTCGACGCGTTCGTCGTCTACTCCGTCGCCGACGACGATCCATACTTGCTGGCGGTCCGCGAACGGCACCTGCCGATCGTCATCTGCGACCAACCGCGGGGAGTGCCCGAGGCGGCACTCGTCGCGATCGATGACCGCGCCGCGATGAAGCTCCTCGCCGAACAGGTCATAGCACTCGGACACGAGCACATCGCCGTGCTGTGCATGAGATTGGGACGCGACCGTCGCGACGGCGTCGTACCCCCAGCGAGACTGGCAGACAGTCATTTTCACGTCCAGCGCGAACGAATCGCGGGTGTGAAGGAGGCGATGGTCGACGCCGGACTCGATCCGGAGTCGTTGACCGTCGTCGAGCGGTTCGAACACACCATGCGTTCCGGTCACTCGGCAGCTGCGCAGGCGTTACAGGCAAATCGCGACACCACGGCCCTGCTCTGCACGACCGACGTCCTTGCGCTGGGAGCACTGAACTTCGCCAAGGTCACGGGCATCGATGTGCCCGGCCAGCTCACGGTCACCGGATTCGACGGTGTCGAGGACGCCATCCGGGACAACCTCACCACCGTCCGTCAGGACGCAGAGGAGAAGGGGCGACGGGCAGGTGCGCTGCTGATGTCCACCTCGAGATCCGGCGTCGTATCGACCGAGTTCATGCCCACCGAGCTGTTCAAGGGGCGAACCGCCGGGCCGCCGCCGGGGTGAGCTTCGCCCGCCCACCATCGCTTGAATGGACCTTCGCAGCCATCTGATCGTATGGATGGACCTTTCAAGCGATGGTGGGCGCGGGCCGATGGTGGGCCGACGCCCGGATCAGCTCAGCAACGCCGCACACCGCAGCAGACCGAGGTGACTGTAGGCCTGCGGATGGTTGCCGAGGGAGCGCTCTGCGACTGGGTCGTACTCCTCGCTGAGGAGGCCGGTCGGTCCGGCGGCGCTGACGAGCTGGGTGAACAGGGCTTCCGCTTCCGAACGCTGCCCGGTCAGCAGGTAGGCCTCGACGAGCCACGCGGCGCACAGGTGGAAACCGCCTTCGCCGCCGGGCAATCCGTCGTCGTGGTGATAGCGGTACACCGTCGATCCGCTGCGAAGCTCTGCTTCGGTGGCGGTGACCGTCGCCGCGAACCGCGGATCCGACGCGTCGATCAGCCCGGACAGCCCGATGTGGAGCGTGGCGGCGTCGAGGTCGGAGCCGTCGTACGCGGCGGTGTAGGACTGTACTTCGTCGTTCCAGCCCTGCTCGAGGACCTCGGCTCGAATGGTCGAACGCAGTGTCTCCCAGCCCGGTTCGGTCTCGCGGTCGAACGTGGACGCGAGGGTGAGGGCCCGGTCGATCGTCATCCACCCCATCACCTTGGAGTAGACGTGGTGGCGCGGGTTGCCGCGGATCTCCCAGATGCCGTGATCGGGTTCGGACCACCGACGCTCGACGGCCTCGACCATCGACCGGACGAGGGACCAATCGTTCTCGGACAGCGCTTCTTTCCCGTGCAACCCCTTCGCCTCGCGAGCATGCGAGAGGGATGAGATGAGGTCGACGATGGGGCCGAACACGTCGAGCTGCACCTGCTGGTTCGCGGCGTTCCCGACGCGTACCGGCCGGGACCCGGCATAGCCCGGAAGCTCGTCGATGACAGCTTCCGGTGGCAGTCCGAGGCCCCAGATCGTGTACAGCGGATGCAACCGCTCGGGGCCCGGAACCGATTGCAACACACCGTGAATCCAGGAAAGGTAGTTCTCGGCTTCCTCTGTCGAGCCGAGGTTCACCAGTGCAGACGCGGTCAGTGCCGCGTCTCGTAGCCAGCAGTAGCGGTAGTCCCAGTTGCGGACGCCGCCGATCTCCTCCGGTAGAGAGGTGGTGGCTGCAGCCATGATCGAACCCGAATCGGAGTGCACCAAACCGCGTAGCGTCAGCGCCGACCGCTTCATCAGATCGCGCTTGAGCGGCGGCAGGGTCAGACCGTCGACCCAGTCCTTCCAGTAGGCCTCGGCGCGCTGTCGTCGTTCCGTCTCCGGAACCGCAGAAGGTTCGAGATCTTCGCTGCCGAGCCGTAGTTCGAGAACGATAGGACCCGAGGACGGGTCGACCTCGGCGTGCGCGGTCTGCTGCGCTCCGTCGGACACGATGTTCCATCGCACTCCAGGACTGCGCAGCACCATCGGATCCGCGGTTCCGTAGATGCGTAGACCGTCGTTCTCGGGTTCGAGGCGAGCCCAGACCTTGCCGAACTCGGGCCTCGGCGCGAATGTCACGACGGCGGTCGCTTTACCCGTGATGACCCGGGTCAGCGACGTCTGGCCACTGGGCACGTCGTGCGGCAGGTAGTCGGTGACCTGCAGGCTCGACCACTTGGTCTGCACGGTCATGGTGCCGTCGACGTACTGCTGGCTGAGCGGCAGGGCGGCACGGGTCGGTCCGACGCTGAAGTGGCCGGCTTCGTTGCCGCCGAGGAGGTGCGCGAAGATCGCCGCGGAGTCGGGTTCGGGGTGGCACAGCCAGGTCAGGTTCGCATCGGGGGTCACGAGCGCGACGGCATTGGGACTGGCCAACATGGTCAACCGCTCGATACGCGGGGCGTCCGCCCCGGACAGCCATTGCCGACGTTCCTCGAGGAGGAACGCGAGGGCGAGTGCGACCTGTGCGGTGCTGGCGATGCGGAACTCGGCCGCGCTGTCGCCGGTGCCGACCTTGACGCCGATGTCGGGGCCGTGGAGCCGGGCGAAGGCCTTCTCGTCGGTGACGTCGTCGCCGAAGAAGACCGCCGCCGTCGCGCCTTCTTGATGGCGAAGGATGTCGAGTGCGACGCCCTTGTCGGTGACGATGACGGCAAGCTCGATGACGGATTTGCCCTCCGTGATCTGCACGCCGTCGCGCAGAGCAACGCCGTTTCGAACCGCTTCGAGAGCGCGTTCGGCATCGTCGGGCTCGGCGTTGCGCACGTGCAGGGCCGCACTGGCGGGTTTGACCTCGACGGTCACGCCGGGGCAGCGGGCCGCGATCGACTGCATGTCGGTGGCGATGTCGTGCAGGAGCCTCTTGGCCTCGTCGTCGATGGCGTGGATGAAGCCCACGTCGAACTCGCTGCCGTGGCTGCCGACGAGCTGTACCTCGGCAGGCAGACGCGACAGCGTTGCCAGGTCGCGCAGTGCGCGACCGGAGATGACAGCGGCGGTGGTCCCAGCGAGGGTCGCGAGACCGCGCATGGCACTCACGGCTTCGGGGTGCGGAAACGCTTTCAACGGATCGGACACGATGGGCGCCATCGTGCCGTCGTAGTCGGAAGTGACGAGCAATCGAGGGGTCCGGGCAACGCCGATGAGGGCGCGGCGAAGTTCCAGCGGCAGATCCAGTGCAGTCACCTGAACGAATCTAGGCGATCAAGGCACAACCGCCTACTCGGACATCGTCGGGCTAGTCGATTGCCTTGGAGTCTCCGAGCAGAAGATCGACGGTCAGTTCGAGTCGCGCTGCCACATCGGTGGCGGAGGATCGCCGGGTCAACCATGCCACCAGATTCGACAGCCACACATCACTGATGACGCGAGCGATACTGAGCTGCAACTCCGTCGGCTCGCCGTCGCTCATCGCTTTGGCGAACAATCGGTCCATCAGGCGCCCGACCTGATCGACCTCGGCGGCGGCGGACGCGTCGGCGAACATGAAGGCTCGCGTCATCGCTTCGGTGAGCAGTGGATCACGTTGCATGGCCCGTGTGATCTGCCCGAGGATCAGGTGCATGCGCTCCTGGGGCGTCTGGCCGGGGGGAAGTTTGCGGCGGGAATCGATCTTCTCGAATTCGCGGGCCAGTGCCGATACCAGCAGATGGACCTTCGACGGGAAGTAGCGATACAGGGTTCCGACGGCTACATCGGCGCGCTCGGCGACCGCACGCATCTGGACGGCTTCGTATCCGCCCTTGGACGCGAGTGCGAGCGTGGAATCGAGGATGCGCTTGCGGCGTTCACGCTGTGCGTTGGAGCTGAGATCGTCGTCCGTGAGCACACCGACCGAACGGAGTGGCGTCAGATCGCCCGATCCGTTCTTGTCGGAAGGGCTCACTGCGCCCGACCTGGATGATGAGGTCATTGACGTTTTCCTTCGCACCTTGACTCGTGACCAGCTAGCGTATTAGAACACGTTCTAGATGGAAAAGTCATCACGAGACCTGGGGAAACCACTGTGACAATTGCCACGACCGAGGACCAGCGCGACGTCCAGCAATCGATTCGATCGTGGGTGTCTTCGGCCGATCCGATCGGAACTTTACGCGCTGACGAGCTGTCCGCTTGGCGTAGCCACTGGCAGGCGCTCGCCGATCTCGGGGTGTTCTCCGTTGCGGTGCCCGACAGTGCAGGGGGCGCGGGCGGCACCACGGCGGACCTCGCCGCGATGCTGGAGGAGACAGGCGCAGCACTCGTGGGCGGGCCGGTGATCGGGACGGTCCTGGCTGCGATCGTCCTGGCCAAGCACGGATCCGCCGCGGATATCTGCGACGGGCATACTCCCGTTGCCGTCGTCCTGTCCGGTGCAATTCCCGAGGCGCGAGCCGAGGAGAACTCACTGATCGTCGACGGCACCGCCGAACTCGCCTTCGGCGGTGCCGACGGCGTCGCGGTTCTGCTGCCGGTCAGTCGGGAGGGTGAGCAGGTCTGGTGCATTGTTGCCGCGGATACCCCAGGACTGAAGATCGAATCTGTTCTCGGCGTGGATCGGACGGTTCCGCTGGCTCGGGTGTCGCTCGAGGCGGTTCGAATCCCGGCGGACGCCGTCCTCGAGAACGTGTCGACGCAGTACGTGCACGATCTTGCCGTCACCCTCGCCGCCGCCGAAGCCGCAGGCATCGCTGGGTGGTGTCTGCGCACTGCCGTCGAACATGCGAAGTTTCGCGAGCAGTTCGGCGCGCCGATCGGGAGCTTTCAGGCCGTCAAACATCTGGCCGCCGACATGCTGTGCCGCGTGGAGAAGACGCGGGCAGCGGCGTGGGACGCTGCGGTGGCAGCCGACACCGCATCCGAGCAATTCTCGCTGTCGGCCGCAGTTGCAGGTGCGATCGCGCTGGATGCCGCCGTCGACACAGCAAAGGATTGCATTCAGATCCTGGGCGGAATCGGGTTCACCTGGGAGCACGACGCGCACTTCTACCTGCGTCGCGCGCTCGCTGTGCGGCAACTGCTCGGTGGCGCGACGCGGTGGCGCACACGGGTCACCGATCTGACGCGCGCGGGCATTCGCAGAACCCTTTCCGTCGATCTGGGTGCGGCAGAGGAGCTGCGCGCGAGAACCCGAGACGAGGTCGGGGAGATCGTCGCGTCCGAGGACCCTCGCGCGGCTCTCGCGTCGTCGGGTCTGGCCGCGGCGCACTGGCCGAAACCACACGGACGCGACGCGAGTCCCGCGGAGCAGCTGCTCTACGCCGAGGAACTTCATCGTGCGGGCATGACACCACCGGATCTGGTCATCGGCTGGTGGGCGGTCCCGACGATTCTCGAACACGGCACCGACGAGCAGATCGAGCGCTTCGCGGGCCCGACATTGCGAGGTGACATCACCTGGTGCCAGCTCTTCAGCGAACCGGAGGCGGGCTCGGATCTGGCCTCGTTGCGGACCACGGCGAAGAAGGTCGACGGTGGTTGGACGCTGCAGGGACACAAGATCTGGACCTCGCTCGCGCGGGAAGCGGACTGGGCGATCTGCCTGGCCCGAACCGACCGCGACGTCCCGAAGCACAAGGGAATCAGCTACTTCGTCCTCGACATGGCATCGCCTGGAATCCGCATCGAGCCACTCCGCGAGATCACCGGTGACGCGGTGTTCAACGAAGTGTTCCTCGACGGCGTCTTCGTCCCCGACGAGGGTCTCATCGGGCGCGAGAACGACGGCTGGAGGCTCGCACGCACGACCCTCGCGAACGAGCGCGTCGCGATGAGCAACGGTTCCACGCTGGGCTCTGCTCTCGAGGATGTCGTCGAAGCAACGGTCGGGGATGCGGGTGTGGCGGATCGACTCGGCGGTCTCATCGCCGACGGCCTTGTCGGATCGCTGCTCGAGTTCCGCGCGACGTTGCGACGGCTCGGCGGACAGGATCCGGGTGCGGAATCGAGCGTGCGCAAGCTGGTCGGCGTCCGTCATCGCCAGGATCTCGCGGAGTTCGCGTTGGAGGCGGTGGGACCCGTCGGCGCGGTCGAAGGTCCGCTCGCCAAGGAAATGTTGCTGACGAGATGTCTGTCCATCGCAGGCGGAACGACGCAGATCCTGCTGACTGTTGCGGCCGAGCGGATATTGGGGCTGCCGCGGTAGCGGGGGGTTGGGTCTGGTGATTGCCGCTCGAAGGTGTTAAAAATAGAACACGTTCTACCAATGCTGGTTCTCTCGTCGATAGGTGCTCAGGCGTGGACTTCACACGAGATTCGACCCAGACGACCATCGCCGAGATGGTCTCCGGACTATTGGCGCGCGAACCCGCGGACCTGTGGGCCGCGCTCTGGGACGCAGGACTGCTCACGATGTTGTTGCCCGAGTCGGCAGGCGGCGACGGCCTCGGTCTCCCCGAAGCGGCAACGGTGCTCACCGAACTCGCGCATGCCGGCGTGGTCGGTCCAGCCCTTGCGACTATCGGCTTCGGCGTCGTCCCGCTGGCCATGCTTGCGCCGGACGCGGTCGATCGAACGA
>NZ_LVCV01000252.1 GCF_001647195.1 Rhodococcus sp. EPR-157 | reverse complement strand
CGACCACATGCGCGTCACGGGTACGAAGATCGCCGTCGCGTATGCGGAGCAGGCCTACCGAATTCTCGTACCGACGTCGGCAGGAATCGTTCTGGTCGACCCGAAGAGCGACGGCGTACGGCTCACCCGCACGCCGTCGTCGTCCGGTGACCCCGAGTACGTCGTCGAATTCGATTCGGCACCTGGCGAGTTCATCGGTGACGACGTCGCTGGCCTGTACCGGATTGCGCTGGCGTCGATCGGTGCTGTCGCCGACGGAATTGCCGCGGGCGCTGCCGAGTTGACGGCCTCGCATCTGGGAAGCAGGCATCAATTCGGAAAGCCGCTGGCGACGTTCCAGGCGGTCGCAGGCGAGATCGCCGACGTCTATGTCACGGCCCGAACGATCCACGTGGCCGCGGTCTCTGCGGTGTGGCAGGCGTCGCAGCGGCGAGAAGCCGACGACACCGACGTCCTCGCCTACTGGATCGCCGCTGAACTACCCGCGGCGATGCAGATGTGTCATCACCTACATGGGGGCATCGGCGTCGATGTCACGTACCCGATGCACCGCTACTACTCGGCGGCAAAGGATCTCGCCCGACTCGTCGGAGGTTCGTCCTACCGACTCGACCTAGTGGGGGCAGCATGTTCGTCGAACTGACCGAAGACCAACTGAAACTTCAAGCGGAACTGCGTAACTACTTCGCCGACCTCGTCGACGAGCACGACGCCGACATCATGATGACCGAGCGGCACGGAGCAACGTACCGAAAGATCATCAAGACCATGGGCCGCGACGGATGGCTCGGAGTCGGATGGCCGAAGGAGTTCGGTGGCCACGGCTTCGGCGACCTCGAGCAGTCGATCTTCGTGAACGAAGCTGCCAGAGCCGACATTCCGCTACCGGCCGTGACGCTGCAAACCGTCGGTCCGACGCTGCAGAAGTACGGCACCGAGGCACAGAAGGCGAAATTCCTGATGGCCATTCTCGCGGGCGACGTCCACTTCGCCATCGGCTATACCGAGCCCGAGGCGGGCACCGATCTGGCGTCGCTCCGCACGACTGCGGTTCGGCACGGCGACGAGTACGTCGTCAACGGACAGAAGATCTTCACCACGGGTGGACACGACGCGGACTACGTCTGGTTGGCAGTGCGCACCGGCGCACCGGATTCCCGTCACCGCGGTATCTCGATGCTCATCGTCGACACCAGCGATCCTGGCTACTCGTGGACTCCGATCATCACGTGCGACGGCGCGCATCACGTCAACGCCACGTACTACAACGACGTCCGAGTTCCCGTCGACATGGTGGTCGGTGAGGAGAACGCCGGGTGGCGGCTCATCACCACTCAGCTCAACCACGAGCGGGTGATGCTCGGGCCTGCCGGACGAATCGCCGGTCTCTACGTGCGGTTGCGCAGGTGGGCCGAGAATCACTCGCTGCTGGGTGAATCCGATGTGCAGCGCGTCCTCGGTGAGATCCAGGCAACGTTTCGCATCAACGAACTGTTGAACTGGCAGGTGGCATCGAGCACCGCCGATTCGGTGGACATCGCGGACGCTTCGGCAACGAAAGTGTTTGCCACCGAACGTATTCAGCGCGTCGGTCGGATAGCGGAGGAAATGGTCGGTCGGCACGGTAACCCGGCGGACCCGGATACCGGAAAACTGATGGACTGGCTCGACAAACAGGTCAAACGCAATCTCGTCATCACATTCGGTGGTGGTGTGAACGAAGTCATGCGCGAACTCATCGCCACCTCCGGTCTCGGGTTGCCGAGGGTGATCCGGTGAGCGCGTCGATCCTCCAGGCGGCCGAACGCATTGCGGCGGCGGGTGACAGCGCGCCGAAGCCAGGCCGCGATCCCGTCAACCAGCCGATGATCAACAACTGGGTCGAGGCCATCGGCGACACCAATCCCATCTATGTCGACGCCGCTGCAGCCGAAGCGGCGGGGCATCCAGGCGTCGTCGCGCCGCCCGCGATGGCGCAGGTCTGGACGATGGGCGGTCTGCACCGGACCCGAGCTGCGGACGATCCGCTCGGCGAGATCATGGAGATCCTCGACGAGGCAGGCTTCACGTCGATCGTCGCTACCAACTGCGAGCAGACGTACCACCGGTACCTGCAGCTCGGGGAGGAAGTGACGCTGACGGCCCGCCTCGGTGACGTAGTGGGGCCGAAGAAAACGGGCCTTGGCCTTGGTTGGTTCGTGACGGTGCACAACACCTGGTACGTGGGCGACGAGGCTGTCGCCGAAATGCTGTTTCGGGTGCTGAAGTTCGCACCTGTCGCGAAAGAGGACCCAACCGAGCAGATCCGACCCGTGGCTTCGCAGGAGACCGAGTTCTTCTGGGAGGGAACCAAGGTCGGCGAGCTGAGAATCCAACGGGTGCAGGATGGTTCACTCCGGCACCCGCCGATACCGGCGATCTGGCAGGACAAGAACAAGCCCATCGACTATTGCGTCGCCGCCGGAACGGGCACGGTGTACAGCTACGTCGTTCACCATGCACCGAAGGTTCCGGGCCGAACGTTGCCGTTCGTGGTTGCGCTCGTCGAACTCGAGGAAGGAGTGCGGATGCTCGGAGAACTACGAGGAGTGGATCCGGCGGAGGTAGTCGTCGGACTACCCGTGCAGGTCGAGTTCGTGTGTATCGACGACGATCTGACGCTCCCGGCGTGGAAGGCCGTGCGATGATCGCCGCCGTCGGAGATGTTCTCCCCGAGTTGCAGATCACCGCCGATCCGACGTTCGTGGTGTCGACGGCGTTGGCCACCAGAGATTTTCAGGACGTGCACCACGACCGTGACAAGGCCGTCCAGAGAGGATCGAAGGACATCTTCGTCAACATTCTCACCGACACCGGGCTCGTACAGCGTTTCGTCACCGATTGGGCCGGCCCGTCCGTGGTGCTGCGGTCGATCGCGTTGAAACTCGGTGTGCCGTGGTACGCCTACGACAAGCTGACACTGACAGGGACTGTGTCGAGGGTGGAAGACGGTGAGGTCACCGTGGACGTTCTCGGCACGGACTCTCTCGGGGCCCACATCACGGCGACGGTGAGGCTGGTATGAGCGGCTTTTCCAGAGAAACGGCGATCGTCGGCATCGGAGCAACGGATTTCTCCAAGGACTCCGGGCGGAGCGAACTTCGGCTTGCAGCCGAGGCCGTCACCGCCGCTCTGGACGACGCAGGCCTCACGCCGAACGACGTCGACGGACTGACGTCGTTCACGATGGACACCAACACCGAAACAGCTGTTGCGCGAGCGGTCGGTATCCCCAATCTCACCTTCTTCAGTCGTATTCACTACGGCGGCGGTGCGGCGTGCGCGACGATTCAGCAGGCCGCAATTGCCGTCGCAACGGGCGTCGCCGATGTCGTCGTCGCGTATCGGGCGTTCAACGAGCGCTCGGGCGCGCGGTTCGGCCAGGTGGCATCACATCTTGCGGCCGCGCCGACGTCGTCCGGAATCGACGCCGGATGGTCCTACCCGCACGGTCTCGGCACTCCGGCGTCCTTCGTCGCGATGGTCGCCCGCCGATACATGCACGTCTACGGTGCCACGAGCGAGGATTTCGGCAGAGTTGCCGTCGCGGACCGCAAGCATGCCGCCAACAACCCGGCGGCGTTCTTCTACGGCAAGCCGATCACGTTGGAGGACCACCAGAATTCGCGGTGGATCGCCGAACCGTTGCATCTGCTGGACTGCTGCCAGGAATCCGACGGTGGCATCGCACTGGTCGTGACCAGCGCCGAGCGTGCGAAGGATCTTCCCAATCCGGCGGCCGTCATCACCGCGGCAGCGCAGGGGAGTGGGCCTGATCAATACATCATGACCAGCTACTACCGCGACGCAATGACGGGGTTGCCGGAAATGGGACTCGTCGGTGATCAGTTGTGGGCGCAGTCCGGTCTGACCCCGGCGGAGATGCAGACGGCAGTTCTGTACGACCACTTCACGCCGTTCGTGCTGATGCAGTTGGAGGAACTGGGGTTCTGTGGCCCGGGTGAGGCCAAGGATTTCGTCTCCGGCGGTGCCATCGAACTCGGCGGCAGGCTGCCCCTCAACACCCACGGTGGGCAGTTGGGTGAGGCGTACATCCACGGCATGAACGGAATTGCCGAGGGCGTCAGGCAGATTCGGGGAACTTCGGTGAACCAGGTACCCGACGTGGAGAACGTACTCGTGACGGCAGGTACCGGCGTTCCTACGTCTGGTCTGATTCTGTCGAAGTAGAAGTAGCGTTCATCGCAATGGCCGATTCGGTGACGATCTGCTCCATTGCCCGTTCGGCCGCCTGCGCGTCACCCGCCTGAATAGAAGACGCGACGACGCCGTGCAAGCGAATGGCCTCGGGATCGGCCTGATGCGGCATCAGCGCGTGACGGGTACGCCCGGCCAGTACTTCGACGACGATCTCGGACATCGAACGCAGCATTGGATTACCGGATGCTGCAAGAAGAGTGCGGTGAAAGTCGGAATCGTGGGCCAGGTAGGCGTCGGAGTTCGCGGCACGGGAGGTGGCAGACATGCCGATCACTGCGGCCGTCAGCTGTCCGCAGTGTTCCGGTGTCGCCCGTTGTGCGGCGAGCCGTGCTGCCAAAGGCTCTATACCCGAACGTAATTCGCTGAGTATTGCAAGTTGTGCTGCGCGGTTGGGTCCGGCCAGTTGCCATCTGATCACCAGTGGATCGAGCGAATTCCACTGCGAGGAATCGAGCACAGTGATGCCGACTCTGCGACGAACGGTGAGGAGTCCGAGAGATTCGAGTACGCGAACGACTTCGCGGACGACCGTTCGTGATACCTCGAACCGGGTGGCTACGTCGTCCGCCGAAATCCTGGTTCCCGCGGGCACGGTTCCGTCCACGATGTTCCGTCCCAGTTTCTCGAGTACGGAGTCGTGTAGTTGTAGGAAATCCGCGCGTGCTTCGACCACCACTGTTCGATCGTGCCATGTATACGCGAGGTTCTCTCGCCGCTAGTGTCTTCGGCAACGGGGAGGTGGGCTATGACCAAGCGTTACGACGTGCGTTTTCCATCCGGTTCGGTCGACTGCAGTGCCTGGTTCTACGAGGGTGCAGAGGGAGCTCCGGTGATCGTCATGGGACACGGGCTCGGGGGAGTCAAGTGGATGCGTCTCGATGCATTCGCCTCGAGGTTCGCGGCCGAGGGGTACTCGTGCCTGGTGTTCGACTACCGCCACTTCGGCGACAGTGAGGGCCAGCCACGCCAACTTCTCGACATCGACCGGCAGCTGGAGGACTGGGCGTCGGCCATCGCGTACGCGCGAACACGTGGTAGCGGCGGTGTGGTGCTGTGGGGGACATCGTTCGGCGGTGGCCATGTAATCGTCGCGGCGGCGCGGGACGGTGGTGTCGACGCTGTGGTGTCGCAATGCCCGTTCACCGACGGTATGGCATCCGCCTTGGCCACGAACCCGCTCGTGGCGGCTCGGGTGACGGCGCGCGCGGTAGGTGACCGGGTCGGCTCCCTGCTCGGTCGCGAGCCGAAGTTCATCCCGCTGGCGGGCCCGCCGGGTTCGACAGCCCTGATGTCCTCGTCCGACGCACTGGACGGCTATCTGGCGCTCGTGCCCGAGGGGAAGACGTTTCGGAACGAGGTACTGGCCCGGGTCGGTCTCGACATTCCGCTGCGTCGCCCTGGTCGGCATGCCGGAAAGGTCACGTGCCCGATCATGTTCTCGGTGTGCGAGACCGACACCGTTGCGCCGGCCAAGGCCACCCTGCGGCATGCGAAGCGTGCACCGAAAGGCGAGGTCGTCGTCTATCCGGACGGCCACTTCGACATCTATGTCGGGGATGCGTTCGACCGCGTCGTCGCCGACCAGATCGAGTTCCTGTCCCGCGTGGCTCCCGCCGCGCGCGCCTAGAGATTAGTAGTACGAATCGATCACGGTCTTGCATTAAGTACTACATTTTGGGATAGTGAGCAGGGTCACCTCGTTCCGGCGGGGCTGACTGCCTCACGTTCGACGGGAAAGAACTCGTACTCGCTACTTCTACCGCTTGCGCACGACGCGGGAGGCCGGTTGGTGACGGTGTATCTGGGTACTTCGATCGAGCGGAACCCGAAAACTTGGAGTGTGATGGTATGCGCTGTTTCTGTGACGGTCCTGGCTGGCATGTCGACTTGGATTGCGGTGATCTGACGTGAACTCGCCACCGAACCCCCATCCGGTTCTCGTCATCATGGGTGTGTCGGGATCTGGGAAGTCCACTGTCGCAGGCATTCTTGCGGGTGCGTTGAAGTGGGACCTGCAGGAGGGGGATGACCTGCACCCTGATTCGAACGTCGAGAAGATGGCGTCGGGGCAGCCGTTGACCGATGCCGATCGCTGGCCGTGGTTGGAAACCATCGCCGACTGGATACGAGCACACACCGCAGCGGGCGAACCTGGAATCGTGACATGTTCGGCGCTCAAGCGAAGCTATCGAGACGTTCTGGAGAGAGGGTCGGAAGGTCGCGTCGTATTCGTTCACCTGGCAGGAACGCGGGAGCGAATCAGCGGCAGGTTGAACGCCCGGATGAACCACTTCATGCCGAGCGGCCTACTCGACACACAGCTATCGACTCTCGAGTCGATCGGATCCGACGAAGACGCGATCGTCGTCGACGTAGGCCCGCCACCTGCAGAAATCGCGGCCACGATCATCGCCGAACTGGAGCGTACCCGCGGAATATGAAGCAGCAGCGCTGGTTTTTAGGCATACAAATGTCCGACATTCTTGCCAAAAGTATGTTGAATGCGGGAAAGTGAAGTGGTTCACGAAGACATCCGCGCGCGCAGACAGGTCACAAACCTCGATGCGCCGGCGCTCATGAGGAGACCCCGATGGTGAGAGGCGTTCCTTCCCGGCCGGTCGAATTGCCGGTTCCGAATGCCGACGTGTGGGATTGGCAACTAGACGGACTGTGTCGCGGCTACGACTCCTCGGTCTTCTATCACCCCGAGGGGGAACGAGGCCGAGCCCGCGCGATGCGGGAAAGGAAGGCCAAGGCCATCTGCACCGCATGTCCGGTGCTCGTCCAGTGTCGATCGCATGCATTGTCGGCGAACGAGCCCTACGGCGTGTGGGGTGGAATGTCCGCCCACGACCGCGCCGATCATTACCGCGCCGAGG
>NZ_LVCV01000251.1 GCF_001647195.1 Rhodococcus sp. EPR-157 | reverse complement strand
GACCACCGACATCAGTCGAGTGCAGATGGGGCCGTCACCGCTGTCGTGGTTACTCTTGCCGTCGCCGGACTCTTCGGTGTCATCGGATTCTTCGCGACGGCCGTCAGGCTCGCGCGTCGGCGAATCGCCTGGCCGTTCTCGGTGGGAACGCTGGTGGTGTGCATGCTGACATGTATGGCGGGAGCGCTCTGGTATGCCTCGGCAATAGGCGCCTGAGCGTCTGGACGGGTTTCGTGTCGGTGGCCTCGTGCACCATGTCGAATCATGAACAAGGTCTTGCGTGCGACGCTTGCCAGTGCGGTCGTCATCACCACGGTCATCGGCATCGCGTCGTTCGTCTTGAGCTTCGCGGCGCTATGGGATCTCGCGACGATGGCGGGAGTGCCCCGGAGTCTGTCGTGGCTGTGGCCGGTCATCGTCGACGGCACCATCCTTCAAGCCACCATCTCGGTCATCGCGCTTGCGCAATTCGAGGATCAACGCAGTGGGCGTCGGTTCTTCTGGGCAGTCCTCGTCATCGCGGCATTGGTGAGTATCGGAGCGAATGCCATGCACGCGTTCATCTCTCAGGCCGGCACGCTGCACCCCGCGCTGTCGGCAACCATTGCCACCGTGGCACCGGTCAGCCTACTGGCCGCCACCCACGGCCTCGGCATCCTCGTCCGACTGCCCGCCCTCGGTCCGTCCGAGGCCTCATCGGCACGCGGCGAAGCGTCCACACAGGACGCCCCAGCTGTGCCCAAACCCCCTGTGCCCAAACCCCCTGTGCCCAAACCCCCTGTGCCCATATCCCCTGCACCCGATCCCGATCCCGATCCCGGCGAGGCTCCGGTTCGCGAGGACTCAGCGATGCCAGCCCTACAAGACGAGCGGTTGAGCGACCTTGTGGCCGAGCGGCTGAGCGATCCATTGGCAGACGTGGACCGGTGGATACTCGACGAGGACCGATCCGACGATCTCTACCCGGTAGACGCGCCTTGACCGCGGCGCCCTCGGGTGCGGGATACGTGGCACTATCGGGAGGATGAGCAAGGTGACTCCGCAGGTGCCCGGTCCAGGTCAAGAATCGGTGTGGGACTATCCGAGGCCCCCGAGGCTCGAGCAATCGAACCGGTTGATCACGGTTAGGTTCCAGGGCGTCCTGGTGGCCGAGACTCGTGAGGCCTGGCGCGTGCTCGAAACGAGCCATCCACCTACGTGGTACATCCCGCGGGACGATGTGGCCGCCAACTCGCTGCGCCCTTCCGAAGCGCGTTCCACGCACTGCGAATGGAAGGGTGCGGCGACGTACTGGGACGTGAACGGTCATGATGCGGTGAGTACGGGTGCGGCCTGGAGTTACGAGACCCCTACGGAACGGTTCCTTCCCATCACCGGTCACCTTGCGTTCTCACCGAGCCGACTGGAATGCGAAGTCGACGGCGAGCGTGCCACTCCGCAGGAGGGTGGGTTTTACGAAGGTTGGATCACCAGTGACGTCGTCGGACCGTTCAAAGGAATTCCCGGCAGTTGGGGCTGGTGAAATCAGCCGCCGAACTTCTCGCGGTGTATTGCCTCCGATAGTGGGCGACGGGGGCGCCATCCGAATCGTTCGAGGTCGGGTACCGTCTGAAATTCCGAAACGGGTCCGACGCACAGCCACGCGATCGGGCGCACGGGAGCAGGTATGCCGAGCAACTCCGACAGGAACTGCTCCTGGTAGAACGACACCCATCCGACGCCGATGCTCTCCGATATCGCGGCGAGCCACAGATTCTGCACGGCCAACACGGCAGAGAAGATGCCGGTCTCGTCGACGGTTGCCCGGCCGAGAACGTGCTGGCCGCCACGTTCGGGATCGTAGGTGACGACAATTCCGGTACCGGAAGTCTCGATGCCCTCTATTCGTATCGGATCGAACGTTTCTCGGCGATCGGCGGGGAGCGACTGCGCGAACGCCACGCGTTCGTCGGCGACGTGTCGTCCGAATGCGGCCAATGTGTCCGGGGACCGGACGATCACGAAATCCCACGGTTGGGTGTTGCCCACGCTCGGCGCATGATGGGCGGCGTCCAAAATCCTGTGCAGCACATCGTCTTCGATGATCCGACCGTCGAACTCGGCGCGAACGTCACGGCGTGATCGGATTGCGGTGTAGACCGACATCGGGTTTTCGGCGTCGCTCATGGGGTATCCGTGTACTCCTTCAGCTCGGCGTTCAGCTTGGTCACCGATGCCGGTATCTCGTCGGCCGGCACCGGACGCCCCACATAGTAGCCCTGAGCATAGTTGCAGCACAAAGCTTTCAACTCCAGGAGGGTATCGCGGTCTTCGACTCCTTCGGCGGTGATGGTGAGGCCGAGGGTGCGTGCCAGGTCGATCGTCGATCGTACGATGACACGATGCGCGGGGACCGTCATCATGTCGAGCACGAACGTCTTGTCGATCTTCAACTGCTGCACAGGTAGTCGCTGAAGGTATGCCAGCGAACTGTAGCCGGTTCCGTAGTCGTCGATCGCGAGCGTCACGCCGAGTCGGCGCAACTCCGCCAGGGTTTCGATCGCAACCGGTGGGTCCGTCATCGACGAGGTCTCGGTGATCTCGATCGTGAGCATTCGTGGGTCGAGTCCGGCGTCGAGCGCCCGTCGAACCTGCTCGACGAGTGTGGTGTCGAGCAGGTTTCGAGTCGAGACGTTGATGGAGAGTGCGAGATCGATGCCCTCGCGTCGCCACTCGAGGTGCTGTGCAGCCGTCTGGGTGAGGACGAAGTCGAGAAGCGGGCGGATCAGGCCGGTGCGCTCTGCCATCGGAAGGAACGAGTCGGGTTCGATCAATCCGCGGACAGGATGGTTCCACCGCAGCAGGGCCTCGACACCGATTGCTTCCATGGCTGTGAGGTCGACCTGAAGTTGGTAGTAGAGCTCGAGATGATGCTGATCGATTGCCGTGGTGAGCTCGCTGAGAAGAAGCAACTGCGCACTGTTGTCGCGAGCCATCGAACTGTCGTACACGGCGGTGCGGGGCTGCACCGTCTTGGCGGACTCCATCGCAAGGTAGGCCTGTTGGCCCAACGTCTCCGTCGGCGGTTCTGCCGACGTCGATATTCCGATACTGACCTCCACGAACAGCGTTGCATCAGCGGTGGTGACCGGCCTACGTAGCGTGTGGTGCACGTCGTGGGCGATATCCTCAGCTTCGAACGGGAAGGTCGTGGTCGCGATCAGGAATTCGTCGGTGCCGACACGGGCGACGACTCCGCGCATGCCCACCGTGCGGGTAACGCGGTGGGCGACGGCGCGGACCACGTCGTCGCCGACCCGGTGGCCGAAGGTGTCGTTGATGTCCTTGAATCGATCGATGTCGAGCAGCAGGAACGCAAGTGGTCGTCGGTAGGCGTCGTTGACGTCGATCCATCGTTCGAGACCGCGGCGGTTCAGGAGACCGGTGAGATGATCGGTGTCGGCTACGTTTCGTAATGTCCTCGTCTGCCGTTGCAGTAGCCGAAGCAACTCGCTCACCCGCACGAAGATCAGGCACACAAGGATCGTCGCGCTCAGGACGACTCCCCATCCCCATTCCCGTACGGGCTCACCTCGGATCAGCATGATCGCCATGACCGCAGGTGCTGTCAGCGCCGCCGCGGTGACGATGAGCACGGTGGGAAGGTTGTACGAGGCCGCGATGGTCGAAACGCTGCTGCGCGGGTTCGGTGCGGAGAGGCGGCGCATCGAGGGGTGCAGTGCGGCGGTGCCGACGAGGATGTTGTAACCCAGGTAGCCCGCGTCCGCAACGTTCTGTCCGGCAAAGGTGAAAGTAACGAGTTCGTACGCCGTGTCAGCGGCCAGGACAAGGACGACGGCGGCTATGAGCAGTCGGAATGCTGTGCTCTGCCACTGCGTCGCACTGACGAAGTGAACGAGAAGACCGAGTAGAAAGATGTCCATGGCGGGGTAGGCGACGGCAAGAAGCCCCGCAGCGGTGGAGACGTCGACCGCGTTCGGCTGAACGACGAATATCCACAGAATCAAACCGAACGCGATCATGACGATCATGCTGTTGGCGACGTGGCCGAGATCGCCTCTCCTCCAGCCTTCGTGAACCAACAGATAAAGACCGGCCGCGAGTACCGGGTAGCCGACGAGGTAGATGTAGTCCGCCGGGGACGGCAACGGGACGGTGCCCTGGGTCTGCGAAATGTAGAGGTACATGGCGTCGCCCGCCACCCACAATGCAGACCCGGCGGCAACTAGCCCCCATGCCCGGATGGAGGCGGGCCGGTAGATCCACATCCCTGCAATCACCGCCGACACCGAGAGCAGTCCGATGCCGACGAACACCGATTCCGAGACCGGCCCTGGTGGACTTGCGAAGTATCCGGCGCACGCCACGACGCCGAATACGAGAAACAACCACCACTTCACCGGTTGTCCTTCCCCCTCACCGCCACCACGAGTTCGCAGTCCCAACATTCCACATTCGATCACCCAGGACACTTCGAATGCGCGATCGGGGCGCAGCGGTACCTGGGTAGTCAGGGAAGGAGCTGGTCGATCAGGGTGTTGCTGTAGATGCGATGTGGGTCGAAGGTGTTGTAGACGGAGAGGGCGGTGTCCCAGTTCTCGTCGGCCGGGACGCCCTCCCTGTAGGTATCGGGAAGTATCGTGTCGATGACATCGGCATCCTTGTACGGCAGCTCGGTGCTGAAAGCCCATCCCTTGGACCACTCGGGCCGGAACGTTGCCCATTGGCCGGAGTAGTGTCCGCGCATCCACTGTTCCATCTCACGGTAGAACGCGAACATGCCGGGAGTGCCGGGGACTCCGAGCACGTTGAGCCATATTGCGGTGTCCCACTCGGGGTGGTCCGGGCGAGGTCGCATGGCCGAGATGGTCGGTGGACCGGCCGAATCGACGACGACGTCGGCCGGATCGTCCATACCGCAGCATCGGATCTCCACTGGACCGTTGATGGGGAATTGTCCGATGGACTGGTAGTAGGACACTCGGCTCTGGAACCACACGGCGAAGTCGTGAATGACTTGTGCGACGTTGGCCCTGGAGGTGATGACGGCGCCCCCACCTTCGGTCAGGAGCAGGGTGCTCGGTTTGATGTAGAACTGTAGGTCCTTCGCCCATCCCCAGAGGTCGTACGACGCGGTTGCGGCAAGCCCGGCGACCGTCGTCCCGTAGAAGACCTGACCGAATGCCGGTGCGATGGAGGTATTTCCAACGGTGAGCTGTCCGATCAGATCCGAGGCGATCTCGGGCAGGTTGTCAGAGAAGGGATAGTTGTACGGCCCGAACACTTCTCGTGAAGTGGGCGGCTTCTGTGGGCAGATCGACCATACTTTGAGCCACGGGTTTTCGGTGAACGGGTACCAGATTGCTTCGACGCGTCCGGTCCGGTCGAGGAAGCTCTCGAAGGTTCGACCCGGGGCTCCGCCGGTGGCGAACAATTCGCGCCAGCCGATATCGGTGAAGCTCTCGCAGCGCATGCGAGTATTCGCGCCTGCCTGCAGCGTCACCGAGGTCAGGAAGGTACGCCCCAGATGCGCCAGCAGGGGAGTGATCTCGGGCTCCGACCGATCGAAGGTGCGCAGTGCGTACTCGGAGCCATTCCACACCACCGCGGTGAGCGACGTGATCAAGTTGCTCATCGAGCCGTATGTCGTTCCAGGAGTGATTGATTCGCCAACAGCCGGCACCGCTGCCCCATGTGCATCGACCGCGAGTGCCCCCGCGACGGACAATACACCCGGCGCGGGCACGCTGACCCATCCCAGTCCGTTGTTCTGCAACTGCGCCAGAATCGCCTCGATCGTGGCTCCCGCTCCGGCGGAGAC
The DNA here is from genome assembly GCF_001647195.1 of Rhodococcus sp. EPR-157. Taxonomy (GTDB): domain Bacteria; phylum Actinomycetota; class Actinomycetes; order Mycobacteriales; family Mycobacteriaceae; genus Rhodococcoides. The sequence goes on along the minus strand of NZ_LVCV01000251.1, from coordinate 1,511 downwards.
CGTCGCGGCGCCGGGATTCACCGAGATGCCGTTCAGGTGAACCATGGTGTCCACCAGAACGGTTCGATCGAGGTTCTCGCCGTTGACGATGGTCAGCGGGGTCCACCCGTGCATGGCGCCGCGCGGGCGAATGCGGTAGCCGTTCGCGTGTGCCCAGTTCGCCAATCGCACCACGTCGTCCGGCGTCACGGGTGAGCAAGTCCAGATGGCGTCGAGGATGATCTCTTTCGACCAGTTCTGGTAGCGCTGCTGATACAGCGGAATGCCGCCGGGGAAGTTCGGCGGTGCGGGTATCGTCGTATCGGCGCTTCCGAAGGGGGCGGCACCGGCGGGTACTGCACGCATCACCGAGGCAGCGGCGAGTGCGCCTGCCCCGGCGGCGATGAACTGTCGGCGATTCAGCTCGGACATGATTCTCCGTCTTCTTTTTCAATCGGGCTTGGCGAGCCCGATGGGGCTTAGCGGGCAGCAATTACGACATCGGCGAGAGCAGGGGCGTCCTCTCTCCCGGGTACGGTCACGCCGACAATGTAGCGATCGCCTTCATCCCAGATGCGGCACGCTAGGTCCTCGCCGGGATAGACAACGCCTGCGAAGCGCGCGGCGATGCTGCGCATGGCGCCGGCATCGCCATCGAGGACGGTGTCCGTGACTGCCTTCGCAACCATCGAATACGTGCACAGGCCATGCAGAATCGGTTTCGGAAACCCCGCTGCACGGGCGAATTCGGGATCCGAGTGCAAAGGATTCCGATCACCGCACATGCGGTACATCAACGCCTGTTGCGGCAGGATCGGAATGCGCACTTCGGCGTCCGCGACCCGGTCCGGTAGTGCCACCCTGGTGGACGGGCCGCGCTCGCCACCGAATCCACCTTCTCCTCGTGCGAAGATCGACGATCGTGCTCGCCAGAGTGCGGTGCCGTCGAGAGCCGTGGTGATCATTTCCTGCACGATGACAGCAGCACTGCCCTTGTCCCAGATTTCGGTGATTCGGGTGACCGTCTCGGCCTCCCCCGACGCCGGAACAGGTGCATACGTCTCGATCTCTTGGCTGCCGTGCACAACCTTCGCCAGGTCGATGTCGATTCCGGGGAACCGCACCCGGGGAGCCTCCGTGCTGTGGAAGGTCGCCGCGACGGTCGCGAACGTCGGAAGTACCTGGGGCTTCGCGTCGTCGAGATAGCGCAATTCCCGGTTGTCGAGCGGCGACGATCCGGCGCCGAGAGCGAGGTGATAGGTCTGAATATCGTTGGGAGTCCAGGAAAACCGTTGTCGAGGTAGCTCGGCCCCGAGGGCAGCCTTCAGATCTATGCTCATTGTGCCGTCCGGCTGATCATGTCGAGCACCGCTAGATATCCGAAGGTCATGGCCGGCCCGATGGTCGCGCCGGGCCCGGCATAGGTGTGCCCCATGACCGGGGCGCTTGCGTTGCCGACCGCATAGAGACCATCGACGACACTGCCGTCCTCACGCAGCACGCGCGCGTCGGCGTCGGTGAGGAGACCTCCC
>NZ_LVCV01000250.1 GCF_001647195.1 Rhodococcus sp. EPR-157 | reverse complement strand
CGTAGTACTTGTCGTACCCGCTGTTGCCGCGACCGAAATCCTCGTCGACACCGGTGCGCGCGAATCCGTTGAAGCGCTTCACTGTTGCGCTCAACTCGGTGGGTGGAATTCCGGTCCGTTCGGCCAGTTCCGAGATGGTGTCCGCCTGAACCACGACCCCGGCTTTCAGCCATCGAGACGGGAACCGCTTCTTCGGTTGCAGGCCGGCGAAGATGTATCGATCTCGATACCTCTGGTCGATGATCATCCAGGTCGGAATGTTCTCGCCGGGTCCATCACCGACGCCGTACTCTCCGCCGTACATCGAATGCACGGCCTCGACGTAGGGCGCTGCCTCGTTGAGGAATCGCTTGCCCGAAGAGTTCACCATGATGCCGCCGGGCAATGTGCGTTCGGCGATGCAGAACCACGGTCCGCCGGTCAGTGGAATCGACGGCCCCCACCACGCGTCGTCCATCAGATCCACAGCGGCGCCGAGCTTCTGGCCGGCGCGAATGCCGTCCCCGGTGTTCGCTTTGGCCCCGACGGTCCACTCCGTCCCGATCGGTTCACGCTGGTACTGCTTGCGCATCTCCTCGTTGTGTTCGAAACCGCCAGAGGCGATCACGACGCCGAGGCCCGCGCGCAGAACATGACCGTCGGCGGCCTCGACGCCTCGAACCCGACCGCCCTCGACGACGAGATCCACCATCGGAGTGTCGAGAAGCACGGGTACATTGATGTCCTGAAGCCCGGCCCGCAGAGCGGCAGCGAGAGCTTGGCCTCGGCCGAGAAGGTGCTTTCCGGTGAGTTTCGCTGCCATCCAGCGCATTCCGACGCGCATCACCCGTGCGATACCACTCGGATGGCGCCGTAGCAGGTTGATCGTCCGGTAGTCGGCCTGCGTGAGCACGACGTTGAGCGGCGCCTTCCCGTAGTCCGGTTCCAGGTTGTTCACCTCGGTTCCGAGGCAGGAGGCGTCGAACGGTGTCGGTTCGACCGACCTGCCGCCGACACGTCCGCCGGGGGCTTCCGGGTAGTAGTCCGAGTAGCCCGGCACCCACTGCATTTTCAGCGGCGAGTTCGCGAGAACAAAGCTCAGCATCTCGGGGCCGCGCTCGAGGTAGGTGTCGATGCGTTCCTTCGACACGACGTCACCGATGATCGCGTGGAGGTAGTCGCGGGCGGCTTCGGGAGTGTCGTCGACTCCGTCTGCCTCGAGCGCCTCGTTGTTGGGGATCCAGACGCCGCCGCCGGATCGGGCCGTCGACCCGCCGAAGTGTCGAGACTTCTCGATCACGACGACGCTCAGTCCGCGGTGCGCCGCGGTGAGTGCGGCCGTCATCCCGCCGGCGCCACTTCCAACCACGACGATGTCGTATTCCTGCGTGCTCATTTAGAACACGTTATAGAATGATCCTGGTTCCAGTCCATGCTTTCAGGCAGCGAAGATGGTAAGAATTTCGTTCATCGACCGAAACACGTTCCAGTTTACTAGTCCGGAGGTTACGAGTGACGTGGGATCTACACGCCGACGTCGTGGTGGTCGGTTTCGGAGCGGCCGGAGCGGCGGCGTCCATTCAGGCGAGAGAGTCGGGCGCCGAGGTGATCGCGCTCGACCGTTATACGGGCGGCGGGGCCAGCGCGTTGTCAGGCGGGGTCGTATATGCAGGCGGTGGTACATCTGTCCAGGACCTCGCGGGAGTGAGCGACAGCGTCGAGCACATGTTCGAGTATCTCCGGAAGGAAGTAGGAGATGCAGTGAGTACCGCGACGCTGCGACGCTTCTGCGAGGAAAGTCCGCAGATGATCGAATGGCTGCAGGCGCACGGTGTGCCCTTCGACGCCTCACTGTGTCCGTACAAGACCTCGTACCCCAGTAACCGGCACTACCTTTACTATTCCGGCAGCGAAGCAGCGGGCGAGTTCCGCGCGGTCGCGAAGCCCGCTCCACGCGGCCACCGGGCGAAGGGCAAGGGGACGTCGGGAAAGATGCTGTTCTCCCCGCTCGCGTCATCCGCACTGAGTTCCGGCGTACGCCTGGTACCGCAGACGCGAGCCTTCTCTTTGGTCGTGTCGCACGGACGAGTCGTGGGCGTCGAGTGTCGGTCGATGCGCCGCGCCCCGGCCCGCATTCGAATGTTGCATCGACGACTTGGGATGCTCTCGGCGAAACCGGGCATCTACGCTCCCCAGCTGAGGTATCTGCTCGAGCGTCGTCTCGCTCACCTGGAGAAGAAGTATTCCGAGGTACTCCGAGTCGAAGCACGACGCGGCGTCGTGCTCAGCGCGGGCGGGTTCGTCGCCGATCGAGCAATGATGAAGGAACATGCTCCCAAGTACACCGGTGGGATTGCACTCGGGACCGCCGGGGACGACGGCAGCGGTATCACGCTCGCGACCGAGATCGGCGCGGCAACAGACAAACTCGGCAACGTGTCGGCCTGGCGTTTCATCGTGCCCCCCGTTCCCTTTCTCGGCTCGCTGCTGGTCGACCGCGAGGGGAAACGAATGATCGACGAGTCGCGGTACGGCGCGGCCCTCGGCCACGCGATCGTCGAGCAGGGCGCTGGTCGAGGTTGGCTGCTCGCCGACGCCGATCTCGTCCGGGAAGCCAAGAAGCAACTTCCGTCGCAATCCACCTGGTTCCAGCGTGTTCAGAACGCGGGGCTGATGCGTACCGCGAAGCGCGGTGACACCATCGAAGCAGCCGCCCGAGCCGCTGGAGTCGACCCGTCCGGGCTCCGCGCGACCGTCGAGGAGCACAACGCGGCCATCGCAGCGTCGAGCGCGGACCCTTTCGGCAAGCACGACGACTTTCGTACGCCGGCACTGAAGGCTCCCTTCACACTGTTCGACGCCGGGATTCCACCCGGATCGACGGTGGCCAAGTTGATGAATCCGTGCCCCATGCTCACCCTCGGTGGCGTGGTGGTCGACGAAGAGACAGGCGGAGTGAAAGACACCTCGGGATCGACGATTCCGGGTCTGTTCGCCGCGGGACGAACCGCCGTCGGCTTGTGCTCGAACTCGTACGTCAGTGGTTTGTCGCTGGCGGATTGCATCTTCTCGGGGCGCCGCGCGGGCGTACATGCGACGAAAGGGGAACTTCGTGCTGTCGACGCAGACGCGAATTGAACTCGCCGAACGGTTGGCGACTGCAGAGATCACGAGGCGTCCGATCGCGCCACTGCCGGTCATCGACGTGGTCGACGCGTACGAAATCCAGTTGCTGAACATCAGGCGACGGGTCGAGTCGGGAGCGACGATCGTGGGCCACAAGGTCGGCCTGTCGTCCCTCGCGATGCAGCAGATGATGGGCGTCGACGAACCCGACTACGGTCATCTCCTCGCCGACATGGAGGTATTCGAAGACGTTCCGGTCGTTGCCGGGCGGTTCTGCTTCCCGCGGGTGGAAGTGGAAGTGGCATTTCTGCTCGGGGAAGACCTCCCGGGTGAGGGATGCACCGTCGACGACGTCCTTGCAGCGACCGAGTACGTCGCGCCGTCCATCGAGCTGATCGACTCCCGTATCGAGAACTGGAAGATCGGTCTGTCCGACACGATCGCCGACAATGCGTCCTCCGCCGGGTTCGTGCTGGGCGAGCAGCGGGTGCGACCGTCGGACATCGATCTGCTGGGCATCGACGCCGTCCTCTGGCGAAACGGCGAGGTTGCAGCGAAGGGGCGAAGCGATGCGGTGCTCGGCAACCCAGTGACCGCGGTGTCCTGGCTCGCGCGCAAGGTCGCCGGATTCGGCGTCCGTCTGAAGAAGGGCGACATCGTGTTGCCTGGATCATGCACTCGGGCAATCGATGCCGAAGCCGGTGACTCGTTCCGTGCCGAGTTCACCGGACTAGGAACCGTCTCCCTCGAATTCACCTGAACAGGAAGGTCTCACTTCATGGCCACAGCGACCGTAGCGATAGTCGGCTCCGGCAACATCAGCACCGACCTTCTGTACAAGCTGCAAAGGTCGGACTATCTCGATCCGCGGTGGATGATCGGGATCGACCCCGACAGTGAGGGATTGGCCCGCGCTCGATCTCTCGGTCTCGAGACGAGCTCCGAGGGCGTCGACTGGTTGCTGGCGCAGGACGAACGACCGGATCTGATCTTCGAGGCGACCTCCGCGTACGTCCATCGAGCTGCTGCTCCGCGGTACGCCGAGGCCGGTATCCGCGCGATAGATCTCACGCCCGCCGCAGTGGGCCCCGCGGTCGTACCGCCCGTGAACCTGCATGCGCACGTCGACGCGCTCAACGTCAACATGATCACGTGTGGTGGTCAGGCCACCATCCCGATGGTGCACGCGGTGTCTCGGATCGTCGAGGTGCCCTATGCCGAGATCGTTGCGTCCGTGGCCTCGGTGTCGGCCGGCCCGGGAACTCGGGCGAACATCGACGAGTTCACGAAGACCACCAGCCGGGGGATCGAGGAAATCGGAGGCGCATCACGCGGCAAAGCAATCATCATCCTCAATCCTGCCGATCCACCGATGATCATGCGAGACACCATCTTCTGCGCCATTCCCGAGGACGCGGATCACGATGCGATCTCCGAATCCGTGTTTCGAATGGCGGCGGAGATCGCGGAGTACGTGCCGGGCTACCGCTTGCTGAACGATCCGCAGTTCGATCCTCCCTCCGAGATCTCGGGCGGATTCGCAAAGGTGTCGATCTTCGTCGAAGTGGAAGGCGCCGGTGACTTCCTACCGCCCTATGCCGGAAATCTGGACATCATGACCGCTGCTGCCACCAAGGTCGGCGAGCAGGTTGCGCAACACATTCTGGAGGCGGGAGTTCGATGAACCGGATACGAGTGACAGACACGTCCTTGCGCGACGGATCGCACCACAAGCGGCACCTGTTCACCACCAGTGACGTGGAGAACATCGTCGCAGCGCTCGACGGCGCAGGAGTACCCGTCATCGAGGTGACACACGGTGATGGACTCGGCGGCTCCTCGTTCAACTACGGCTTCTCCAGAACACCGGAGCAGGAACTGATTTCGATTGCTGCGAAGACTGCGAAGAACGCGAAGATCGCGTTTCTGATGTTGCCGGGTCTCGGCGTCAAGGACGACATCATCACCGCGCAGGGCAACGGTGCGTCGATCTGCCGGATTGCAACACACTGCACCGAAGCCGATGTGTCCGTTCAGCATTTCGGACTCGCACGGGAACGGGGGCTGGAGACCGTCGGATTCCTGATGATGGCGCACTCACAGCCACCCGAGGTGCTTGCCAAGCAAGCGCGGATCATGGCCGACGCCGGGTGCCAGTGTGTCTACGTCGTCGACTCGGCCGGTGCGTTGGTGCTCGAGCAGGTGTCGGACCGGGTATCGGCTCTCGTCGCAGAGCTGGGTGACGATGCGCAGGTCGGGTTCCACGGCCACGAAAACCTCGATCTGGCCGTGGCCAATTCGATCTATGCAGTCCGGGCTGGGGCGCAGCAGATCGACGGCAGCGCACGACGGTTCGGCGCGGGTGCAGGAAATACGCCGGTGGAAGCGTTCGTCGGGGTGTGCGACAAACTCGGCATCGAGACCGGCATCGACTTCTTCAAGATCGCCGACGCCGCCGAGGATGTGGTCCGTCCGGTGATGCCGGCGGAGTGCCTGCTCGACCGGCAGGCGTTGATGATGGGATACGCCGGGGTGTACTCGAGCTTCCTCCGTCATGCCGAACGCCAAGCCGAGCGGTACGGCGTGTCCTCGGCGGAATTGCTGGTGCGGGCGGGTGCCCGGAAGTTGGTCGGTGGTCAGGAAGATCAGCTCATCGACATCGCCCTCGAACTCCAGAAGGAGGCGGTGGGCTGATTCACCTGGTGCGGCTCCGCCGCAGTGGCGCGGTTGAGTGCACTGGCGTGCGCTCAACCGCGCCACTAGGGGCGCAGCACCTCGATCACGCTCGCCCAGTCGTCCGCGCCATGACCGCGGGCAATCGCGGCGTCGTAGAGGGCTTCGACGGCGGCAGGTAGTCCGGCGGGAATTCCGAGGGACCGGCTGGTCTCGGTGATGTGTGCCGCCGTGGCGCCCATCATGGTGACAGTGCTCAGATCTCCTGGATAGGACCGAGCGTCGATGGACGTGCCCAGTCCCGGGCCGACGATGGCAGGAATAGCCGCGACCATGTCGAGAGCGTCGGGCACGAAGTCGCTCGCGGTGACCCCTGCTGTGTTCACCACTGCGGTGGCGTGGAGGATCGCGGACAGTGACGTCAAGAACACCGTGAGCTGAGCCTGGTAGTAGAGCTGCGCCAAGCCTGGGTCCTGACCGAGATAGCGCGCGGATCCGATCGCTGCGAGCGTCGCTTCGACGGTGTCGAACGTCGGACGGTCACCGCTGAAATAGACGTACGCGGAATCGGTTCCGATCATCGTCGCCGGGACCATGACGCCGCCGGTGACGAAGCTCGCGCCCTGTGCGCGGGCCCACTCGGCCGCCTCCCTGGTGCGGTCGGGTGTGTCCGAGCTGAGATTGACGAGGATCTTTCCCGTCAATCTCGATTGGTGGGGTCCCAGGATGTCGTACATCGCGCCGTAATGGGTGAGGCTGAGGACGATGATGTCACCGGCTGCGAGTGCGCTCTGGACGGAATCGGCGACGGTAACGCCCGTCAGGCCATCCGCTCGCAACAGGGTCCGATTCCAGACGGTCACCGGATGGCCGGCATCGACGAACGCCCTGGCCATTGCTTGTCCCATCGGCCCGAGTCCGATAACTGTGATCGTGTCAGACATGTTCTCCTCCATCGGCGATGCTCTCGTAGATTCTGGCAAAGCTGTCTGCACCGCGTCCCTCGACCTGCTGGCGGTGAATGAGCTTTTGCACCATGGCAATAGCGTCGGGTGCAATCCCTTGGTCCGAGCTCGCGTCGACCATCTCGGTGAGATCGCTGAAGTCGAGTGACTGCTGTCCAGGCCCGGAGTAGTCGGAGCGGTCGATGATATCGGCGAATTCCGCGAATGATGCTGTCAGAGAGCTCAACCACGCGGTGGCCAACGATGCAAACTCTGCAGCCGGCACCCCGACAGATCCGAGAAGCGCTGCGCCGTGCATGAAGCCTGCGAACATGATGTACATCGCCGAGAGAAGGGCGAAGTCGTACAGCGCGGCCATGCCCGCGTCGCCGCCGTAGAACGTCGCGGATCCCCAGACTTCGAAAGTCTCTCGGTGCTCGTCGAACACTGACCTGTTGCCGCTGTAGAACACTGCCGAACCGCGATTGCCGATCATCTCCGGCACCGCCAGGATCCCGCCGTCGAGGTAGCGGATGCCGTGTCCGTCTGCCCAATCGGACAGTAGACGTGACTGATTCGGCGAAGTCGTGGTCACGTTCACCAGCGATTTTCCTGTGAGGGTCTCGGCCAGCGGGTCCAGCACCTCGAGCACCGATGCATAGTCGAGCAAGCAGATCACTACCAGATCGGATCGCGTCGCGTCGGTGGCGGATTCGACAACAGTCGCTCCCTGCTGGCCGAGCGGATCCGCTCGGCTGCGCGTCCGATTCCACACCGTCACGCGGTACTCCGCGGCGAGCAAAGCCTCGGCAAGCGCTCGTCCCATGTCCCCTGCTCCGAGAACGCTGACGGACATTCGTTTCTCCCTTCGTCGGTGAGAGAAACGATTGCGCGCTACCGTGAATCCGGCAAGTACCCACTATTTTGTGCGCTACTGACTTTTTCGTAAGCATGGAGGATCAGGGATGGAACGCAAGCGTCGTGGGCCGTACATCTGCGGTATCGATGCCGCGATGGACGTTGTGTCCGGGAAGTGGAAGTCACTGATCCTGTGGGAGCTGAACAACTACGGCGTTCGACGCTTCGGCGAACTGAAGAAAGGCCTCCCCGGGGTCAGCGAAAAGATGCTCGTGCAGCATCTGCGTGAGATGGAGGAGGATGAGCTCGTTCACCGCGAGGTGTACCGCGAAGTACCTCCGCGCGTCGAGTACTCGCTGACCGTGCACGGAAAGTCACTCAACGCTGCGCTGGGTTCGCTCGGCGATTGGGGAACCGAGCGCCAGCAGCGGCTCCGCCTCAGTGGCGCGGTTGAGTAGGTCAGAACACACTTAACCGCGCCACTAGTCGGGGACCGACAGGATTCCCTCCATCACTGCATGATCGATGGAGTCCTGCAACCGCGGGCACGAGTCCTGAGTCGCCGAACTACCCGATTCGCGGAAGACCGGGCACGACTCGGTCGGCCGTGACGTCCACTGGACCGACGTCTGCTTGAGACTGTTCTTGCGCACCAACACGCACGTTCCGCAGGCGCGACATTCGACCGGCGTGAGCCTCGAGTCGAGATAGTTCTCCTTGTCCAGCACCGTCTGCGCGTGGATCTCTCGAATCCGAGAGGGATCGTTCGCGAAATCAGGTGCCTTTGCCCACCTCACGCGTCGGCTTTCTCAGCAGCCTGCTTGGCGAGATTCTCCTCGACTTCGTGCTGCCATGCCTCGTTGGCTTTCGTGGTGTCGACCTCGAATTCGAAGCGCCCGGTCATCTTCTCGTTCACCTCGGCGACGTCGACGTAGAACTGGTCGTACCAGCGCCGCAACTGGTAGACCGGCCCATCTTCCTCGCACAGCAAGGGATTGTCGATCTTGGTCTTGTTCTTCCAGATCTCCACGTCCTGAAGGAAGCCGACGCTGATGCCTTCGGTGAATTTCTCCGCCAGTTTGGTAGCGGTCTTGTCGTCGATACCGTCGGGCTTCTGCACGGTGATGCCCCACTGCAGGACGAACGAGTTCTGATCGATGGGGTAGTGGCAGTTGATCAGCACGCTCTTGACTTCGTAGCCGCCGTAGATGTTGGTCAGTGGATTGATCATGTACGACGGACCGTAATACGACGCCTCGGACATCAGGAGAGTGTCTCCGCCGTACTGCGACGCCATTCCGATGTCCGGACGGCCCTTCGTGTTCAGGTACTGCGACGCGATGTGACCTTCGAACACATTCTTGAAGTAGGTCGGGAAGGCGTAGTGGATGTAGAAGAAGTGCGCCATGTCGACGACGTTGTCGATGATCTCGCGGCAGTTCGCGCCCTCGATGACCATGGAGTTCCAGGTCCAGTCGGTCCAGTCGTCACTGTAGGCACCGTCGATACGCGGAATGGTCACGTCCTCGGGCGGTGGGTTGCCCTCGGCGTCGTTCCAGACGAACAGCTGTCCGTTCCGATCGAGCGTCGTCCACGTACGCGTCCGGGCCAGGGGCGGAACGCGTCGGGCGTAGGGGATCTAGGTGCACTTTCCACTCGCACCCCAGCGCCAGTCGTGGAAGGGGCACGCGATCTCGTCGCCCTTGACGGTTCCTTGTGTGAGATCTCCGCCCATGTGTCGGCAGTAGCCGTCGAGGACGACGATCTTGCCCGACGAATCAGCGAACACCACCAGCTTGGTGCCGAAGGCAAGTACAGAGTGCGGGGCGCCGTCCATGAAACTCTTGGTCAGACCGAGGCAGTGCCAACCGCGTGCATAGCGAGTCGGTGTCTCGCCGACGTCGATCTCGCGAATCCTTGCCATGTGCACCCCTAACTTGCCAGCCGATAGTTCTACTAGAACACGTTATAGAATGACCCATGAAATGGCTAGTGAAAGCGTTGGAACGAGTTCTCGACAGTAACCGGAACGTGTTCTAGTCTGGGACGGGAACCCACTGAAGGCAGGAGTAGGCAATAGTGACTCACGAGGTGATGGAGAGGCTGGACGCCTTGCTGCCGGCGCTGCGCGAACGCGCGCAGGAGACCGAGGATTTGCGGCGTCTTCCCGACGAAACGGTCAAGTCTTTGCAGGAGACGGGTTTCTTTCGGCTGTTGCAGCCCGCGCAGTGGGGCGGCTACGAGGAAGATCCCGTGCTGTTCTACTCGGCGGTCAAGAAGATCGCGAGTGCCTGCGGATCGACGGGGTGGGTCTCGTCGATCATCGGCGTCCACAACTGGCACCTAGCGCTGTTCACGCAACAGGCGCAGCAGGACGTCTGGGGTCAGGACACCGACGTCAGAATCTCGTCGTCGTACGCGCCGATGGGCGCGGGAACCGTCGTCGACGGCGGTTACCGACTCTCGGGAGCATGGCAATGGTCCTCCGGTTGCGACCACGCGTCCTGGGCAATGCTCGGTGGGCCGGTCATCAAGGACGGTCGACCGGTGGACTTCGTGACGTTCCTCGTGCCGCGGGAGGACTACCGCATCGACGACGTCTGGAACGTGGTCGGTCTTCGCGGCACCGGCAGCAATACCGTTGTGGTGGAGGACAAGTTCGTCCCGACGCACCGAGTTCTGAGCTTCAAGAAGATGAACGACGGCACTGCCGAGGGGCTCGAGCGCAACACTGCTCCGGTCTACCGGATGCCTTGGGGAACAATCCATCCGACGACCATCTCGGCGCCGATCGTCGGAATGGCAGAAGGAGCGTACGCCGCGCACGTCGAGCATCAGGGCAAGCGCGTCCGCAAAGCATTCGTCGGTGAGACGGGTAAGGACGACCCGTTCGCGAAGGTGCGCATCGCCGAGGCCAGTAGCGATATCGATGCGGCGTGGCGTCAGCTCTCGGGAAACGTCGCCGACGAATACGCAGTGCTGAAATCCGGCAAGGAAGTTCCCATCGAACTGAGGTTGCGTGCCCGACGCGATCAGGTGCGCGCCACGGGCAGGTCCGTCGCGTCGATCGATCTACTGTTCGAGAGCGCGGGCGCCTCTGCGCTGCAGAACGATGCTCCGCTGCAACGATTCTGGCGTGACGCTCACGCCGGGCGCGTGCACGCCGCGAACGATCCAGAACGTGCATATCAAATGTTCGGCGGAGGCGAATTCGGGCTCCCGTTGAAGGACACGATGGTATGACCGCGGTAGCCGAATCGATCACTTACGAGTCGACGTCGAAGTTTGCCCAGGTGCGCGAGGATCTGACCTTGCACTACCACGAAGCCGGCGTCGGCAACGACACAACGATCGTGCTGCTGCACGGCGGCGGGCCCGGTGCATCCGGCTGGTCCAACTTTGCCGCCAACATTCCGATTCTCGCGCAGCACTTTCACGTATTGTGCGTCGACCAACCAGGATTCGGGCGGTCCGACAAACCGACCGAGCATCCACAGTACTTCGTGCACAGCAGCTCGGCTCTGAAGGATCTGCTCGACCATCTGTCGATCGATCGTGTTCACTTACTGGGGAATTCCCTCGGCGGAGGTACGGCGGTTCGGTTCGCACTCGACTATCCCGAGCGAGCGGGCAGATTGGTGCTCATGGGTCCGGGAGGGTTGAGCATCAATCTGTTTGCACCCGATCCCACCGAGGGCGTCAAGAATCTCGGCAACTTCTCTGCACCGCCCGGGCCGTCGAAGGAGAAATTGGCGGCCTTTCTGAAGGTGATGGTGTACGACCAGTCGCTGATCACCGAGGAATTGCTACAACAACGCTACGAGCAGGCGTCGACGCCCGAGTCTCTCGCCGCGATGAAGGCGATGGGAAAGTCCTTCGGCGGCGCCGATTACGAAAAGGGCATGTTGTGGCGTGAGGCGTACAAGCTTCGGCAACGTGTGCTGCTGATCTGGGGTCGCGAGGACCGGGTGAATCCGATCGATGGAGCGCTCGTCGCGTTGAAGACCATTCCGCGAGCGCAACTTCACGTGTTCGGACGGTGCGGGCACTGGGCTCAGGTCGAGATGGCGGACGAATTCAATCGATTGACCACTGCATTCTTGACCGAGGGGAGCTGAAACTATGGGTATCCGTTCACTGGCCTACATGCGCGTCGAGGCCACCGACATGGACGCCTGGCGTCAGTACGGCCTCAAGGTGCTCGGCATGATCGAGGGCAAGGGTGTCGTACCCGGTGCCCTCTACCTGAGGATGGACGACTTTCCGGCACGTCTCGTCATCGTGCCGGGCGAGAAGGACCGCCTGCTCGTGTCCGGATGGGAGACTGCGAATGCGGCAGAGCTGCAGTCCATTCGAGATTCCCTGGACGCAGCGGGAGTTCCGTACAAGGAGGGAACAGCGGAGCAGGTCCAGGACCGCCGCGTCGACGAGCTGATCGTGTTCGAGGATCCGTCGGGAAACACGCTCGAGGCGTTCCATGGTGCGGCGCTGGAGCATCGACGAGTGGTGAGTCCGTACGGGCACCGGTTCGTCACGGGCGAGCAGGGGCTGGGACATGTGGTGCTCTCGACGGACGACGACGAAGTTTCGCTGCGGTTCTACCGGGATGTTCTGGGATTCCGCTTGCGTGACTCGATGCGTCTGCCACCGCAGATGATGGGCAGACCGGCAGACGGACCGCCCGCATGGTTGCGGTTCTTCGGGTGTAACCCGCGGCACCACAGCCTGGCATTCCTCCCGATGCCGACTCCCAGCGGAATCGTCCACCTGATGATCGAGGTGGAGAATTCCGATGACGTCGGCTTGGCGTTGGATCGCGCGCTGCGGAAGAAGGTCCCGATGTCGGCGACGCTCGGCCGCCACGTCAACGATCTGATGCTCTCGTTCTACATGAAGACGCCCGGCGGGTTCGACATCGAGTTCGGCTGTGAAGGAAGGCAAGTCGAGGACGATGACTGGGTGGCGCGCGAAAGTACAGCGGTGAGCCTGTGGGGGCACGACTTCTCGGTCGGGATGAAGTAATGACGTTCGATCCCCGTACGTTCCGGACCACTCTCGGCCAGTTCTGTACCGGGATCACCATCGTCACGACTCTCGACGGCGATGACCCTGTCGGATTCGCCTGCCAGTCCTTCGCGGCGCTCTCGTTGGAACCGCCACTCGTACTGTTCTGTCCGACAAAGGGTTCGAGGTCGTGGGCGGCAATCGAGAAGTCCGGACGATTCGCCGTCAACGTGCTCGGTGAAGACCAGCAGGACACGTGCGCCAGGTTCGGCTCGCGTGAGCCGGACAAGTTCGCCGGCGTGCAGTGGAGTCCGTCGGAACTGGGCTCGCCGATTCTGTCCGAATCGCTGGCGCACGTCGATTGCACGGTCGAGACCGTCCACGACGGCGGTGATCACTTCATCGTCGTCGGACGCGTGCATTCGCTCGGGGAGGTCAAGGGCGAACGCCCGTTGTTGTTCTACCGAGGTCAGTATTCCGGCATCGAGCCGGACAAGACTGTTCCGGCGCCGTGGCGCAACGATCTGGAGGCGTTTCTGACCGCGGCTTCCTCGGATACTTGGCTGTGATGGGACTACGGTGATCCTTCGTGATCACTTTTCGTCGCGTCGTCGAAACGGACTTTCCGCTGATCGCCGAGTGGCTGTCACAACCCCACGTTGCGCGGTGGTGGAATCAGGAATTCACCCCGGAGGCAATCGAGCGGGACTTCGGGCCGGTCGTGCGCGGTGAGGAACCTGCCGAGGACCTGCTGGCATTCGAGGACGACGTCCCGTTCGCGCACGTCCAACGGTGTAGGTGGAGTGACTACCCGGAGGAACTCGACGCCATTGCACAGTTCGTCGAGATGCCCGACGAGGCGACGACGATCGACTACCTCATCGGGGACGTCGCTCAGACGCACAAGGGCCGGGGCACCCGACTGATCGCTGCGCTCGTCGAGGACACATGGAAGGCGTACCCGGCGTCGAACGCCATCATCGTTCCAGTAGTTGCCGGCAACCGTGCCTCGTGGAGAGCGTTGGAGAGGGCAGGTTTCCGACGCGTCGGTGAGGCCGAGTTGCCGGCGGACAATCCGATCGACCCGCCGCTGCACTACGTGCAGCGACTCGACCGAATCACATCGTGACGGCGTCCCCGAATTCCATACGTAGAGAGGGCATATGCGTCGTGAGCAGTGCGCGACGGGATAGGTTCAACTGACGTAGCTCGGAAGCCAGCGGACCCTCGCCGAGGGTGAGTCGAGCGCCGCCCGGCCTCGTCCTGACCGTCCCCGGTGTCATAGTCCAGCTCGCACTTCGGGTGACGCCGTCGAGACACGAGTAGGCATCGAGCGGCCGTGCGAATGCGCGGCCGGGGGCAGGCAGGCCCGCACGCAGTTCGAGTCGGAGAATCTCCCGACCGTCCCGGCTCAGTCGGCCGTCGAAAGTCGAACCGAACTTGGCGTCGAAGTCCGCCATTTCCTTCGGAAAGCCCCAGATCTGTCGGCCCGCCGCCATCGTGAAGTCGCCGTCGACGGGCAGGCGATGGATGAGCACCCCCGTCGTGGTGGGGAAGATGACGCCGAATTCGTTGTACGGCCCCAGATCTCCGTCCTCGTAGCGCACGAAGATGAGCGCGCACAGCCCCCGGCCGGGACGGAACGTGCGGATCTTCAATCCCGCGTAGTCGATGGTTCGTTGTGCGCGTGCTGCATCGACGGAGAACAACGCCATCGCGGACCTGGCGCTGCGCACGTGGACCGGCATCTCGATGCGCCGTCCGAGAACTGTATGCGAACTCACGCCGTCACGCCTCTGAGGCCGTCGGCGCCGAATACTTGCTCGAGCATCGATGTGTAATCGGGTCCGCGGCGCAGGCTCTGGCCACCGTCGACGTTGATGATCTGGCCGGTGATCCACGACGACTGCGTGCCGAGGAGGAACAGTGCGAGAGCGGCGATGTCCGACACCTCGCCGACGCGATTCAACGGTGTGCACTGCATGTAGTCGTCGAGAATCGGTCCGCCGTCGGTGATCAACGCGACGAGATCCGTTCGAGTCAGACCTGGCCTGATGCCGTTGACGCGGACGTTGCTCGCCCCGAGCTCGTCCGCGGCGAGTTGCACGAGATGGTCGACGCCGGATTTCGACACCCCGTATGCCCCGAACCATCGATGAGTGTTGCTACTGGCGATGGACGATATCGCCACGAACGATCCGCCGCCGCCACGCACGAGCTCTCGGCCAGAGTGCTTGAGCGTCAACATCGTTCCGGTCACGTTCAACTCGACGGTACGGCGCCACGCAGCTGCATCGATCTGCGTCACCGGTGCAATCGTCTCGTTGCCACCTGCGCAGGCGACGACGCCATCGAGCCTGCCCGTGTGCGAGGTCGCGAACGCGACAGCATCGACGACGGTATCCTCGTCGGTGACGTCGGCGGGGTAGGTTCGCAACGATGTGGCTTCGGCCGCGTCGTCCAGCTTACTCTTGGTGCGTCCGACGATGGTGACGGTCGCACCTGCGTCGGCGAGAGCGGTGGCGATGCCGAGCCCGATGCCGCTTCCCCCTCCGGTCACGAGGATCGACTTTCCTTCGAATTCGGTCATTGCTGCCTCTCGTAGGGACTGCCGTCAATAATAGAAACAGGTTCTAGTTTGGGTGGGATTTTCGTGGCCTGCGCGGTGATTCGGTAGGAACGGGAGCACAATCAGCGGTGTGGAAATCGCTGTCTTGCTCGTGGTTCTCGCGATCGGTGTGCTCACCGTCGCGGCGCTCGCGGAACGCTTGGACGTCCCGCCCCCGCTTCTGCTGATCGCGGTCGGTGCGGCGGTGTCCTACATCCCCGGAGTGCCGGAGGTTCATCTCGAACCCGAGGTAGTCCTGCTCGGGCTGTTGCCGCCGCTGTTGTATGCCACCGCGATTCAATCTTCGCTGGTGGACTTCAATACCAATCGCCGTTCGATCCTGTTGCTGTCGATCGTGCTCGTCATCGCAACGACGTTGGGTATCGGCGCAATCGTGCATTCGATCCTGCCAGGAATCTCGTGGCCGGCCGCTTTTGCGATCGGAGCCGTCGTCGCACCTCCCGATGCCGTGGCTGCGACGGCCATCGGACGGCGGATCGGTCTTCCTCGGCGAATCGTGACGATCCTCGAGGGCGAGTCGCTCCTGAACGATGCGACGGCGCTGGTGGCCCTCGGTACGGCGATCCTCGCGCTCGGCCATTCGCTGCAGGCGTGGCGAATCGGATTGGACTTCGTCGTCGCGGCGGGCGGTGGGATTCTCGTCGGGCTGGTGACGTTCAAGATCGTCGCCACCGTGCGGAAACGACTCACCAATCCTGTTCTCGATACTGCGATCTCCTTCATCGTGCCCTTCGCGGCGTATCTCGTCGCCGAGGAAATCCATGCGTCGGGAGTTCTCGCGGTGGTCGTCGCCGGCCTGCTTCTCGGCCACAAGGCCCCGATCCTGCAGTCGGCGCAATCGAGGATCGCCGAGCGAATCAACTGGCGCACCATCGCCTACATTCTCGAGAACGCAGTGTTCCTGCTGATAGGTCTGCAGGCATCCTGGCTGTTGCGTGACGTCGGTACCAGTTCGCTACCGGCCACCACGATCGTCGGAGTGTGCGTCGCCACGCTCGTCGGCGTGATCGGGATCAGGATGGTCTGGGTGTTCATCGCCCGTTTCGCACTGATTCGGCCGGTTGCCGACGCGTCGACCGGGGTCGTCCCGTCCTGGCGTTACACGTTCCTGATCGGGTGGGCCGGGATGCGCGGCGTGGTCACACTCGCCGCCGCGTTCATCATCCCGATCGGCACGGAATACCGCGAGATCCTGCTACTCATCGCGTTCACCGTCGTGGCGGGTACGTTGTTCGTCCAGGGATTGACGTTGCCGGTGCTGGCTCGCTGCTTGGAAGTGCCGTCACCGGACCCGATGGACGACGCGCTGGCCCGCGCGACGTTGCTCCAGCAGGCGTCCAAAGCCGGCTACAAGGCTCTGGACGCACTGGACTACGACGACCCTCACGGCGTGGAGGCGTTGGTTCGACAGCGAGTCGATCAGCGGAACTTCTCGGCGTGGGAGCGACTCGGCACCACCGCCGACCAGGAGACACCAAGCGAGCTCTACGCCCGCGTGCGCTTGGCGATGATCCAGGCCGAGCGCGCTCGGATCCTGGAGATCAGAAGTGCAGGCACCGTGCCATCCGAGGTGGTCGGCGACGTGCTGGCAATGCTCGACGTCGAGGAATCGATGATCGACGTCGCGACCGAGGCCCGCCAGGACATCAGGACCGCGAACGGGCAACGGGCCCATCCGGGAGTCGGGTGTGACGAACTCGACCGGTATCCGGTGGCCGAGAACACCTCCGACGGGACGTGCCACGAGTGCATTCGTGCCGGCACCGAGTGGGTCGCGCTACGGCAATGCCTCGAGTGCGGACACGTTGCGTGCTGTGATTCATCACCGCTGCAGCACGCCACCGCGCACTTCCACGACACGACGCACCCGGTGATGCAGTCCGTCGAACCGGGGGAGGATTGGCGGTGGTGCTACGTCCACCACCTGACCGCCTGAACGTGTCGTACCCGCGTGGGAACATGAGCTGGTGATCATGCACGCCGACCTGGACTCGTTCTACGCGTCGGTCGAGCAGCGGGATGACCCACGGCTACGGGGAAAGCCTGTGCTCGTCGGCGGCGGAGTCGTGCTTGCAGCCAGCTACGAAGCCAAGGCGTTCGGAGTCCGCACTCCGATGAGCGGATCGCAAGCAAGAGCGCTGTGCCGACACGCGATCGTCGTACCGCCGCGGATGGACGCCTACATCGAAGCCAGCAAGGCTGTCTTCGAGATCTTCCATGACACCACCCCGCTCGTGGAGGGCATCTCCGTCGACGAGGCATTTCTCGACGTCACCGGCCTGCTCAAGATTCGGGGGACGCCTGTTCGGATTGCCCAGCGCCTGCGCCGAGAAGTCAAGGATCGGGTCGGGCTCCCCATCACCGTGGGAATTGCCACCACCAAGTTCCTCGCGAAGGTGGCCAGCGCCGTCGGCAAACCAGACGGATTGCTTCTCGTCGAACCCGGTCGTGAACTCGAATTTCTGCACCCTCTGAAGATCGAGCGGCTCTGGGGCGTCGGCAAGGTCACCGCCGAGAAACTCCACGCGTTCGACATCGTCACGGTCGGCGACATCGCTGCACAGTCCGAAGCGTCGATCGTCTCGATCCTCGGAAAAGGCGCAGGCCACCACCTGTACTCGCTCGCGAACAATCGTGATCCCCGACGGGTGCAGACCTACCGCGGCCGCAGTTCCATCGGTGCCCAGCATGCGCTCGGGCGAGGTCCGACATCACCGAAAGATGTCGAGGTTTCGCTCATCGCGTTGGTCGATCGTGTCACCCAGCGGATGCGCGCGGCCGACCGGACGGGCAGGACCGTCGTGCTCAGACTCCGATTCGCCGATTTCACGACGATCACTCGTTCGCACACCCTGAGCCGTGCCACGGCCGACACGCAGGACATCCTCGATGCTGCGCTGACATTGCTTCGCGACACTGCGTCCCTGATCGCAGAGCAGGGCATCACCCTCGTCGGCGTCACCGTTGCCAACATCGAGCGCAGCGGGGCCGAGCAACTCGAGCTGCAATTCGAGCAGGAACAGGATGCACCGAGCGCGTCGGCGCTCGACCTCGCGCTCGACGGCGTGCACAGCAAGTTCGGAAAGAAGGCGTTGACGAGAGGTGTTCTGCTGGGCCGTGATTCGGGCCTGTCCGTGCCGCTACTTCCGGACTGAGACCGACAGTTCGAAGTTCTTCGGCATCAGTGTCAGCCGTTCCTCGATCTGCAGTCGGTACGACGGTTCGACGGAAAACTCGAACTGCTGCAAGATCGTCCCGAGCACCAGAACAGCCTCGTGGATGGCGAATTGCCGTCCGATGCATGCTCGTTCGCCTGTTCCCCACGGCTTGTAGACGTGTCCTGGACGCGCTCGGACGGCTGCCGACAGGAAACGATCGGGGTCGAACTTCTCCGGGTCCTGACCCCACACCGGATCGCGGTGCAGTCCGGGAATGAGTACGAACGCCCAGTCGCCCTTCTTCATCTCGTGAAATCCGCCGATCACGGTGTCCTCCCGTGCCTCGCGTGCGAACGCCGGCGCGGTCGGCCATAGGCGCAGTGTCTCGTCGAGGATGCGTCGGACGAGTCTGAGCTTGGGGATCTTCTCGAAGGTGGGAGTTTCGGAACCCCATACCTCGTCGACCTCTGCCCGAGCGGCGTCGAGGATGTGCCGATTCTGCGCCAGGTAGTAGAGCGCGAAGGACAGTGCCCCAGAGGTCGTCTCGTGACCGGCAATGAGAAACGTCAGAATCTGTTGCCGAATGTTGACCTCGTCCAGCGCATTCGGATTCGTGGAATCGCGGGCGGCGTCGAGCATGATGTCGAGCAGCTCGGAAGTGCCAGTGGTGCCCGGTGAGGCGGAGTCGCGGCGGGTTCTCACGATGTCGTCGAGGACCTGTTCGAGGAAGAGCTGATTCTCGGCGTTCGTGCGGTCGGCCTTTCGGAACACCAAGTTCGCGAGCCACGGAATCGGGATGAATTCCCGACGTTGGTTGTGCGAGAGAACGCCGACCATGGCGTCGACGAAGGGGTGTGGTGTGTCCCGGGTGAACGAGTCGAAGGAGTAGCTGAACCCGGTTCGACCGATAGTGTCGAGAGTCAGTTTGGTCATGTCGGAAGACACGTCGACCGTGCTGAGGGCGCGCCAGTGCGCTACGAGGTCGGACGCGACGTCGAGCATGATCCGGTGGTAGCTACGCATCGCGCTCTGGGCGAATGCGGGACGCAGCAGATCGTGTGCCTTGCGCCAGTTCGGTTCGTACGAGTGGGCGGTGAACAGGCCGTCTCCGCCGATGGACCGGAGGCCTTCGATCGCGGGGGAGACGTGCTTGACGAACCTCTCTTCGTCGCACAGTTCGCCGGCCAGGTCGGCGCCCGACACCAGGACGTACTGACGCCCGAGGACGACGCGTTCGAAGATAGGACCGAGTTCCCTGGACAGGGCGATCGAATCCTGGACGGGTGTCGAAGGGTGCACCCCGACGACGTCGCCGAGCAACGGCAACCGCCTCGGGGGGTGCGGCAGAGCCGAGGTCCGGGGAGCGACGTCGGTGACCATGGCAAACCTCTTCGTTCGTTACTGAACACCAATTCAACAACGAACGTACCCGCTACTGAATCCATGTCAAGTAGCATGGACCGGGATATGACCAGCCCCCGCAAGCGATTGTCACCGGACGCGCGAAGAACCCAGCTCCTCGACATCGGTTCTCGCTTGTTCGCCGACCGGCCGTACGAGGACGTCTGGATCGAGGAGGTTGCCGATCTCGCCGGGGTCTCGCGCGGGTTGATGTACCACTACTTCGCGTCGAAACGCGATTTCTTCGCGGAGATCATGAGGGTGGAATCCGCGCGGATTCTCGACACCACGGCACCCGACACGTCGCTACCGGTCACCGAACAGGTCGCCGCGGGTCTCGACGCCTACATCCGATACACGGTCGAACACGAACACGGTGTGCGAGCGATCAATCGGGGAGCGATGCTGGGTGACGCGGAGATCCAAGCGATCCTGACGGCAGAGCTCGAGGTGCAGCAAGAACGCATACTGGCCGCATTGCCTGCCGAAGTGCGCGAAGACGAAATCACCAAGACTGCGCTTCGTGGGTGGGTCTCGTTCGTTCGGGCGGTGTGCATGGATTGGCTGGATCGTAAGTCGATCACCGAATCCGACGTCAGAGACCTGTGCCTTCGTGCGCTCGAGGGGCTGCTCGAGACCTGAGGTAAGAGCTATCGTGGCGGCATGTGCCGAAATATCACCACCCTGCGCGGGCTCGAACCGCACGCCACGGACGAGGAGATCGAAGCCGCGGCAAGGCAATACGTTCGCAAGATCAGCGGTGTTCAGAAGACATCCGACGCGACCCGCGATGCGTTCGAAGTCGCCGTCGCCGAGGTGACCGCGACGACCCACCGACTGCTCGATGCGCTCCCCGAGCGCAGGCAGCCTCCTCCGACGGTTCCACCGCTACGCAGGCCGGAAGTTCAGGCGCGGATCGCGGCAAAAGCAACACCCTAGAGGCGGCCCACCTCGCTGCAGAACGGGGTCGTACTCAGTGCCGACGCGATGGATGTGCCGTGCTGAAAGACCGTGGGCTATCGCGTGGCTATTGTGCGCTCGCGGCAAACGCTCACCGAGTGCTGTCGGGGGGAACCTCCGGCAATCCTTCGCTTGCGCGTAGTTTTTCGGCCATGGAACTGAGCAGATTCTGCGATTCCTCGGACAGATCGAACGCGCGAGTCGACAGCCGACGAAGGCCGTAGCCTTGCAGCTGAGTCACGAGATCGAGATCGGTCTCGATCTGCGCGGCATAGATGTCGTCGAAAAAGTAGTCGGGCTTGACCTTGAAGAATCGTGCGAGTGCGGCGACGGTCTCCTCCGAGGGGTTCGTCCTCTGGCCTGAGCGGAGCTGCGATATGTACGGCTTCGAAATCTGGTATCCGCCGTTTGCCAAAGCCTCGGCTACCTCGGCGTTGGTATGGGGCTTACGGCCGGGTGGGTGCACCTTGTCGAACAGTGTGTTCAGCCGCGAGGCGAAGTCTGCAGGCATCGGGATCTACTAGCACCCTTCTCGGTTCACCCGAGCCGTACTCATGTTGACCCGGTAATGATAACGAGTAGGTAACCATATTCGTCGGCGGCTGGTTGATTCGACTCGCCAAGCAGTCGCGCGCGCCGTTTGAACGCTCGCATCCGCGCGTAGGTCGACCGGTCGGCCTGTTTTCGGGCTCGACGCGTCATTCGCCCGACCGACATGTAGTCCGTCGAGGGAATTCAATCCTCTCTGTGTGGTTGCTGAAAGTTAGCCCTTCCGGTCTACTTGTGGGTGAAATGCGGCAGTTCGAACAAAGATTTTCGATGGTTGGCGAAATGGGATGCGGGGGTGCTCATGAACGACAATCGCCGTCGAACATTCGAAACCGGTAGCGGCGGGATGGAGGTCGTGTCGCCCCTCGTGCGGGCAGTTCTGTCCTACGCGCCGTGCGACGAACGCGAGCCGATGCTTCCGACCGAGTGGATCGAACTGTCGGACGAGGGCGCCGGGCCGGCCGACGCTGAATCGTCTGTGCGAATGCGGTTGAGTTGTGCGCCGCAACTCGGTCGCGGAGTTCCCGGCCCTTTCGGATCGATGTTCTATGCCGGTGACCACTTCGAGGTCATCGTGCCGCGGCGTACCGCCGAGCAGGGTGCACTCCTGATGATCAACCTGCTCGACGCCTCGGCGCCGACTCGATTCGAATTCGACACGGAGCTTCCGGCCGGATGGAGTTTTCGAGTCGAACGCGACGGGTCGGTCTCAATCGTCGACGACCACGAGCTGTCCCGAATCTTCATCGGTGCAACGTGGGCGATCGACTCGCGTTCGGCTCGCGTCGGGACTCGCTACACGTGCGAGCGGGGGAAACTCGTTCAGAATATCGACGTGGGCGTCGGAACCTCGTTTCCAGTGCTTGTCGACCCGGATCCTGATGCGATCTTCACTCCTGACGGCTACCTCGTCACCGCCACCTGGGAACCGCGCCTGATTCCCGGCGAGACCGACATAGCGGTCGGCGAAGCCTAGATTCGCTCGATGATCGTGCCGGTGGACAGTGCACCACCCGCACACATCGTGATCAACGCGGTCGAGGCGTCACGCCGTTCGAGTTCGTGCAGAGCAGAGGTGATCAGTCTCGACCCGGTACTGCCGACCGGATGCCCGATCGCGAGTGCGCCACCGTTGACGTTGACCTTGTCCATATCGGGCTTGTGTACCGACGCCCAGGACAGCGGAACCGATGCGAACGCTTCGTTCACTTCGAAGAGATCGAGGTCGCCGATCTTCATGCCGCTCTGCTCGAGAACGCGGGTTGTTGCCTGCACTGGTCCGTCCAGATGGAACTCGGGTTCGGCGCCGACCAGGCACTGCGAGACGATCCGCGCTCGCGGGATGTAGCCCAGCGCTCGGGCGCGGTCCTCGTCCATCAGAATCACGGCGGCGGCGCCGTCGGATATCTGCGAGGACGTTCCGGCGGTATGGAGACCGCCCTCCATGACGGGCTTCAATCGCGCCAAGGACTCGGCCGTGGTGTCGCGCAGTCCTTGATCCCGCGTGACGAGCTCGTCACCTACCCGGACCGGAACTACTTCGCGGTCGAACCTGCCCTCGTCCCATGCTCGTTTCGCGAACGCTTGCGATCTGACTCCGAGAGACTCCAGGTCCGCGCGGGTGAGGCCGCGGCGTCGGGCGATGCGTTCGGCCGCTTCGAACTGATTCGGGAGATCGATGTTCCACGAGTCGGGGCGTCGCGGACCTGCATTCTCACCGACGTTGGCGCCCAACGGCACACGACTCATCGCCTCGACCCCGCAGGCCATGCCGGCGTCGATCGCACCGATGGAGATGAGGCCGGCCACAAGGTGATTGGCCTGCTGGGCCGAGCCGCATTGGGCGTCGACCGTCATGCATCCGCTCTGCCACGGTAGGCCCGCGTGAAGCCAGGCCGTCCGGGTGATGTTGTTGGATTGCTCGCCCGCCTGGGTGACGCACCCGCCGATCACCTGCTCGACATCCTCGGCGGCGATCCCGAGCCGATCGATGGCGCCACGTTGGACAACGCCCAGTAGTTCGGCGGCGTGGAGCCCGGCCAACCAGCCTCCTCGCTTGCCGATTGGGGTGCGCACTGCTTCGACGATGACGGGATTGCCCACGGTGAGCTCCTTTCTGGTCACCATGAAAGTAGAACATGTTCTCGAAAGATGGCAAGTGATTGCCTTCCCAGTGAGGCGGGGTTGTGTTTGAATGAATCTAGAACGTGTTCCACAAGTGTCCGCCCCTAGCCTGGTCCGGCTTGCGGAGTGACCCGAATACTGTCAGGAGAACCCAGTGACAGATGTACACCAGGACGTTGCGCGTCCCGATCTGCCCGAGGGCTTCGACCCCACCGATCCGGGCATCTACGAACAACGAATTCCGGTCGAAGAGTTCGCGGAGTTGCGGAAGGAGGAACAGATCTGGTGGTGTCCGCAACCTCCGACTGTCGGCGGCTTCCACGACGACGGATACTGGGTTGTCACGAAGCACGCCGACATCAAGGAGATCTCCAAGCGCAGCGACGTCTTCTCGAGTTTCGAGAACACCGCCCTGCCACGCTTCAACGACGACATCACCCGCGAACAGATCGAGCTTCAACGCTTCGTGATGCTCAATCAGGATGCGCCGCAGCACACGAAGACGCGAAAGCTGGTATCCAAGGGTTTCACTCCCAAGGCCATCAACGGCCTGCGCGCGGAGTTGGAACGGCGCGCGAACGAGATAGTGAAGAACGCCGCAAAGAACTCCACGGGTGACTTCGTAACCGAGATCGCATCGGAGTTGCCACTTCAGGCGATTGCCGACCTGATCGGCGTTCCTCAGGAAGATCGCCAGAAGATCTTCGACTGGTCCAACGAGATGACGTCCTACGACGACCCGGAATTCGACATCGACCCGGTCGAGGCGTCGACGCAAATCCTCGGCTACGCCTACCAGATGGCCGACGAGCGACGTAAGTGCCCGCAAGACGACATCATCACCACCCTCATCAATGCCGATATCGACGGTGATCACATGGCGCCGGAAGAATTCGGGTTCTTCGTCATCATCCTGGCGGTGGCAGGCAACGAGACGACCCGCAACGCGATCACCCACGGTATGGCCGCCTTCATGGACAATCCTGAGCAGTGGGAGCTGTACAAGAAGGAGCGTCCGGACACCACTGCCGACGAGATCGTGCGGTATGCGACTCCGATCGTCGCTTTTCAGCGAACGGCCAAGGAAGACTTCGACCTTGGGGGTACGACGATCCAGGCCGGTCAGCGAGTGGCGATGTTCTACAGCTCCGCCAACTTCGACGACGAGGTGTTCGAGGATCCGTACAAGTTCGATATCCTGCGAAACCCGAACCCACACGTGGGATTCGGTGGACATGGTGCGCACTACTGCATCGGTGCGAATCTTGCTCGGATGGAGATCAATTTGATGTTCAATGCGATCGCCGATCACATACCCGATATCTCCAGGCTCGGCGATCCGCGGCGGTTGCGGTCCGGGTGGCTCAACGGGGTCAAGGAGTTTCAGGTCGACTACACCGGTAAGTGTCCGGTCCAACACTAGCTGCTGTTGCCACTGGCGGCTCCGCCGCCAGTGGCGCGGTTAAGTGTCATGGAGTGCACTCAACCGCGCCACTAGGGGCCGGAGGGCCTAGCGAATGTGCGTATCGGCGAATTTCCGCATCGAGTCCTTCTTCGCCTCCAGCGGGCCGTCGAAGCCGATGCCGTCGAAGATCCAGGGCACGGTGATGATGTCGGTGACGCCTGCCTCCTCCAGTTCGGCGTACCCGACCTTGCCGAATCGGTCGATGCACACCGTCTGAATCTCGTAGGGTTCGTCGGCCTTCCCGTACTCGGTGCGTAGCTCTTTCAGCCGGGCGATGACGGACACCAGATCGTCGAACTTGATCATCGCCGACGTCCAACCGTCTCCGACGCGCGCCGCTCGCCGCAACGCGACGTCGGTGTGGCCGCCCACGTAGAACGGGACCGGTTTCGTCGGTGCAGGACTCATCTGCAGCTTGTCGAAGTCGTAGAACTCACCGTGATGCTCGACCATCCCGCCGCCGAGGATCAACTTGATGACCTCGATCATCTCGTCGACGCGCTTCCCGCGTTTGGCGTAGGGCACCCCGCACCACTCGAATTCCTCGGGCGCCCAACCGATACCGACGCCGAATCCGAACCTGTTGCCCGTCATCGCGGCAACCGATCCGACCTGACGTGCCAGGAGAACTGGATTGCGCGAACCCAGCTTGAGTACCTGGGTGTAGAACTCGATTCTCGTCGTGACCGCGCCCATCGCAGCGGCCGCGATCAGCGGGTCGACCCAGGGAGTCTCCTCGTTCCACATCCGCGAACCGTCGGGCGTGTACGGGTAGTCCGCGGACTGAGTTTCCATGTAGAACAACGAATCCGGAATAGCAATCGACGTGAAGCCGCACTCCTCCGCGGTCTGTGCCAGCGCCGTCAGCTCGTGCAACGGTGTCATCGCGATTCCGACGGTGTACTTCATGGCTGCTCGCTCCCTACTACCCACATCGAAAAGTATTGGGACCCTCCGCCGTACGCGTGGCCGAGGGCCTTCTTGGCGTTTTCGACCTGGTGATCGCCGGCTCGATGCATCACCTGCATCGCAGCTTCGGCGAACCGAATCATCCCCGACGCGCCGATCGGATTGGACGACAGCACGCCGCCCGAGCAATTGACCGGCAATTGTCCGCCGATGGCGGTGTCTCCGGCTTCGGTGAGCTTCCACCCTTCACCTTCGGCCATGAACCCGAGGTTCTCGAGCCACATCGGCTCGAACCATGAGAACGGAACGTAGATCTCCGCGACGTCGATCTCCGACAGCGGGTCGGTGATACCGGCCGCCTTCCACAGCGCGGCCGCGGCGTCGCGTCCGGCCTGGGGGTTCACCTGATCTCGCCCGGCGAACGTCGTAGGCTCGGTCCGCATCGCCGTCGCATGGATCCAGGCGACCTTCTTCCCATCGGCCTCGCGTGCGCGCGCAGTCTCCTCGTCGCCGATGACGATTGCACAGGCGCCATCCGAGGACGGGCAGGTCTCGTCGTATCGAATCGGGTCCCACAGCATCTGCGACGCCTGCACCGATTCCAAGGTGATGTTCGGCTGCTTGAGGTGCGCGTAGGGATTGATGCTGCCGTTCAACCGATCCTTGACGTCGACCATGGCGCCGATGTGCTCAGGTGCATGGGACCTACGGATGTACGAGCGCACATGGGGCGCGAAGTAGCCACCCGCGCCTGCACCGACCGGCATGTTGAACGGAACCGGAATCGACAACGCCCACATGGCATTACTCTCGGACTGCTTCTCCCATGCCACCGCGAGTACGCGTCGATGCACGCCCGACTGCACGAGTGACGACGCCACCACCGCAGTCGATCCACCCACGGACCCGGCGGTATGGACGCGAAGGAGCGGTTTGCCGGTAGCGCCGATGGCGTCGGCCATGAACAACTCCGGCATCATGACGCCTTCGAACAGGTCAGGTGCTTTGCCGACGACGACGGCGTCGATGTCGTCCCAGGTCACCTCGGCGTCCTGCATGGCACGATCGATGGCCTCACGGAGGAGCCCGGACATCGAGACGTCGTGACGCTTGGCGACGTAGTGTGTCTGGCCGGTGCCGAGGACGGCGGCGGGGTGCTTACTCACTTACTTTCCCTCCATGACAGCGACCAGATTCTGTTGCAGCAGAGGCCCGCTCGTCGCGTGTGCGAGAACTCTGCTGTCCTTGCCGTCGAATATCCGGGTTGCGGCGTGGCCGATGCGCTCGAGTCCTGCAGAGAACATGGCATTCCCGACGAGGGTGCCCCCGGACGGGTTCAACGTCGTTCCACCTGGCAGCCACTCCGACAGAATCAATTCCTGATGGGTGAACGGTGCGTGCAATTCCGCTGCCGAGATGCTCGACAGATCTCCACCGGACGCCTTCAGTGCTGCGTTGTACGCAGACGGTGCGGTCGTGAGATCGCGAGCACCGAAATTGGGGGAGTCGACGAGATGCTCGATCCCGGTGATCCATGCCGGGTTCTCCCGCAGCGAGCGCGCCCGGTCACCGGCTGCGAGGACGATCGCCGACGCCCCGTCGGTCACGGGTGCGCAGTCGTGCGCACGAAGTGGGTCCGCGATGTAGTCGGTGGCGAGCAACTCGTCGATATCGAGGACGCCGGTGAGTTGTGCGAGGGGGTGCGCATTCGCCCGGTTGCGTACGGCAACCTCTGCCATCGCGCGCTCGTCCCACTTACCGGCATCGATCCCGGCACGTGCTTGAATCCCGGCCAGCGACAGCGAGTCCGGCCACAACGGTGCGACGAGATACGGATCGAGTTGCAACGCGAGAACCTTCGCGAGTGTGCCGGCGGAGGACTTGCCGAACCCGTAGACGAGGGCAGTCTCGACTTCTCCCGTCATCAACTTGATCCACGCTTCGTAGAACGCCCACGCCGCGTCCATCTCGACGTGTGACTCGTTGATCGGCGGTACGGCACCGATCGCATCTATGGCGGAGATGAACGAGAACGCTCGACCTGCCAAGTAGTCCGAGGATCCGGAACACCAAAAGCCTATGTCGGACTTGCTGATTCCAAGTTCGGCGTACAGCTGCTGAAAGCACGGAACCAGCATTTCGACGCCATTGGTGGTGCCTGTGGTGTGCGCGACGTTGGGTGCCTGTGCGAAGCCCACCACTGCGATATCGGTCATTGCTCGCCTCTCTACAGGTGGTGCTTGTAGGTGTCGTAGTCCGCGTCGGGCTCACCCGTCGGGCGGAAGTACTCGATGTTTTCGAGGGTGTAACCCCACTCCTCACGCGGCTTCCACTTCGCTGCCACACGCATGCCCATCCGCACTTCCGAGGGCTCGCACTCCAGAATCAGATGCAGAAACGCGATGTCGGCGCCGTCGAGCAGCACGTAGGCGGCGATGTAGGGCGGCTTGATGCGTTGGCCGAGGAACGGGACGTTGACGATGCAGTACGTCGTGACGACGCCTGTGTCGGGAAGTTCGACCTGCTCTGCCGTCGGCCGCCCGTCGGTGGGGCTGGCGCCGCGAGGGGGGACGTAGACCTTGCCCTCGGAGTCGGTTCGGCCACCGAGTATGCGGCCCTCTGCGAGTCCGCGCAGGTAGTAGCTTTCTTCGGCCGACGCGGAATGCATGTACTGCAGCCGGACCGGGGTGGTGATCATGGTGACGGCCTCGGCGCCGGGATCAGGCCCGGGATCAGAACCGGAATCAGGCTGGTCGCCGCCCTCTCCGGGTTCGAAGAACGCTATGTCATGGATATCGCCGACCCGATCCTCCGCCCATCGGGCATGGACGCGCATACCCGTCGACATGTTCGCCGACGAACCGGCGTCGACGGCATGCAGCAGCGCGGTGTCGGCTCCGTCGAGTTGGATCAGGGCGAAGGCGAAGGGATGTTCGAGCGGCTGCCCGTCGTACGGCACAGGTACCCACGACCACGTCACGACGGTGCCGGAAGATCCGACGTCGACGAATTCCGTGATCGGTTCCTTTGTGGCGGAATCGAATTCGGGAGGTGGTACGTACACCCTCCCGTCGCTTCCGCGTCCGCCGATGATCTGTTTGCGGCGCAAGCCCGTCAAGAACTCTCCGATTGTCGGCCCGACCGAGCGGGTGTAATCGAAGGCGTTGTTCAGAGGTGCGCTGAGTGGTGTGTTCACCATAGTCACATTTTTAGTAGAACAGGTTCTTATTATGGTGGCAAGACCGGTCGGATGGAAGGCGTGCGAAATGAAGCTCGGATTGCAGCTCGGATACTGGGGCGCGCAGCCACCGTCGGGAGTGGGGGAGCTCGTCGACGCGGCCGAGGCGGCGGGATTCGACGCCATCTTCGCTGCCGAATCGTGGGGATCCGATGCATTCGGCCCGCTTGCGTGGTGGGGGTCGCGGACGACGACAGTGCGGCTGGGGACCTCGGTGGCGCAGCTGTCGGCCCGGACGCCGACGAGTTGTGCAATGCACGCGCTCACGCTCGACCACCTGAGCGGCGGCCGCGCGATCCTCGGCCTCGGTGTGTCCGGGCCGCAGGTCGTCGAGGGGTGGTACGGGCAGCCGTTCGCAAAGCCGTTGGCGCGCACCCGCGAATACGTCGACATCGTGCGTCAGGTTCTCGCGCGTGAAGGTCCGGTGACCAGCGATGGCCCGCACTATCGGCTTCCCGTCGGCGGGACTGGTCTGGGTAAAGCACTCAAGCCGATCACGCACCCGCTTCGGGCGGACCTGCCGATCTGGCTGGGCGCCGAGGGGCCCAAGAACGTCGCACTGACGGCGGAGATCGCCGACGGGTGGCTCGCGATCTACTACTCCCCACGGCTCGCGCCGATGTACGACACGTGGCTCGACGAGGGGTTCGCGCGTCCCGGCGCTCGGCGAACTCGGCAGGATTTCGAGATCGCCGCAACGTGTCAGGTGGTGCTCACCGACGATCGGGTCGCGGCAATCGCCCAGCTCAAGCCCACCATTGCGTTGTACGTCGGTGGCATGGGTGCGCCCGAACTCAACTTCCATGCGCAGGTCTATCGCCGAATGGGGTACGAGCGCGAGGTCGACGAGATCGGGAGACTGTTCATGTCCGGCCGCAAAGCGGAGGCCGCGGCCGTCGTGCCCGACGAGATGGTGGCCGAGACGATGATCATCGGTGACGCCGATCATGCTCGTCGCGAAGTGAAGCGCTGGGAGGATGCGGGGGTGACGATGTTGTTGGTGACTGCGCGCACTGCGTCGGAAGTGACCGACATCGGGGCCTTGCTCAACTAGTAGAACACGTTCTAGATTGGGGGCATGACGACTGCGACGCGAACGGGTGGACTCTGGAATATCGCCGCCGAGGAACCGGACCGGATCGCCTTGGTCGACGCCGGCCAACCGGGTGGCGTGAGCTACACCTACGGCGAGTTGGTCTCCGACGCCAACAGATACGGACGGGGTCTGCAGGACATGGGGCTGAGACCCGGCGACAGCGTGGTGATGATGCTCCACAACAGCGCCGATCTCGTAGCGTTCTATTTCGCGGCGTTCCAGACCGGCCTCTACATCGTCGCGGTCAACTGGCATCTCACCGGACCCGAGGTCGCGTACATCTTGAAGGACAGCGAGGCGAAAGCCTTTGTCGCATCGGAGCGTTTCGCCGACGCCGCTCGCCAGGCGGCCGACGAGGCAGGCACCCCGGGCAGGTTCTCGGTCGGATCCATAGACGGGTTCACGCCGCTGCGCGATCTCGGCGGTTCCGACGAGCGACCCGATATTCGTACCGCTGGTGGGCCGATGCTGTACACGTCGGGCACGACCGGAAAGCCGAAAGGCGTCAGACGCCCGCTCACCGGTGCAGATCCGGATCAGGTGCCTCTGGCGTCGAGTGGATTCTTCGGGATATTCGGAATCAAACCGTTCGACGATCACGTCCATATCTGCGGTTCTCCGCTCTATCACACGGCAGTGCTGAACTTCGTTGCGATCTCGATTCAGCTGGGACACAAAGTAGTTCTGATGGATCGGTGGGATCCGGAAGAGATGCTCGCGCTGATCGACCGGCATCGCGTCACGCACAGCCACATGGTCCCGACTCAGTTTCATCGACTGCTTGCGTTACCCGACGAAGTCCGTGCGAAGTACGACGTGTCCTCGCTGCGCGTGATGATCCACGGAGCTGCGCCGTGTCCGCAGGAGGTGAAACGACGGATGCTCGACTGGTGGGGGCCGGTCGTCACCGAGTACTACGCCGCGACCGAGGGTGGGGGCACGGTCATCTCCGGTAAGGAGTGGCTGCGCAAACCAGGTTCTGTCGGAACTGCCTGGCCGAATTCGGTGGTCAAGGTGCTCGGCGACGACGGCAGTGAGCTTCCCGTCGGTACACCCGGTCAGGTGTACATGCGGATGGGCGGGTCCAGCTTCGAATACCACCACGACAAGAAGAAGACCGAGGAGTCACGCGTCGGGGATCTGTTCACGCTCGGCGATATCGGCTACCTCGACGAGGACGGCTATCTGTTTCTCTGTGATCGCAAGTCCGACATGATCATTTCGGGTGGTGTGAACATCTATCCCGCCGAGATAGAAGGCGAGTTGATCACACACCCGAAGGTGGCCGACGTCGCGGTCTTCGGTGTGCCACATGTCGATTGGGGTGAGGAGATCAAAGCCGTCGTGCAGCCGGAGGTGGGCGTCGAGCCGAACGAAGAGCTGACCGAGGAAATCATGGCCTTCGCGCGGGAGCGGCTGGCCAAATTCAAACTCCCGAAATCCGTCGACTACACCGACGAGCTACCGCGCGATCCGAACGGAAAGCTGTACAAGCGCAAGCTTCGTGATCCGTACTGGCAGGGACGCGCGAAAATCTAGGCCACTGGGCGCTCCGCGCCCAGTGGCGCGGTTGAGTTCACCCCATGGCACTTAACCGTGCCACTGGGGGCGGAGCCGCCTACAGCGGATCGTGCTGCACGTGCTCCATCGGAGTGCCGACTTTGCGAAGCGCATAGAGGGTCATTCGAACCATGGACGGCGAACCGCAGATCTGAATCTGCCGATCCGCCCACGATCCGAACTGAGTGACCACCTTGCCTATCGGTCCATGCAGCCGTTGGTGCATTCCCCATGGAAGTTCGAGCGTTCCCGTGGTGTGCCACCACGGGTCCTCGTCCTCCTCGGTGACCGGAACGACGGTGAGCCATGGATTGGACAGCGACAGTTGCCACAAGGTGTGCATGTCGTAGAGGTCCCGCGGATAGGTACCGCCCACGAAGAGATGGACTCGTGGATTGCGGCTGTACCGCGCCATCTCCATGATCTGTGCGCGCAGCGGCGCCAAGCCGGTCCCACCCGCGATCATCAAGACGTCGTCCTGGACGCTGCGATCGACCTGCAGCCCGCCGAGCGGAGGGCTGATGGCCCAGCGATCGCCGACGACCGACTCGGTGACGATCGCCGGGCTGACCCAGCCACCGGACACGCGTCGGACGTGGAATTCGATCTCGCCCTGTGGGTTGCACGGGATCGCTGGGGAGAGATAGCGCCACAGTTTGGGGCGCTGTGGAATCTGCACGCTGACGTACTGGCCGGGAAAGTAGTGAATGCCCTCGTCGACTTGAAGCCGAACGATCGCCAGGTCGTCGAGCACGCGTTGATGCTCGACGATGGTCGCGCCCCAGAAGGGCGGAAGTTCGTCGGAGTCCGCGGCGACGGCCATGTTGTCGGTGACGAATGCAAGGGTCCTGTGCCATGCATCTTCTATCTCGTCCGTCCACACTTCGTTGCCGACGAAGTTGCGGAACGCTGCGATCAGAGCCGAGCCGCCTGTGCGGAAATGTGATCCGTCGATCCCGTGTTTGCGGTGATCGCGTCCGAGCTGGCGAAGAAACGACTCGACGCGGTCGTCCTTGTCCAAGTTGTCGAAGACGTACGCCAGTGCTCGAACGAAGTGGTCGCGTTGCTCGTCCATCGATGCGGGAAAGTAGGAGCGAAACTCAGGATGTTCGACGAACAATTGGGCGTAGAAAGACCGCGCGAGGTGCGCCGGACCGTCATCAGCCGCCAGAACGGACTTGAAACCGGCGCGAACCAGGGAAATAGTTCGCGCATCGAGCATCGATCAACCTCCGCCATTGCTAGACGGTTCCGAAGTAGACCGCCCGAGGGTATCGCGTTTGCGGTCACGTGGCCATGCTCGCTGTGAGTTGTCCGTTGAGCCTTGCTGCAAAATTCGTTAAGTTGAGCGGAACAGACTCAACCTTTGTAACGTTGTACCCATCGACATCAAGTTCTTCTCCGTTGAAAGAAGGTGACCGGTGGACAGTTTCACTCCCACCACGAAGACGCAGGCTGCTCTCAGCGCAGCTCTGCAGGCCGCATCCGCGGCCGGAAACCCGGATATCCGTCCGGCGCACTTATTGGTGGCGCTGCTCGATCAGACCGACGGCATCGCCTCTCCGTTGTTGAAGGCTGTCGGCGTCGATCCAGCTGCGGTGCGCGGTGAAGCACAGACACTGGTCGATCGCCTTCCCTCCGCCACGGGATCGACGACAACCCCGCAGCTCGGGCGCGAAGCGCTCGCCGCGATCACCACTGCTCAGAGCCTTGCGACCGAACTCGACGACGAGTTCGTCTCCACTGAGCACCTGATGGTCGGTCTTGCGACGGGCGACTCCGAGGTCGCCAAGCTCCTCACCGGCCGCGGTGCAAGTGCCGGCGAATTGCGCGACGCCTTCCAGACGGTTCGCGGCAGCGCCCGCGTCACCAGTGCAGACCCC
>NZ_LVCV01000249.1 GCF_001647195.1 Rhodococcus sp. EPR-157 | reverse complement strand
GAGATCCGACGCGTCGTACAGGTTCTGTCTCGCCGCACCAAGAACAACCCTGTTCTCATCGGTGAACCCGGCGTCGGCAAGACCGCCATCGTCGAGGGTCTGGCCCAACGCATCATCGCCGGTGACGTGCCGGAGAGCCTGCGCGGCAAGACCGTCGTATCGCTCGATCTCGGTTCGATGGTCGCGGGAGCCAAGTACCGCGGCGAGTTCGAGGAACGGCTCAAAGCCGTGCTCGACGACATCAAGAACTCCGCGGGCCAGGTCATCACGTTCATCGACGAGTTGCACACGATCGTCGGTGCCGGCGCGACCGGCGAGTCGGCGATGGACGCGGGCAACATGATCAAGCCGATGCTCGCCAGGGGCGAACTGCGGTTGGTCGGCGCAACGACACTGGAGGAGTACCGCAAATACGTCGAGAAGGACGCCGCGCTCGAACGCCGATTCCAGCAGGTGTACGTCGGTGAACCGTCTGTCGAGGACACTGTCGGCATCTTGCGTGGTCTCAAGGAGCGCTACGAAGTGCACCACGGTGTCCGCATCACGGACTCCGCCCTGGTGTCGGCCGCGACACTCTCCGATCGCTACATCACCTCGAGGTTCCTCCCGGACAAGGCAATCGACCTGGTCGACGAGGCTGCGTCGAGGCTGCGGATGGAGATCGACTCACGTCCCGTCGAGATCGACGAAGTCGAGCGGGCGGTCCGTCGTCTCGAAATCGAGGAGATGGCGCTCGAGAAGGAGACCGACGACGCGTCGAAAGCTCGGTTGGACAAGCTGCGAGCCGAGCTGGCCGACAGCCAGGAGAAGCTGAACCAGCTCAGTACTCGCTGGCAGAACGAAAAGAATGCTATCGACTCGGTGCGAGTTCTCAAGGAGGAGCTCGAAAACCTCCGCGGCGAGTCCGAGCGCGCCGAGCGAGACGGCGACCTGGGCAAAGCAGCAGAGCTCCGCTACGGGCGCATTCCGACGCTGGAGAAAGAACTCGCCCAGAAGACCGAAGCCTCGCCGAAGCAGGGCGACGTCATGCTCAAGGAAGAGGTCGGCCCGGACGACGTCGCCGATGTCGTCGCAGCATGGACGGGTATCCCCGCAGGTCGGATGTTGGAGGGCGAGACCGCCAAGCTCTTGCGCATGGAAGACGAGCTGGGTAAGCGCGTCGTCGGCCAGAAGGATGCCGTGCAAGCGGTGTCCGACGCCGTCAGGCGGTCTCGTGCAGGCGTCGCCGATCCGAACCGTCCGACGGGATCCTTCCTGTTCCTCGGTCCCACCGGCGTCGGCAAGACCGAACTCGCGAAGTCGCTTGCGGATTTTCTGTTCGACGACGAACGAGCGATGGTCCGGATCGACATGAGTGAGTACAGCGAAAAGCACGCTGTCGCACGGCTCGTCGGGGCCCCTCCCGGCTATGTCGGATACGAGGCGGGCGGTCAGCTCACCGAAGCAGTGCGCAGGCGTCCGTACACCGTGGTGCTGTTCGACGAGGTCGAGAAGGCCCACCCGGATGTCTTCGATATCTTGCTGGCGGTGCTCGACGAAGGCAGGCTGACGGACGGCCAGGGCCGAACGGTCGACTTCCGGAATACGATCCTGATCCTCACCTCGAACCTCGGTGCGGGCGGATCGAAGGACGAGGTCATGGACGCTGTCCGGCGCGCGTTCAAACCTGAGTTCGTCAACCGACTCGACGACGTCGTGGTGTTCGACTCGCTATCGGAGGAACAGCTGGAATCGATCGTCGACATCCAACTCGGCTTGCTGGCGAAGCGGCTGGCGACGCGCAGGCTGACGCTCGACGTGACCTCGCCGGCGAAGTTGTGGCTCGCGGCCCGCGGGTACGACCCGCTCTACGGCGCTCGACCGTTGCGCAGGCTGATCCAGCAGGCCATCGGTGATCAGTTGGCAAAGCTGTTGCTGGCCGGCAAGGTTCACGACGGAGATGTCGTGTCGGTGAACGTCAGCCCCGATGGAGACGGCTTGATTCTGGGCTAGCAGACCGCTCCACTATTGCGCGACAACGCCCTGTTGCCGCGCAATAGTGGGGTTCGGGCACCGCGCGCCACGACCGCGGGGACGTACCCTCGGTGCATGACTTACCCGGAAGATCCGCGCGAACGGCCGTGGGACGACGGGACGGCGAACCCGCCGCCCGATCGTCCAGAGTCCGACCAGCCGACCGAGACATGGCAGGCATACCCGGACTCCCAGCCGCTGCCGGATCAGCCGACCCAGCAGTATCCGTCGGGCCAGCAGTACGGTCAGCCCCAGCAGTATCCGTCGGGACAGCAGTACGGTCAGCCCCAGTACGGTCAGCCCCAGTACGGTCAGCCCCAGTACGGTCAGCCCCAGTACGGTCAGCCCCAGTACGGTCAGCCCCAGTACGGCCAGCCGAACCCGACGCAGGCGATGCCGCCGTACGACCCGAATCAGCACTACGCCGCGAATCAGCACTACGCAGATCAGGGCTATACGGGTCAAAACTATGCAGGTCAGAACTATGGACAGCCCCCCAACTACACAGGCGAGACGGCGTACGTTTCCGAAGATCCGGGATCGGGCGGCAATTCCTCCAGAAAGTGGCTACTTGCGCTGGTGGCCCTTGCTGCGCTGGCCGTAGTCGTGCTGGCGGGCTTTTTCGTCCTGTCCAATCAGGAGTCGGAGCCGGCCACGGCGCTCGGTCCCTCGTCGACGTCGCGGGCGCCGCTACCGACGGTGCCGCCGAGTCAGGTGCCGTCCGTGTCACCGTCGGTTCCAGGGGGTTTGGTGCCGGGCGGGATCCCCGAGATTCTCGGTGAGTCCGGTGCCGCGATCGGAACCATCACGGCGATCGACGGCTCGACTCTGTCGATACAGGGCATCGACGGTGCACCGGTCACGGTCCTCGTCACCCCGCAGACTCAGGTGCTGTCGCTGTCGGGGT
Organism: Rhodococcus sp. EPR-157; assembly: GCF_001647195.1. Classification (GTDB taxonomy): domain Bacteria; phylum Actinomycetota; class Actinomycetes; order Mycobacteriales; family Mycobacteriaceae; genus Rhodococcoides. Next base: position 11,259 of record NZ_LVCV01000249.1, on the reverse strand, counting down.
TCGATGTCTCGTCGCTGAAAGTGGGTTCGCTCGTCGTGGTGAACGGTAGCCCGATGGAGGACGGCACGATCACCGCCGATGTCATCGTCGAAACGCCGGACCTCGGGGGATAGGCGCTCCCGGGTCGTTCCGCGGGCTTCGACCGTCGACGCTATAGGCTGACGACCGATGACGGCTATGTGGTTCGGACTTGCAGCGATCGCCCTCGTGGGCGCGGTCGCCCTTCTCTATATCGATCGTTCGCGTCGAGACCAGGTCGGACGCGTGCGTCAGATGTGGGCGAAGGCCCAGGGCTACACCTACTCGGCCGACGACGACGAGATCGTCCTTCGATTCAGGCGCGCGGCGTTGGCCAAGCCCGAGCACACCACGGCGCTCGACCTCGTGCGCGGCGTTCGGCGTGGGGAGAAGTTCGTACTCTTCGACGTCGAGGAGCTCGCGACCATCGTCGCAGTACAGCGCCCGGTCGGTTCCGACGTGGACATCGATCTGCGCCTGAAGTCGACACCTCCGCCGCGGGATCCAGACATGGAGCTTCTCGGGTCGATCGGGCCGCGTGTCGTGTTCGCAACCGACACCGATGTAGCCCGTCGAGTCTGCGACCAGCGAATGGCCGCGTTCACGGAATCCGTTCCGGCGAAGATGTCGTTGATCTGGAGCGAGAGCGACTGGACCCTCGGTTCCTTGCCGCTCGGGAGCACCGGTCGAGATTGGGACGCCGCGATCGACGCCGTAGCGAGGCTGTCGGGGATGCTGCACGTGCTTCCGCCCGTCGTTCGCACATCCGCCGGTTCGGGCAGGGTCGACGCACCGCGGCAGGGCCGTCGTTCGCAAACTCCTGCCGGACGCTCCGACATGGACGCAACGCCGCGACGACGGGGTGGAAGCGTCCCCGATGACGGCCGCCCCGCCCCAGGCCACTTGGACCCCGACCAAGCGCGCAATGCGGGTATTCGTCGCGACGATTCACGGCCAGGCACACGACCTGCCCCGCCGTCGCGGGTGGAACCTCAGAATCGTCCGACTCCGATCACCCGAGATGCGGACCGTCGCCCGACCGACTACTGAATTCTCCTCGTCGCGGCGGGTCTGCAGAACGACCGGCAAACGCCGTAGCCTACAGTTCCATGACCGCCGAACCGATCGAACCAGCGTCCCCTGTCACCGTCCGTCCGGTTGCCCTTGTCACCGGTCCTACCTCAGGTCTCGGAGCGGGCTTTGCAACCCACCTCGCCGCACGTGGCTACGACCTGGTACTTGTCGCCAGAAACGAACTGAAGTTGCGGGCGCTCGCTGACGACCTGCGGGTTCGATTCGGCGCCGACTCGGAGATCATTGCCGCGGATCTTTCGACGCAGGCGGGACGGGATGCGACCGCGGAACGGCTGCATCGGGGCGTCGAGTTCCTCGTCAACAACGCCGGATTCGGGACGGCGGGCGAATTCTGGACGGCTGAGCCAGACCTTCTGCAATCTCAGCTCGACGTCAACGTCACCGCGGTGATGCAGTTGACGCGTGCTGCTCTGCCGTCGATGGTGGCAGCTGCCAAAGGCACGGTCGTCAACGTTGCCAGCGTCGCGGGCATCTTGGCCGGACGCGGGTCGACCTATTCGGCGTCGAAGGCCTACGTCGTTTCCTTCTCCGAGGGACTCTCCGGGGGGCTCGCCGGAACCGGTGTTCAGGTGCAGGCGTTGTGCCCCGGGTTCGTCAAGACCGAGTTTCACGAGCGCGCGGGCATCGAGATGTCCTCGATCCCGAAGTTCATGTGGTTGAACGTCGAGCAGGTCGTCCGCGAATCGATGCGCGACCTGGGCAAAGGTAAGGTCATCAGCGTTCCCGGTGCCCAGTACAAGATTCTGACTGCGGTCGGGACGAAAATACCCAAGAGCGCGGTGCGCAAGCTGACTAATCTGGTCGGTCGGGGGCGGGGACGAACTTAACGAGAATCCGTTCTCACGGGCGAGCCTCCGGGCGAGTTCCGCATAGTGCCGTTAAATTCAGACCTTGTGACTGTTTTCGTGATTGCGGCGATCCTCGTCCTTGCAGTTCTCGCGTATGCGGCGAGTGTCGAACGGCGTGTGCGTCGCTACCGCTCGAACACCGCCGCGAGCAGGGAGCTCGTGACGGTCGAGCTCGAGCGACGTTACGGGCAGTTGGAACCGTTCATCGCGGCACTCGAGTCCTCGGATCTGGACCAGTCCCTTGTGCGTCAACTCGTCGGTGCACGCTCGTGGTCCAAGGCAGTGCGTGAACGCGAACTCGGTCTCGCGGCGCAAGCCGCGGCCGAGAACGCGCTGTCGGCGGCTGTGCACGCCGTACTGTCGGAGTCCGACACGCATCCGAGCCTCCGATCCAACTGGGCGTTCCAGGGACCCGCAGGAGAATTGGAAACGACCGAGAAGCGCATTGCGGGCGCAGTCCGGGTGTACAACGACAATGCATACAAGCTCGCTCAGCTCCGCACGTCGTTCGCAACGAAGCCGATGGCGAAAGCACTGAAGGTCTCCGCCCCCGAACCGTTCGTCGAACATGTCGACCTCGTCGCCGACGGGCAGCCGGAGGATGTGCCCGCATAGCCCGAGAAGGAATGCGGTCGGTAGATTCATCCACGGAATCGACCGAAGGGAACCACAATGGCCGACAGTGCCCAGCGCGCCGAACTGGCCGAGCTGGTTCGAGAGCTCGCCGTCGTACACGGCAAGGTGACGTTGTCCTCCGGCAACGAAGCCGACTATTACGTCGATCTGCGACGTGCGACGCTTCACCATCGCGCGAGCGCGCTGATCGGCTCCCTGATGCGCGACCTCGTCGCCGACTGGGATTTCGATGCCGTCGGCGGGTTGACGATGGGAGCGGATCCCGTCGCACTGTCGATCGTGCACGCACCAGGGAAGCCGATCGACGGTTTCGTCGTGCGCAAAGCCGCGAAAGCGCACGGGATGCAGCGTCAGATCGAAGGTCCCGACGTCGTCGGGAAGCGTGTTCTGGTTGTGGAAGACACCACTACTACTGGCAACTCGCCGCTCACTGCGGTCAAGGCGCTCCGCGACGTCGGTGCGACGGTCGTCGGGGTGGCAACCGTCGTGGACCGAGCAACCGGAGCAGACGACGTCATCGCCGCCGAGGGGCTCGAGTACCGCTCGCTCCTCGGGCTGGCGGATCTAGGTCTGTAGTCGGCGCCGGCGCTCAGGGGGCTCCGCCCCCAGTGGCGCGGTTAAGTGTTCTGGAGTGCACTCAACCGCGCCACTGGGCCGGAGGCCCACGGGACCGGATGCTACTGCAGCTGGGCGACGACGATGTAGTTGTCGTCCGTGGGCTCCCCGTCGCGAACGTCGCAATTGGCGAGAATCAATCGCCCCGGTACGGAACGACGAAGCTCGTTGTCGCCCAACAACGAACCCTTGGGCAGCGGACCGACGGTCTCGACGGAGTACTGCAGAACTCCGGACGGTGTCGACAGCACGACCTGATCGCCGGGCTGCATCACGCTCAGCGCCCTGAAAGGTGCATCGCGCGTCGAATAGTTGTGTCCCACAACCACAACGGTCTGCTGGGTGTCGGTTCCCGGCATGCCACTCTCGGCCCACCATGCCGGACGCTCGTCGACCGGGTTCAGAACCTGCCCGCTCTCACCACCGCGATAGAGCCCGTCAGGGTTTATCTCGTTGCTCATGTACGTCACCGAATCGGCCGACCTCAGTTCGATCCAGTCGGGCTGTGCCGCGGCGACGGGGGCCGGTGGAGTCACCGAAATTCGTGACTCCACCGGCGATCGATCCACAGGTGCAGTATCGGGTTGCTCGCTCGCGCAACCCGATACCAGCAACGCGACGCTCAGAGCGACTGCGAAGCTACGAAGCCGCATCTGACGAGTTACGACGACGCAGGTAGACGGTGGTGCCGACGGCAGCGACGCCGACCACTCCGGCACCGATCAGGATCGCGGGCAGATTGCTCGATCCGCTGTCGCTGTCCGCGGCCGCAGACGAATCACCGAGTGCCAGGTCGACGGCAGGCAGTTCACCCGCCGCGACGGTCACACCGTCTTCGTTGGTCGTGAAGTAGTCGACCACGGTGAAGGATCCGTCGTCGTTCGAGACACCGACCAGTCGAACACCCGTCTCGTCGACGACGACCGTGTTGTCGTCGACCTCGGTGACGTCGACGTTCTCGCGAACAGCGTTGCCCAGGTTGATCGTCCAGTTGAACTTCGGACCGCTCGCAGCGAGTTCGGCGGCCTCGGCCTTCAGGTTTGCTTCGGCCGTCGCTGCAGTGTCAGCCTTCGTCTTCGCTTCGGCTGCCGCAGTTTTGGCAGCTTCTGCGTCTGCGGTTGCCTTGTCGGCCGCATCCTTCGCGTCCTGTGCCGCAGCAGCGAGCTCGTCCGCCTTGGCAATTGCCGCGTCGGCAGCAGTCTCGGCGGCTGCAAGTGCAGTAGCTGCATCGTCGGCCTTCGTCTGAAGATCCGCCGATGCATCGCCCGCGGCGGCGGCAGCGGACGCTGCTTCCTCGGCGGCCGTCGCTTTGGCTGCGGCGTCGGCTGCCGCCGCATCCGCTGCGGTCCTTGCCTCTTCGGCTGCCTTGCCTGCTTCGGTGGCTGCGTCGGTCGAGGTGGCAGCCGCTGCTTCGAGGTCCAGTGCGGTGGACTCGGCAGCGGCGGATATTGCTGCAGCACTTCGTGCTTCCACTGCCAGTGACAGTGCCTTGGCTGTGGCTGCTGCTGCCGCACGAACGGCGGTGTTGATCTTCGCTGCATTCAGAGTTTCGAAGGCGGCGGGCAACGCGTCGAAGGCTTCGCGCGCGGCTTGTGTCGCTGCATCGGAATCGGCTTTGGCGGTGGCGGCAAGCTCCGCCTTTGCGCTCGCATCGGCGCGAGCCTCGGCTGCGGCTCCGACCGCTTCGGGGGTTCCGGCGGCAATGGCGTCGGCCTCCAGCTTCGTGGCGTTCGCTTCGGCGGCCGTTGCCTCCGCGGCCGCGGTGTCCGCTGCGGCCTTCGCATCGGCTGCGGTCTTGTCGGCCGCTGCGGCTTCCTCCTTGGCCTTGGTGGCGAGACCGGACGCAGTGATGCTGTCGAGTTTGGCAGCTTCCGCGGCCTGGGTCGCCTTCGTTGCCTCCAGAGCGGCAGCCGCAGCGTCGACCTCTGCCTTTGCCGACGCTTCGGTCGTGTCTGCGGCGGCGGCGACTGCTGCGTCGTATCGAGTCTGCGCTGCGACCGACGCGTCGGTCGCAGCCTTCGTTGCCTGTTCTGCCGCAGTCAGAGCTGCCTTCTCGGCATCGGAGAGTTGAGGAACGACGTCGACATTGAACGTGACCGATCCGTCGGCGTTGACCACCACTCCGCCTGTGACCTGGGGGAGCGGACGTTCAGTGGAGGGCGCAGGAGCAGCGGCGGCGCCGCCTTCGGCAACGATCACATTGGGGACCACCAGCGGATCCGGAGTCTCCGCGGCGCTCTCGGTGGGAGCACTCGGCTCCCCGGACTCACCGGTCGAATCGTCGGCAGGGGGAGCTTCTTCGACGACGCGCTCCGGTGTGGGTGTTTCCTGTGCCAATGCTGTTCCCGGTCCTGCGACAGCGAACGACAGTGCAAGTGCAGCTCCGGCTGCAGCGAGGCGAGTCCGCCGTGATCGAGCAATCGACTTCTGCGACATGGATGTTCTAGCCCTTCGGTCGTGGTGGCTCGCGCCACCGACACCTCCGTCCCGATCCGGAAATGCTTTTAGTGAGGCACACGTACTTGTGCTTCAAGGACCGTAACCGACCGTTAGGTATTTGAACCTTTGTCGTCTGTTTGGTTATGGAAGTGTTACTGATGGTGTTGCTGTGACTCCAGTGGTTGTTGGGTCGGGCCAGGCCGGAGCGAACGGCTCATTCGGTCACTCTGAGTGTGCGAACGACTCATTCGGTCACCTGGGGCGGTCACCTGGGGGCCCGGTCACCTGGGGGCCCGTTACCTGGGGCACGGTTGGGACGAGCCGGGTCAGCTCAGGCTGTTCTCGTCCATGAAGTTCTTGATCGCAAGATCCCATTCGGATTCGCGCTGATTGTCGAGGTGGAAGCGGTACGCGGCGTACATGCCGTAGAGGAGAAGGGTCACCGTGAGGAAGCTGCCGATTCCGGTGAACATAGCGGCTGCCACGGCGTCGCCGCGCGTGAGTGGTTGCATCGAACGGACTCCGTTGTCGTCCACCCAGATGGCGGTTTCGGTGCCTGCAGGGGATCCGCTGACGGCGGAGACCTGACCCTGGTGCTCGACGCCCGCATATGTCCATGTCGCGTCGACGGCCGTGGTGGTCTGGACGCTGACGTCGGACTGCGCGAGCGCCGTGGCCTTGGCCTCGGCCGTAGTCGTGGCGGTGACGGAATGGCGGGAGTGCTGCTGCTCGGAAACCCGATCGATCTGGGCGGACAGAGTCGTCATCGCGAACCATGCAGAGAGCGGCAGCATGAGAATCATCAAGGTGACGACGATGCTCTTCGTTCGTGCCTGCGCGCGATCGGATCGGCGAAGCAGGGGATTGTGACCGATGTGGGGGTCGATACTGGACGCCTTGGCGTGGTCTGAGTGCTTCCGGCGCATAGTCGTCCCTACTTCCCGTGTCCTGTGTTTACCTTTCAACAGTGACAAGGTGCTCGGCTGCGGACAAGCAAAAGGGGCCAGCATCACACAATTGTTAGCCCGGCAAAATTACGGAGATGCCCGATGAATCGCTCGACGCTGTCCCGGCTCGCCTTCGTGGGGGCGACGTCAGCCACCGTATTCGGGGCGGTCATCGGTTCGGAGAGACTGCAGCGAATTGCCAAGCCGTTGATGGTCCCGGCGCTGGCGGCGCGCGGAGTTCGGCCCATGTCGACGCTCGGGGTTGCGCTCACTGCGGCCACCGTCGGCGACGTGCTGTTGATCGATCCGGACGACGATGCCCGCATTCTTCGCGGGGCTGCGGCTTTCGCAGTGATGCAAGGATGCTATTGCTGGTTGCTGGCCGAGCGCGGTGCCAGGCCGACTTCAGCGAACGCCGTCCCGCGGCTCGCGGGGTGGGCCACTGCCGCCGCGCTGCTGACGCGTAAGTCACCGGCAGTGGCCCCAGGACTTGCAGGCTATGGACTGACCCTCGCCGCGATGTCGACCCTTGCCGCCGACCGAGCGGTCGCGCCGGGATCCGACACCGTCGCGGGGGTGGTCGTCCCTGGCTCGGACCCTCGATCGAGGCTCGCACTCGGCGGAATACTGTTCACCGCGTCGGACGCACTGATCGTGTTCCGGCGACTGTTTCTCGACAGGGAGTCGCATCGCCGAGTGGCGGAAGGCGCGATCCTTGCGACGTACGCGCTTGCCCAGCTATTCCTCGTCGAGGGGCTCGCGCGGGAGAAGTAGTACGCGATGACGGTCCGAGGGGTCGACCAAGATCGGCACGATCGCTCCGGCGTGAAACCGCGCCTTCTCTCCCGGCGGGATCGAGTAGACGACACGGCCCGCAAACGATTCCGACCCAGGGATCGTGAAGAGCATCTGCAGTTCGGTGTGGGTGTCGTCGACCGGACGAACCTCTTCGACGGTGGCCCACCCTTCGACGCCGCTTCTCGCCAATCGGCGTTGCTCTGCCGTCCGCCGATTGGCGACCATCATCGCCAACCCCAGGGCGGTACCGAAGCCCGCGACCAGCGCTGCGAGTTGATAGGGGAGTGTGCCCGGTGGTGCCGCGGCTCTCAACCAGCCGATCCAGACAACGAGGACGACGAGATAACCCGCAGTGACGACGGCAACTGCGCGCGCAGTTCGTTGGTGGTTCATCCGAAATCTCCTCGAGGCTTTTCCAGCCTAGACCGAAATTGTGCTCGAGGGGCTTACCGATAATCGAGGTAACGCTTATCATGTCGAAGTGTCCTCACCTACTGTGTTCATCACCGGCGCTGCCGCCGGGATCGGACGATCCACTGCCCTCAAATTTGCCCGTTCCGGTTACCTCGTCGGTGCCTATGACATCGACGAGACGGGGTTGGCCTCGCTGAACAAGGCGATCACCTCGACCGGGGGGCGTGTAGTCACCGGAATCCTCGACGTCACCGACCCCAAGCAGTGGGAAGAGCGGCTGAAAGAGTTCGACGCCGAAGCGAACGGTCGTCTCGACGTCTTGATCAACAATGCGGGAATCCTGGTTGCCGGGCGCTTCGAGGAGATGCCCATCGAAGTCCACAAGCGCCAGATCGACATCAACTTCAATGGCGTCATCTACGGCACGCTTGCTGCGTTCCCGTACCTGAAGGCCACCCGGGGTGCGCAGGTCATCAATCTCTGTTCGGCGTCGGCCATCTACGGTCAGCCCGAGTTGGTCACCTACGGAGCTACCAAGTTCGCGGTCCGGGGGATCACCGAAGCGCTCGACCTCGAATGGGCCGAATACGACATCTCGGTGAAGGCGATGTGGCCACTGTTCGTCCAGACCGCAATGACGCAGGGCGTGTCGACCGGCACCACCAACTCGCTCGGCATCAAGCTCACCGCCGAGGACGTGTCTCAGGCGATCTTCGACGCAACCAAGCCGTCGAAGCGGCTCTATCACAAGGTGCACTTCCCGGTCGGGATCCAGTCCAAGGCGCTCTCGCTCGGCTCGCGATTCTCGCCGGCATGGCTCACCCGCGAGGTCAACCGGCGGCTCAGTCACAAGTAGCCGCCTGCCAACGGCACGGTTCCGGCTACGCCGGTAGGGTCGCTCAGCAGTACGGGTGAGCGAAAGTGGGGTCGGGGTTTTCTATGGCAAGAACGCGTGTGAACAAGCGTGTGGCAGTGGCGGCGTCGGTGGCGATCGTGGCAGTTCTGTCCGGGTGTGGCAGCGAGTCGGGTGCAGAACCCGCTGCCGCACCCACCACGACGACGGTTGCGCCGACTACCACCACCGAGCTTCCCGCGCCCGTCACGACGACGGAGGCCCCTCCTCCGCCTCCGCCCGTCGAACCCGAACCGATCCCTACGCCGCAGACCACATACGCCGCGCTGGACGGTGCATATTACTTCTCCTCACCCGACGGACTGTTCCAATGCGGCATCGTCACCCTCGCCAGCAGGACCGAGGCGGGATGCCAGGGAACCACGGCGCCGGTGCCGCCGAGGCCCGAGGACTGCATGATCAGCTGGGGCAACGGGATTCGAGTCACCAACGTTGGTGAGGCCGAGTTCATGTGTTCCGGCGGCGCTGTTTACACCTCGGGTGGCGAGACCATTGACCCCCCGCTTGCGGTGGGTCAGTCGATCGAGGCCGACGGCTACTCGTGCCGATCCATGGCGAACGGTATCTCGTGTACCAACGACGAGACCGGGCACGGCTTCCGCATCGCTCCGGACAGCAACGAAATCTATTGAGCAACAACGATATTGGGGGAGAGGGCGCCGGTCCCACCGAGTGGGGCGAGCATCCGCACGGCGTCGGGCCGTGGGAGCAGGAACACGATGAGCCAAGGCCGCTGGGTTCGGAGTACGACACCGACCTGCTCGACGCGGGCGACCGTCGCAACGTCGTCGACGCCTACCGCTACTGGACGCGGGAAGCGATAGTCGCCGACATCGATACCCGGCGTCATCCGCTCCATGTCGCCATCGAGAATTTCGGCAACGATGCCAACATCGGAACTGTGGTTCGGACCGCCAATGCATTTGCCGCGCAGGCAGTTCACATCGTGGGGCGCCGACGGTGGAACAGGCGAGGTGCCATGGTCACCGATCGCTACCAGCACATTCACCACCACGAGACGGTGGCAGATCTTCTCGAGTACGCCCGCGCCGAGGGGCTGACCGTGGTGGCGGTCGACAACACGCCGGGATCGGTGCCGATCGAGACTGCCGACCTACCGCGCGAGTGTGTGCTGCTGTTCGGTCAGGAGGGCCCCGGTGTGACTGCCGATGCCCGGGCAGGTGCTTCCATGACGGTCTCCATCGCCCAGTTCGGTTCGACTCGAAGCATCAATGCCGGCGTCGCCGCTGGGATCGCGATGCACTCGTGGATCAGGCGTCATGCTGATCTGTCACAGGCCTGGCCCTGACTGTTTGTGACGACTCCAGTCGCAGATGGCAGGATCTTAGGTTATGCAAGAGCTATGGGCGCAGCGGGCTGACTCGGCGGAGGGGGCGGTTCTCGCGCGGCACGTGCGGCGGCTGTGGGGCCTGCCGTGCACGGCGCTCGGCGTCGTCGCATGGCCACCTGTGCGGCGCGAGCGCCTGTTTCTCAAATGGCACTACTGGTGGCAGGCGCATCTGCTCGATTGCGCAGTCGATGCGGCCAGTCGTGAGCCTACGTCGAAGCGTCGTCGGCGACTGGCGAAAATAGCTCGTGCGCACCGCATTCGAAACATCACCGGCTGGACCAACAACTATTACGACGATATGGCCTGGCTCGGTCTGGCACTCGAACGTGCCCAGCGGTTGCATTCGGTGGGTAACCGGACCGGGATTCAGAAGATCGAGATGGAGTTGTTCGATGCCTGGTCCCCGCGGGCGGGCGGCGGAATACCGTGGCGCAAAGGCGACGACTTCTTCAACGCGCCGGCAAACGGACCCGCATCGATCCTTCTCGCGAGGACAGGACGACTGTGGCGCGCGCAGGCGATGGCCGACTGGTTGGACACGAAGCTCAAGGATCGTCAGAGCGGCCTGATACTCGACGGCGTCCGACCGAGCGGAACGGCCCGGGACCCGGCTGTGCTCGATCGGGCGGTGTACAGCTACTGCCAGGGTGTCGTGCTCGGCATCGAGACCGAGCTCGCGGTTCGGCTCGGCGACGCTCGGCATCGCGAACGAGTACACGCACTGGTGGCGGCCGTCGAGGCTCGGCTGTGTCGCGATCTCGTCATCGTCGGAGGTGGCGGAGGTGACGGCGGGTTGTTCAACGGCATTCTCGCCCGCTATCTCGCGTTCGTTGCGACCGACCTGCCCGGCGACACCGACGAGGACCAGGCGTCGCGCGCTCTGGCGGCATCGATCGTGCTCGCCTCCGCCGAGGCAGCGTGGGAGAACCGCCTCGAGGTGGAGGACCACCCGCTGTTCGGTGCGGCGTGGGAGACGCAGGCGCATTTGCCTGGTCCGGGCTTGTCCGTGGCGACCTTCAGTGGCGGAACGGTCCGGTCCTCGTCGGAGCCCGAACGGGACTTCGCCGTCCAGCTGAGCGGGTGGATGCTGATGGAGGCTGCGTTCACGGTGTCGGCCGCAGGCTTCCGCAGCTAGACAATTGGTTAGCTAGGGTATCGGGTTATGGGAACCTGGTGGAATCCGAC
>NZ_LVCV01000248.1 GCF_001647195.1 Rhodococcus sp. EPR-157 | reverse complement strand
GATCTCGGATGCGGCACGGGGGTGCACACCGCGGCACTGGCGGAGCGGTGGCCGGAGGCGAACATCGTCGGGATCGATTCCTCACCCGACATGGTCGCCAAGCAGCCGAGTCGACTACCGGCGAACGTGACGGTAGTCGAGGGTGACATCGCCGCGTTCGACGCGACCGGTGTCGATGTGGTGGTGTCCAATGCGGCCCTGCAGTGGGTGCCGCAGCACCGAGAACTGATTCGCGATTGGGCGTCCCAGTTGAATGCCGGGGGCAGCCTCGGGTGGCAGGTGCCCGGAAACTTCGACGCCCAGTCGCACGTCCTCATGCGGGGCCTCGCCGACTCCGAAGACTGGTCGCCACTCCTGAGTGGAGTTCTTCGCGGCGGGGACAGCACCGATACGGCCGAGCAGTACGCGTCGGCGCTGCTCGCTACGGGCATGACCGTCGACGCCTGGGAGACGACGTACGTGCATGTGCTGCAGGGTGAGGACCCCGTGCTCGAATGGGTACGCGGAACCGGACTCAGGCCGGTCTTGGATGTCCTCGATGACGATCAGCGGCAGCGTTTCGAGAAGCAGTACGCTCGGCTGCTTCGGGACGCGTATCCGTCGACATCCGCGGGAACGCTGTTCCCGTTCCGACGAATCTTCGTCGTCGGCCACAAGAGCTGAGCTACTCGACGACCTCTTCGACCTCGATGGTCTCGGCGGGTCTTGCCATCTCTTTGCGATATTGCCAGATGCCGAGGCCGGTGCCGGTTATCAGAAGGAGGATCATCGCGATCAGGACTGCGGGCAGTAGCCACGGCACCATCTCGAGGAAGCTCCCGAAGTAGAAGCCTGCAAGCAGGAGTACCGGTGCCCAGATGATCGCGCCGAGGGTGCTGGCGATGGTGTACCGACGGTGGTTCATCTTCGCTGCGCCCGCAACCATCGGGCAGAGCGTGCGGACCCAGGGAATCCACCGGGCCACGAGGACTGCCCAGAACCCGTGCTTTTCGAGCAGCAGGTTGACCTTGTGCAAGTTCTTGGTGTTGAGGTACTTGCCGTTCTTACGTGCGACGAGCGTAGAGCCGGTTCGATGTCCGATGACGTAGCCGACCTGGTTGCCCGCGATCGCCGCGACCATCGCGCCGGCTGACAAAGCCCACACGTGCGCTGTGCCCGACGCGTGCGTCGCCATGACGATGCCTGCGGTGATGAGCATCGAGTCGCCGGGAAGGAACAGGCCGATGATGACGGCGCATTCGATGAACACGAACGTCACCACAACGATCCACACGACGAGCGGACCGGCGGTTGCAAGGGGGCCGAACTGCCCCATCGACTCAATCACGATTGCAGAGTTCCGCGGTCTAGGAGTGGGGATCCTGCTGCGCTTCGATGGCGTCGGTCGCTTCCGCCAGTGGCGTCTTGCGTGCCTTGAGCATGCGCTTGCCGACCTCGATGACGATCGGCAGCACAGAGACGAAGACGATCAGCAGGAAGATGATGTCGACGTTGTCCCGGATGAACTGAATCTGGCCGAGCAGGTAGCCGAGCAGCGTCACACCGGCACCCCAGAGGACGCCGCCGACGACGTTGTAGGTGAGGAAGATCGAGTACTTCATCTTCGATGCGCCGGCGACGACGGGCGCGAACGTGCGCACGATCGGCACGAACCGAGCCAGAATGATCGTGATCGGGCCGTGCTTCTCGAAGAACGCGTGCGACTCGTCGATGTACTTCTTCTTGAAGAACTTCGAGTCGTTGGACTTGAACAGGGCGGCGCCGCCCTTGGTTCCGATGAAGTATCCGACCTGATCGCCGAGGATGGCGGCGATCGGAATGAGGATCACCAGCACCCAGATCGACGCGAACGGCGGGATCTCGTCGGACTTCGATGCCGCGATCAAACCAGCGGTGAACAGCAGTGAGTCACCGGGTAGCAGCGGGAACAGCAGCCCGGATTCGATGAAGACGACGAGCAGCAACCCGACCAGCACCCAGGTGCCGAACGAGTTGAGCAGATTCACCGGATCGAGAAACCCTGGCAGAAGTGCCAGGTTTGTCGTCACGGATTCCGAGGCAGCAAGAAGACTCACGGCGCCCACCCTACCGGCCGAACCTGGGACAACCTGAACAACAGCTGGTGAACTGCCACGAAGGCGGTGTCCGATTCGTCACGTTCGGGAGTGGTGGTGCCGAGGGGGAAGTGGGTGGGTACCGCGACACACAGCGCTAGGACTTGCCATACTGCACTGGACAATCGATCTCTTCACATGGAGGAATGACGCCGTGCCGATAGCAACTCCCGAGGTCTATGCCGAGATGCTCGGCCGGGCCAAGGAACACCAATTCGCATTTCCGGCAATCAACTGCGTGGGTTCCGAGTCCATCAACGCCGCGATCAAGGGCTTTGCCGACGCGGGAAGTGACGGCATCATCCAGTTCTCGACCGGTGGCGCCGAGTTCGGCTCGGGCCTGGGTATCAAGGACATGGTCACCGGCGCGGTGGCGCTGGCCGAGTTCGCGCACGTGATCGCCGCGAAGTACGACGTCACGATCGCGCTGCACACCGACCACTGCCCCAAGGACAAGCTGGATACGTACGTCCGCCCGTTGCTCGCGATTTCGCAGGAGCGCGTCGACGCCGGCCGCAACCCGCTGTTCCAGTCGCACATGTGGGACGGATCCGCAGTCCCGATCGACGAGAACCTCGAGATTGCGAAGGATCTGCTCGCCAAGGCTGCAGCTGCTCGCATCATCCTGGAAATCGAGATCGGCGTCGTCGGCGGCGAAGAAGACGGTGTCGAAGCCGAGATCAACGACAAGCTCTACACCTCCGACGAGGACTTCTTGAAGACCGTCGAGGCTCTGGGCGCGGGCGATGCAGGATCCCGCTATCTCCTCGCCGCGACGTTCGGCAACGTCCACGGCGTCTACAAGCCTGGCAACGTGAAGCTGAAGCCGTCCGTGCTAGCCGATGGGCAGCGCGTGGCTTCGGAGAAGCTCGGTCTTGCGTCCGGATCGAAGCCGTTCGACTTCGTCTTCCACGGCGGATCCGGTTCGGCGAAGAGCGAGATCGAAGAGGCTCTGAACTACGGCACCGTGAAGATGAACGTCGACACCGACACCCAGTATGCGTTCAGTCGTCCCATTGCCGGTCACTTCTTCAGCAACTACGACGGCGTGCTGAAGATCGACGGCGAGGTCGGCAACAAGAAGGCATACGACCCGCGCAGCTACCTCAAGAAGGCCGAGGCCGGCATGACGGCTCGCGTCATCGAGGCCTGCAACGATCTGAAGTCGGCCGGGCGCAGCGTTTCTGCAGGATAGCGCGTCCCGCGCAGTGGCACGGTTAAGTATGTGATGGTGCACCTAACCGTGCCACTGCGGCGGAGCCGCACTTCCGGATCGGCGGCGGAGCCGCTATTCCGGATTACAGACCTTCCAGTCCTCGCCCTCGAGTCGAAGATCGAACGTGCGCGGTGAGCGCTCGTTCGGATTCGCGGCGGTGTACGCGAGGACCTGCACGATTGCGGAGTCGCCAGTGATCTGTACGGCATCGATACCGTCGACGACCGGAATGTTCCCCTGCTCGGCGGCGATACGGTGCACCTCGGCGAACTCGGCGTCTGGGATATCGCGGTAGTACACGGCCAGGTCTCCGCACGACGACGCGCGGAGCGTCGCCAGATCGCCGGACGACAACGCTTCCGTGAACGACGTGACCTGTGTTCGGATCTGCGCGTCCGGGGAGTTGTCGGCGCGATCACCGGAGAGATAGACATACCCCGCGACGCCGACGGCTGCGAACAGCAACACGGCTGCTGCCAGCGCCGCGATCCATCTGCGGCCGCCTTTGCTGCGCGGCTTCGTCTGCTCGGGCGTCGGGCCGACTCTGAGCGGTTTCGCTTGCTGTGCAGAGCTGCGGGGCCGGGGGTCCTCGCCACGTGCTGGGATGCGACGCGGCCCGACCGGAGGCTTCGCGACGGCCCGAGGCTGGGCGCGTACCACCTTCGGCAATGCGGTTGTCTCGGCCTCAGCGGGGTCGGTCTTCTTGCGGTCGGGCTTCGTGATGTCGATGGCCTGCGTAGGCGCATCCTCTTTCGGCTCCGCTGTCGCCGGGGCGTTCGCTGTCGCCGGAAGCGATTCGGACGGAACAGGTGTGGATTCTGGGGGATCCGACTTCTCAGAGCTAAGTCTTGCCGGGGGAGTGGCGACCGGCTTCGCTTCGACCGACTCCGGGAGCTCCGGCGGTGTCGGTACCGCGGCGCCGCCCTGCTTCGGGATTGCCTCGGTGGCGGGCGCGTTAGCCCGCGGTTTCGATTCGTCCTTCTCCGACACCTTGCCTGCTCCCAACTGGCCGAGACTGCGCGAAACAACGAGCCTAATGCGCGAGGGTGGGTGGCCGACCGCAACCTGTGCGGGTGTCGGGGCACAATGGTCGTCATGACTTCTTTCGGTGACTTGCTCGGACCACAGCCGACGCTGCTTCCCGGCGACGACGAGGCGGAGTCCGCTCTGCTCAACCACGCGGATCCGGCGAAGGTGGCGGCCGACAATCCGACGGCGTCCATCGCGTGGGCTTACCTGGCCGAGGCCGCTCTGGAGAGCGGGCAGACCATTACCGCGTACGCCTATGCTCGTACCGGATATCACCGCGGGCTCGATCAGCTTCGCCGCAACGGATGGAAGGGATTCGGGCCGGTCCCGTACAGCCATGAGCCCAACCGAGGATTCCTCCGCTGCGTCGCCGTTCTCGCGAAGGCTGCGCGCGATATCGGGGAGAACGACGAGTACGCCCGCTGCCTCGACCTCCTCGAAGACAGCGACCCCAAGGCTGCGGAAGCTCTCGGCCTCGGCTGACACGCAGGCCCCGGGCAAGCGCACTCCTGAACGGCTCCGCCCCGCATCTAGACGCGGCAAAGCCCGCATCCGGGCGGGCCGAGCACGCCTGCGCCTGTCGATGCTTCCGGTCGTGCAATGTGCACTGGCCGCCGGTCTCGCCTGGTTCGTGGCGACGGACATCGTCGGTCACACGCAACCATTCTTCGCGCCGATTGCAGCGGTGGTGTCACTCGGGGTCTCCCTGGGTGCACGCTTGCGACGTTCCGCCGAGTTGGTCGCTGGGGTCACTGTCGGGATAGGCGTCGGCGATCTGATTATTTCCGCGATCGGCAGTGGCCCGTGGCAGATCGCGCTCGTGGTTGCCCTCGCGATGTCGACGGCGGTGTTCCTCGACGGCGGACCCATCATCGCGATGCAGGCTGGCTCGTCGGCCGTGCTCGTCGCGACGCTCATTCCTCCCGGCGATTCGGGCGGACTCGACCGCATGGTCGACGCCTTGACCGGTGGTCTCGTCGGGATCGCCATCGTCGCTCTCATCCCGACGCACCCGGTCTGGCGCGCGCGCAAGGACGCGGCCAAAGTCCTCGGAACCGCGTCCGAAGTCCTGCAGAAGGTCGCTGACGGTTTGGTCGCGAACGACACGAAGCCGATCGAGGATGCACTCCGGAAGGCGCGTGCGACGCAGTCCGACATCGACACGTTGCGGACGGACCTCAAGGGTGGGCGGGAGATCGCGCGCCTGTCCCCGCTGTTCTGGGGTCATCGCGATCGGCTGGCAGGGTTGGAAAAGACCGCCGATCCCATCGACAACGCGATCCGAAACATCCGAGTTCTGGCTCGCCGGTCGCTGACGCTGGTCCGCGACGACGAGATACTCGATCCGCGGGTGGTGGACGAGGTCGAGAAGTTGGCTCAGGCGACCGACGTCTTGCGACGGATGGTTCTTGCGGACCCAGGTCAGCAGCCCGACGCGGCGGAGGCTGCCAGGGTGCTGCGCGCGGTCGCGGCGGGAGCCAAGCCGGAGCTGATCTCGAACGCCGGCTTGTCCGCGACGGTGGTGGTGGCGCAGTTGCGCTCGATCATCGTCGACCTGCTCCAGGTTGCCGGTTTGAAGCGAATCTCCGCCCTTGCGACGCTACCGCCGACGGTGCAGAAGCCGGATGTGACGCCGGATCTGTTCTGACGGGTCGTATCGAGGACCGGACGGCCCACGCGATTGCACATATGCACATGTACGCATATCGTAATTCCTGGGTCGATCGAGCGGCATCGACGGACACCGAAGGGGAATCATGGGCGCGGGGCACGGGCACAGTCATGGAATGGGGGGCGCGGGCGAGACTGCAGCGCCGTCGACCAAGCGCATCCGGAACATGGTGATCGCGCTCGGCATTCTCGTCGTGTTCCTCGTTCTCGAAGCGACAGTCGCGCTGATCATCAACTCGCTCGGTCTGCTCGCCGACGCCGGGCACATGCTCACCGATGTCCTCGGAATGTCGATGGGACTCGTCGCATTGCTGCTCGCTCGCAAGGGAAGTGCGGCTGCGGCCCGAACTTTCGGTTGGCATCGCGCCGAGGTCCTGACGGCCATCGCCAACGCGGTACTTCTTCTCGGGGTCGCCGCGTTCATCATGTACGAGGCAATCGACCGAATCGGCGACGCCCCGGACATCCCGGGTCTTGCACTGATTCTCACCGCAGCGGCGGGTCTACTGGCCAATCTCGTGGTCATCATGCTCATTCGGGGCGACGCAAAGGAGAGCATCGCAGTTCGAGGCGCATACATGGAGGTCCTCGCCGACGCCGTGGGTAGCGTCGGAGTTCTCGTGGCGGGGTTCGTAATGCTCGTGTTCGGGTGGACGTGGGCGGACATCGTCGTCGGTGTATTGATCTCGCTGTGGGTCATCCCGCGGGCGATCAAGCTCGCCGGCTCGGCGCTACGGATCCTGACGCAGGCGAGCCCCGGTCACGTCGACGTCGAAGCGGTCGAAGCGGACCTCGCGGCGCTGCCCGGCGTCGTCGGGGTGCACGACCTACACGTGTGGACTCTCACCACCGGGATGGACGTTGCGACAGTGCATCTCGAATGCGACGGGTCCAGTTCGGTGCTGCTCGCGCGGGCCAAGACGGTCCTGGCGACGTACGGTCTCGACCACGCAACCGTTCAGGTCGAACCGAGCGCCCATGGCGCAACATGCAAGGACGAGCTCACCTGGTGATTCTTCTGGCGGCCGATCCGCTACCTCACGCACGATCCGTACGGCCACGTTTGGCCTGATACAGCTCGGCGTCCGCACGAGCGAGAATGTCGGAGATCGGCTCGTCGATATCTCTGGATGCCGCCACTCCGATACTCGTGTACGGCAGCGATTCGACGGTGGTCGACACGAATTCATCCACGATCTCCGTCGGGTGGCCGGGCAGGAGGGCGGCGAATTCGTCCCCGCCGATCCGCGCGACCACAGTGCCCTCGGGTGCCGCTCGTGTCCAGGTCGACGCTAGGTTCGCCAGCAATTCGTCACCTGCGCGGTGACCTTGGGAGTCGTTCACCGCCTTGAAGTTGTCGACGTCGACGATCACCACCGTTACGGGCAACTTCGACGGGTCGACGCGGCGTCCGCTCGGGCCCGTCACGGCCTCCGTGGTCGCGATCTCCCAGCCGGCGCGGTTGAGCACTCCGGTCAGTGGATCGGTGCACGAGGCCGAGATCAACGCTTTCGTGACCGAGCCGAACATCTCGGACGCTGCGAGAATTGCCACGGCAAAGACGAAGTAGGTGATTGGATACACCGGCGCCGGCGAGCGAAGCGTAGCCAGTAGAACCAGAGCAACCAGGATGCCGATCGCGATATGGGCGTCGCGACTGCGATGGAATGCGCGGATGTACATCGCCAGAAACATCGCTCCGATCAAGCAAGGGAACAGTGCTGCGGTGAGAACATGGAATGCCATCACTGAAGGTGTTGCCAGCATCGCAGCGCCCAATGCGACGTGTTGCCCGGCAATCGTTCGAGGACGAAGCCGCAACGTCACCAATCCGGCGATTCCGAGACCAACGGCGATCATCCCACCGGTGATGTCCGCCGTGACCCGGCTTCCGTGGGGAAGGACCGTCGCGGTCACGCCTGCCCCGTAGAGAACGGTGGTGACCACGAGGAATTGTCCTAGAAGTCGCGTGCGAAGCCGCGCGACACCGTGTACCGATCCCGGATTCCGAACATGATCGAACAGGCGCATGCATCCAGTCTTTCAGGACCTGTCGAATTCACCTGCTGAAGACCTTCACCGCCGCGCCGGGACGCCACAGTTCGATCTTCATGCGATCGTCGACCAGCGATGTCAGTACGACCTCGCCGATGTCGAGGTCGAAGACGTGGTAAGGCGACAGTTCGGGCGGAGCGGTGTCGAAAATCCTCTGCAGCGCTTCGGGATCCACGAGTTCGACGGCCGTCCCCGATATTTTCGCATCGCCGCCGTCCATCGAGTGATGTCCCGGATTGCTGTGCAGCGCGAACCGAGCATCACGTTGTAAGTCAACAGCTTTCAGTGCGTTCAACATCGAGCCGAGCCGTAGGGTGCCGTCGGCCGAGAATTCGACTTCGGTACCGCTGACGCGCGGTGATCCGTCGGATCGCAGCGTTGCCAGGACGTGATGCTTGTGCGCGCGAAACCGTGCGGCCACGGCCGCGGCGATGTCGGGTTCTGCGGTGTCGAATTCTCTCCAGGTAGCCATGCATTGCAGTATTACCCAGAATCACTGACACCTTCTGTCAGCAATTTCTCGTAGAATCGGCACATGCGCTCGGCTCGCTTGCTGCAGTTGATGCTGACCCTGCAACACGGGCGCTCGGCGACGGCCAGTGCGCTCGCCGAGCAGGCGGGGGTGTCGGTGCGCACGATCTACCGCGACATCTCGGCCCTCGGCGCCGCGGGTGTCCCGTTGTGGACCGAATCCGGGCCCGGCGGCGGGATCCGACTGCTCGACGGGTGGCAATCGAAGTTGAGCGGAATGACCGGCGTCGAGACCTCGGCGCTGATGCTGCTCGGCGTGCCGTCCATAGCCGCTGATCTCGGTCTGGCCGACGCGAGCGAGGCCGCCGAGAACAAGCTGCTCGGAGCTCTGCCCGAGCCTTTGCGTGCCGACGCCCGACTGTGGCGCGAGCGGCTCCACATCGATGTGCCTGCGTGGTTCCGGCAACCCGCGTCGACGCCGTATCTGCCTCTGATCAGTGCGGCGGTGTTCGCGGGACGTCGTCTGGAACTGGGCTATCGCGGGTCGACGCGGCAGGTCGATCCGCTCGGTCTCGTCGTCAAGGCGGCGATCTGGTACCTGGTTGCCTCGCGAACGGGAACGGTTCTCTCGTATCGAGTGGATCGCATCGAAGCGGCGGAAATGACGTCCGGCGCGGTCGTCCGACCCGTCGGCTTCGATCTCGCCGAATGGTGGCGCGAGGCCGCCGCATCCTTCGATCGGACCCTGCGGACCTACGAGTGCAGAGTCAGGCTCTCGCCATCGGCGCTGCGCATGTTGCCGGATGTCATCGGGCACGAGGCGACCCCCGAGAATCTCGTCCCGGACGACGATGGATGGTCGACGACGGATCTCGTGTTGGAGACCGAGCAGGTTGCGCTCGGGCAGCTCACCGCGCTCGGCGCAGGTGTCGAGGTGCTTGCGCCGACGTCGTTGCGCGACGGTATTCGGCGGGTCGCCGCCGACATGATCCGGTTCAACTCCTGACTATCTCGAACTCAGAGCCAGAACCTCATGAGGTAGTTGCCGTACTGGGCGTAGATCTCCGGGACGCCGGAGAGGCCGAACACGGTGTAGATCGCGCCGAAGAACGCAGAGTTGACCTGGGGCACGAAAAGAAACGCCACCAGGATCAGAATCCCGTACCCCTTGAAGTTTTCCAGTGCCCGGCGAGTGTCGTGGGACAGATACGGTTCGATCGCGGCATATCCGTCGAGACCCGGTACCGGCAACAGGTTCAGGATCGTGGCCATGACCTGAAGGAACGCCAGAAAGCTCAGGCCCCACCAGAATGCGGAATGTTCGCCGTCCATTCCGAACACCCGGATGACGATCAACAGGATCACCGCCACGACCAGGTTCGCAGTCGGCCCTGCCAACGCAATTCGACGCTGAACTTTCGGCTCGAACATTCCGGTGCGCAGATATACCGCGCCGCCCGGTAGTCCGATGCCACCGATGGCGATGAAGACGATCGGGAGTACGACCGACAGCAGCGGGTGGCTGTACTTAAGCGGATTGAGAGTCAGGTAGCCGCGAAGTTCGACCTCTCGGTCACCTGCTCGGTAGGCGGTGTAGGCGTGGCCGAATTCGTGCAAGCACACCGTCACAATCCACCCGGCGAGAACGAGCACGAACACCCCGACGCGGGCGGCAATCGATGCGGGGGACTGGGCAGTCCACGCGAGCACGCCACCTACGGCGGCGATAGCGGAGACCGCGACGAAGATCGGACTCGGCCTGACGGGGTTGCGCCGAACCGGAATGCTCACCGGACCAACAACCACTCCCGGTCGTGCCGGTAGAACGTCGAACGCTTGACCTCGCGATCACCGGGGACTCCGTCGCGGGTGAGATGGGCGGCGATGGCACCCAGTTGCATTGCTCGTCCAGACGTCCAACGCCGCCCGAAGAGACGCCGTCGCCCCGTCACACGGGCCTTGAGCCCAGGCATCTCGGGAGTCGGGATCACTTCGACGCCGGAGACCGCACCGGAAAAAAGCTGGGTGTCGTCGACGTACGCTTCGCCTTCGAGGTCCGTACCCGCTGGTCCGTGTACGACCGCGCGCCCGACGACCGCCTTGCCGGCGTCGTCGCGGATGAGGGGCACGGGGCTGGCAGTTCCTGTCATCGCTACTTTGGCCGCACGCGAGCCGGTGCCGAGGCGGTATATGTGTCCGGCCGACGTCGCGGACTCGGGCACGAATGCAATCTCGAAGTGCAGACGTTCGGTTCGCATCAGTCGAGTCAGGACTGCGGCGAGGGAGGCGTCGTTTCCCAACACGATCACTCGGGGGTCAGCGGTGGTGCCGACCACGGAGAAGAGCGAGTCGCACTCCTCGTCGGTCGGAACCGGCGACGCAGAGGTGAGGGGAACGTCCGTCAGCGAAATCGGCAGCGGAGGATTTCCGCAGTGCAGGACAAACGGTGTCACAGCGCTCCCTTTGTCACAGTGCTCCAATATCAGCTGGTGTGCGGTGTCGTAACCCTTCGCGCACGAGCTGTCTTGCTCGAGACCACCGTAGCGCCATGACGGGTGCCACACCCTCTCGGCTAGACTTACGTCCCGGCCTGCCCCGATACCTGGCAGCAACCTGCTTACGTCACTACACAGAAGAGACACCAGGAGAGCACATGCCGGCGATAGTCCTGATCGGCGCCCAATGGGGCGACGAGGGCAAAGGCAAAGCGACCGATCTGTTCGGCGAACAACTTCAGTGGGTTGTCCGCTATCAGGGCGGCAACAACGCAGGCCACACGGTGGTGCTCCCCAACGGTGACAAGTTCGCTCTGCACCTGATCCCGTCGGGCATTCTGACGCCGGGAGTGAAGAACATCATCGGCAACGGCGTCGTCGTCGACCCCGGCGTTCTGCTGACCGAACTGGCCGGGCTCGAGGAGCGCAATGTCGACACCTCAGGGCTGCTGCTCAGCGCCGATGCGCACCTGATCATGCCGTACCACGTAGCCATCGACAAGGTCACCGAGCGTTTCCTCGGAGCCAAGAAGATCGGCACCACGGGCCGCGGAATCGGGCCGTGCTATCAGGACAAGTTCGCCCGTGTCGGCGTTCGTGCGGCCGACGTTCTGGACGAGAAGATCCTGACTCAGAAGGTCGAAGCGGCGCTCGAGTTCAAGAACCAGGTGCTCTCGAAGATCTACAACCGTCGGGCCCTGGATTCGCAGCAGGTCGTCGACGAGGTTCTCGGCCAGGCCGAGCATTTCAAGCATCGCATCGCGGACACCCGGCTCGAGCTCAACTTGGCACTGGAGCGCGGCGAGACGGTCCTGTTGGAAGGTTCGCAGGGAACGTTGCTCGACGTCGACCACGGCACGTATCCGTACGTGAC
>NZ_LVCV01000247.1 GCF_001647195.1 Rhodococcus sp. EPR-157 | reverse complement strand
ACACGACGCGTGTCGGATCGGGCCCGTTCCCGACGGAGCTGTTCGACAACTACGGCGAATATCTCGCCAAACAGGGTGGTGAGGTCGGCGTGACTACCGGGCGTGCGCGACGCACCGGATGGTTCGACGCTGTCATTGCGCGCTACGCGACCCGCGTCAACGGAATCACCGACTACTTCCTGACCAAGCTCGACGTGCTCTCCAGTCTCGACACCGTCCCGATTTGTGTCGCGTACGACGTCGATGGCGTGCGGCACGACGAGATGCCGATGACGCAGACCGGTTTCCATCACGCGAAGCCGATCTACGAGGAGATGCCCGGTTGGTGGGAAGACATCTCTGCTGCACGCACTTTCGAGGATCTTCCGCAGAATGCGCAGAACTACGTGCTGCGGCTCGAGGAGCTCTCCGGTGCCCATATGTCGTGCATCGGCGTCGGTCCCGGTCGCGACCAGACCATCGTGCGTCGGGACATTTTGAAATAACGCCGCATTGGAGAATCCCCGCACTTTTGCCGAGTGCGGGGTTTCTTTTTCCCGGTTGATTCAGACGTACGGTCTTTTTTGTGCACCACTGGTGACATTCTGCGATATATGTGAGCTATTTGTTGGTCCGACTCGACAAAGGAGTGGATACTCGACGCCAGGTACACGAGGAGGGGCGTGCGATGTCCACGACTTACAGCGGTCTCGATGTTTTCGGGTTGCAATTCGATCGCTTTGCGTACGAACATTCCTGGATCGGCGAGCAGGTCGGGGAGTTCATGCTCGGACCGAATGGCGGCGGGATGCTCGAGTATCAGCATGCCACCGTCTTCGCTCTCCCCGAGGGCGGTGCTCACGAGGTGCATGGACCCATCCTCGCCTGGTATCTCTCTCACGGCGGGCCCTACGGCACGCTCGGTTACCCCATCAGCGACGAGAAGCCGACTCCGACCGGCTTCGGTCGATACAACTTGTTCGAACGAGGCGCGGTGGGCTGGCTGCCCGAGACGGGCGCCTTCACCATCGGTGGGGCGCGCGAAGACCAAGATGTACACCCAGGTCCAGACGCGGACGACGTGTCCGTCGTGGACGAACCGAACATCGAGTCTTTTCTGGTCTGATCGATCCGATCGAGCGGTCTCATTTTGCCGCTTTACACCTGATGTTCATGTGTAAATCAGCGCTGCAGCGCATTTCATTCCCTGTCTATTCTATTGATTGCGGCCGGCAGGAATTTTTCTCCCATAACATTTTGGCATTCTTTTGCATTTCGGTAACGCGCGCAGATTATCCGTCGATGATTGGTCAAGTCAGCGCACAAAGCGCTCGCTTTTCGTTCGAGGAAAAGAGTCGAGCATGACCGATCAGGTCCAGAAGTCAAACAGGAAACGCAAGATTCGGGCTTTGTTGGCAGGTGGATTGGTCTTGGGAGTCGGTGCGGCAATAACCTTGGCCGCGTGGACCGACAATGTCTTCGGAAATTCCGATTTCGCGACGGGTGATGCGGCGTGGAACCTGCAGGGTAACTTCTCGACAGGAACCCCTGCGTGGACGCCGGAATACAATGTGTCACCCGGTGGTGCGATTCAATTCCCAGTTCCGCTCAAAGACAATTTGTCTCCCGGTGACGTCGTTCGTGCTCCCTTGGGTCTGCGTCTGGAACCAGGTCAGACACTCGGTGCCAGCATTACCCTCACCGGACCGACCATCGCTCCGACGAATGTTCTTGCCAACGCCCTGACCTACGGGATCTACACCGGAGTGACCGCAGCAGATTGCGTCTCCGGAAATATCGGGACATCGACTGTGGTTCCTGCCGGATCCCCTCTGAGCACCGGGACGGCTACACCCATCACGATCTCCAGTGGCACGGATGCGCAGAACGGAACACCAGTCGAACTGTGCTTCGTCGTCACACTTCCAGCCAATACCCCAAATACTGCGTCGGGCTTGCAGACCGGTCAGTTGGTGTGGGACTTCGCGGGCACATCGATCGCGTAGATCGACTGTGGCTTCGCTCCGTTCCCGGCAGCGTCGGGCACTGGCGGCGGGGGGAATGGTCCTGGGTTTCGGGGCCGTTCTCGTTGCCGCCAGTTGGACCGATAATGTACTGGGGTTTGCACAATTCCAATCGGGCGGTCGGTTCGGAATTCAGTCCAGCGTCGACAATGGTGTGACCTGGACGTCGAATGAAGTTTCGGGCGCAAACAATGTGTTGTCGTTCTCGCCCAGTGTCAACGCGGTAGTTCCTGGATCGGTGGCTTACGCGCCGATTCGACTGCGAACCGATATCGGTTCGCCCGCGGCACAGATACAACTCGATGGTGCGCAGCTGTCGGGGGACGCGGCGCTCGGTGGTGCGCTTGTGTATCGCGCAGTCAGTCTCGATCCCCCAACAGCGGCGTGTACGAGTGCGGCTTTCGCCGGAACACCGGCGTGGGTCGTCGGAAGCACAGGCCCCATGCCTTTGACGACAGGTTCCGTCCCGAACGTGTTCACACTTCCTGCGGCAACCCCGACGTCGGCAGGCGTCGCAACGTCGGTGTGCTTCGAAATCAGCTTGCCTGCCACGAATGCCGTGTGGACGAACGCCGCCCTGCAGGGCAAGACTTCGACCCCCGACTGGGCATTCGTCGGTACTTCCTAGGAAAGACGAACCATGACACAAGCGCGACACGGAACCGCCACGCCTCGGCCCTCGCTGTGGTCGAGAGCGGGGGACTGGTTCCTGAACATCTTGGCCGTCGGCGGGGTCATCTGCATAGTCTTGGTCATCTGCGCTTTCGCGTTCAATATCACTCTCATCATGTTCAAGACCGGGTCGATGGCGCCTGCAATCCCGACCGGCTCGTTGGCTGTGGTCAAGGAGGTCTCCGCTGATTCGGTTGCGGTCGGTGATGTGGTGACGGTCGACCGAGAAGGTGAGCTTCCCGTGACGCACCGGGTTGTCACCACGAACGCCCTACCGGACTCCGGCGCAACGTATCTCGAACTCAAAGGCGATGCGAACGAGTACGCGGATCAAGGTCTGTACGAGGTCACCGAGGTGCGCAAGGTGCTTTGGTCGGTACCGGGACTTGCACGGGTGATCGTGTATTTCTCGAACCCCTACGTTCTCGGCGGAATCACGCTCGCGATGGCAGCGCTCGTCGTCGGAGTCTTCTGGCCGCGACGTGAGGACGACACCGTCACCGACGAGTCCGTCGTCGACGATGATCTCGAGGTAGGACCGCGTTGACGGGCAGTACGAGGCGGCGTTCCTCCCTGCTGCTGGGCATCGTGGTCGTGCTCTTCGTTGCCCAGCTCGGCCACTCACGTGGATTGATCGGCGAAACCGAAGCCGTGTGGTCCGACCCGGAACATACGTCGGCATCGGTGACGTCTGGAAGCTGGACTACGACGGGGTACGGACTTGGAATTGCGGCAAAGGTAGTCTCTGCTGGCGGAATTCGCATTATCGGGGGCTCCCCGCCTCCGTGGGTGGGAGCTTCTGGTTCCCGCGACGCATCGAGTGCACCGACTCCGGGGACACCAGGCCGGACGGTCGGTGCGGGTACGGGACCCTACGATTCTGTGAGTGCGGTCGGGGTCAACCGTCTGAGAATGGGCGGTGCTTCGAACTTCGACGGTGCACTAGGGGCCACTGGCTGCGGCTCATATTCGGTTGGAGTCAGCTCTCCTACGTACTGTGCGAGCGTCCCAGGCGAAGCAACGGCATCGGCGACAGTCAGTTCGATGTACCTGGGTGGTTCGGTCTTGCAGGTTCTCGGTCCGCTCATCACAACCACCATCGTGGCGATCTCTGGAGCCGCGCAGGCCCTGAGTGCAGCTGTTACGTGCAATCTTGTCCTGGGTACGTCGAGCGTGACCCAGAAGCCCACCGCAGGCACACCGTCCACGGGCTTTGGAACAATATCGATAGGTGGCACGCCGGTCGCCGTTCCTGACACCGGAAGCGCGACGGTTGTACCGAACGGAACCATCAGTCAGTCGGGGGTCGGCTACAGCAATATCCGTTTGGAAAGCTCGTCGTCCTCGGGTGGCGCCGACGGATTTGCGAGACTGAAATTGACGGGGAGCGTCAGCCTCCTCGGTATCGGGTTGCTTCCACTCACCTTCGACGTGGACCTCGTATATGTGAGATGTGGGCCTGGAGCTGCACCCTCGGCATTGACGGCAACCAGTGCGCTGGCTCGCGCAGCGGTCGAACCGGAGGAGAACATGTCGTCATCCGCTGCCGAGCCGACTGCGACCGAGACCAGCACGACTGAGCCCACTACGGCCGAGCCCACGATGACCGAGCCTGCTACGACCGAACCGCCTACGACTACCCAGGAAGCGGCCGCCGCAATTACACCCGAGGCGACCACGACGACGGAAGCTCAGATCGAGGAAGCCCAGCCGCCCCCTGCCGAGCCGCCCCCTGTTGATCCACCTGCAGACACTGCCGAGCCGACACCACCGGAATCGGCGACGCTGTTTACCGGGCCAGCCGAGGGCAACGTCGAGACGCTGACGTTCGACGGCGGAGTCGTGTGCAGCGCGCCCGCAGACTCCGACTACACCGGAAGCGTCGAATTATCCTGCAGTGACGGAAGTTCGATCAGTGCTCCCGGTTCGTCGCTGACACCCGACGGCGTCGCCCAGGCAACCGTCGAGGGCGTGTGGGCGCCGGTTCTGTCACCCGGGGGCGCCGCGCAAACCGTCGTTGCTGCGACGCGCGGCTGACTGACCGGCAATCCCCCGCTCAGAACAGTGTCGGCTCCCCGAAGCCCGAGACTCCTTCGATGGCGAGGATTCGCTGCTTCGTCGACGCACCGCCGGGGGCCGAGAATCCGCCCACCTCGCGGCCGGCGCCGAGGACGCGGTGGCACGGGATGATGACGGGTACCGGATTGCGCCCCAGTGCGCCCCCGACGGCCTGGGCGCCTGCAGGTCGACCCACTTCGGCTGCCACGGCCCCGTAGGTGAGCGTCGAGCCGCGTGGAATCGAGCGAGTGACCTCGTAGACCGCTCTGTCGAATTCGGAGACGTCGAGCACCACCGGCACCGACGATAGATCCGCGGCCGAACCGTCGAGCAGCGCCTGGATTCCCTCGATCGCCTCGAGTGCAAGGCCGTCCGGGGTACCGGCCACGGCGTCGAAATCGGCAAGGTAGGCGATCATGGCGTCCGTGGGCTCAGGGAGTGCGACTGCGCTGACACCCCGGTGCGTCCATGCGAGGCCACACCGGCCGAGGGTGGTGTCGAAGAGCGCGTAGGGCACCCAGCCAGTATGAACCAAATCAATCGAACCAGTCCACCGATCGTCGAATTGGACTTGATTTGTCATACCAGTAGGGCGAATACTTGCGCCCATGGCGATCCGAGTCCTCAATGCAACGTCCTTGGCCCGCGATCTGGGCCGCTGGAAGACGGACACCGAGGATGCGTCGGGGTCTCGACGGGCATCTCGCCGGCCCTCACGCCCGACCTATCGCGCCCTTGCCGACGGCGTCAGGCTGCTGATTCACGACGGCCGGATTCCTCTCGGAGTCGGATTGCCAAGCGAGCGCGACTTGTCGGCCGCACTCGATCTCAGTCGAACCACCATCACCTCGTCGTACGCAGTACTTCGCGAAGAGGGCTACCTGATCAGCAAGCAGGGCGCGCGCAGTACGGTCGCGCTTCCGGACATGGCGAGACCGAACGGGCTGCTCGTGCAATCGCGCACATCGAGCGGACCGGTCATCGACATGAGCCACGCCGCGATGGCTGCCCCGACCGAGGCCATGATGTCCGCGTACAACGCTGCGCTGCAGGCACTTCCGGCGTATCTGTCCAATCACGGTATGGAGCCCATCGGACTGTCGGTCCTCCGACAGTCCATCGCGCGCCGTTTCTCGGAGCGCGGGTTGCCGACGACCGAGGACCAGATCATGGTGACTTCGGGCGCCCAGCAGGCCGTCCGTCTCCTGCTCGGCACCCTGACCTCGCCCGGCGACCGGGTGCTGATCGATCATCCGACGTATCCCAATGCTCTGGAAGCGATTCGACGCGTCGGGGCGCGGCCGGTTCCGGTGCCGATCAGGCCCGATGGCGATCCGTGGGACCTTGACGGAATCCGAAGCGCAGCAAGGCAAACCGCGTCGAAGGTCGCGTACATGATCCCCGATTTCCACAATCCAACCGGTCGTTGCCTCGCGGCCGACGGCCGTGCCGAACTCGCCAGGATCGCGCGGGATACCTCGATGACACTCATCGTCGACGAAACGATGGTCGACCTGTGGCTCGACGCGCCCCCGCCGCCACCGGTTGCCTCGTTCGGCCGGGTGTCGGGTACCGACATCGTCACGATCGGATCTGCGTCGAAGTCGTACTGGGGAGGTCTGCGCATCGGGTGGATTCGCGCCAACCCGTCGTTGATCAGTCGTCTGGCAGGATCGCGCGCCGCACACGACCTCGGCACTTCGGTGATGGATCAGCTCGCCGCGGGATTTCTGTTGCAGGACGCCGATGCGATCCTCGAGGCGCGGCGGGTTCAGCTACGAGAACGTCGTGATGCACTGGAAAATGCTTTGGCCGAACATCTTCCGGGTTGGAGCTATCGTCGTTCGACCGGTGGGATGTCGTTGTGGCTCCAACTCCCAGCGCCTGTGTCCAGTGCGTTGGCGGCGACGGTTCCTGCGTTCGGTGCAGTGTTGGCGGCCGGGCCGAGGTTCGGCGTCGAGGGAGCATTCGAGCGGTTCATCCGTATGCCCTACACACGCGAGCCCGCAGAGTTGGCGGCCGCCGTCTCGGCGACGGCGGCCGCATACCAGGCTCTTGCGCCGAACGTCGACGCCGAGCAGCCAGCCTTGGTGTTCTGAAAGAAGCTCAGCGCCAGACTGATTCGGCGTCGACGGCCGTCGACGCCGGAGCGGTTGGAATGCCGTTGGGAGTGCGGGAGAAGCGCGGAGCCGGCCGATGCTGAGTGACTCCACCGACCTCGATGAGAGTCTCTCGTGCTGCAAGGTGCACCTGCTGCGGTGCTTCGCCGAACGTCAGGACGGGTGAGACGCACGCGTCGGTGCCGTCGAAGATTTTCGCCCATTCGTCGCGTGTCTTCGTCTTGAATGTCGTCGTGAAGAGTTCACGCATCTCGGGCCAACGATCCCGATCGCCTTGTCCCGGAGTGGTGGCCGGGTCGAGTTCGAGCAGTCTGAGCAGCTCGGCGAAGAACTGAGGTTCCAGAGCGCCGACCGCCATGTACTTGCCGTCGGCTGTTTCGTAGGTGTCGTAGTACGGCCAACCGGTGTCGAGCATGTTCACGCCGCGTTCGTCGGACCAGGCGCCGACCCCTCGCATGCCCCAGATCATGTGGGAGAGTGCCGCGGTGCCGTCGACCATTGCCGCGTCGACTACTTGCCCTTCACCTGAGGTCTGTCGCTCGAACAGCGCTGCAAGGATTCCGAAGATCAGGAACATCGATCCGCCGCCGAAGTCGCCGACCATGTTGAGTGGCGGCACGGGACGCTCGCCTTGTCTGCCGATGGCGTGAAGTACGCCCGTCACGGAGATGTAGTTGATGTCGTGTCCGGCAGCCGAGGCCCATGGGCCTTCCTGGCCCCAGCCGGTCATGCGGCCGTAGACAAGCCGTGGGTTCCGGGCGAGCGCGGCGTCGGGACCGAGTCCGAGACGCTCGGTGACACCGGGCCTGAAGCCCTCGATGAGCACGTCGGCACGCTCGATCAACCCGAGCACCTTCTCGA
Source organism: Rhodococcus sp. EPR-157 (assembly GCF_001647195.1). GTDB lineage: Bacteria > Actinomycetota > Actinomycetes > Mycobacteriales > Mycobacteriaceae > Rhodococcoides. The sequence goes on along the minus strand of NZ_LVCV01000247.1, from coordinate 11,865 downwards.
TGTCCGCGGGATCCTTGAGGTTGGCCTCGACGAGGGTGCGGTTGCGGAGTTGCTGATCGCGCTCGGAGATCTGACCTGCGCGCTGCACTCGGACGACGTCGGCACCCAGATCGGCCAGCAGCAACGCTGCATGCGGGCCCGGTCCGATACCCGCGAGCTCGACGACGCGAAGTCCTGTCAGCGGTCCACCACTACTCGACACGTTTCCCTCGTTCCGATCGGGCCGTCAATGTGAATTGAGGTTAACTTAAGCCTGGACGTCCAACTAGTCGGGCCCATGCTTTCGTGCAATGGATAATGGCCGGGTGAGCGTAGCTACGGAACCAACACGGATCGGCACACCACTGACACCGGGGGCCACGCGAGTGATGCTGCTCGGTGCGGGCGAGCTGGGCAAAGAGGTGATCATTGCGTTCCAACGCCTCGGCGTCGAGGTCATTGCCGTCGACCGCTACGACAATGCGCCGGGGCATCAGGTAGCCCATCACGCATTCACCATCGACATGAGTGATCCGGAACAACTCCTTGCGCTGATCGACGCACAGCAGCCCGACTTCGTCGTGCCCGAGATCGAGGCGATCGCCACCGACGCGCTGGCGGAGATCGAGAAGCGCGGCCGGACCGTCGTCATCCCGACAGCACGCGCCACCCAGTTGACGATGAACCGCGAGGGCATTCGACGCCTCGCCGCCGAGGAACTCGGGCTGCCGACCTCGCCGTACGCGTTCGCCGAGTCGTTGACAGAAGTGCAGGATGCACTGGCCACGATCGGTTTTCCGGCGGTGATCAAACCCGTCATGTCCTCGTCGGGCAAAGGGCAGTCCGTCGTGCGGGGCACCGACGAGGTGGAGGCCTCATGGGAGTACGCCCTGAAAGGTGGACGCGTCGACCTGGGCCGCGTCATCGTCGAGGGATTCGTCGATTTCGACTACGAGATAACGCTTCTGACGATCCGGTCCATTCACGGCACGGACTTCTGCGAGCCGATCGGACACCTTCAGCAATCGGGTGACTACGTCGAATCCTGGCAGCCGCAACCGATGTCGGATGTCGCACTCGCGGGCGCAAAGGACGTCGCCGAGAGGATCACGGCCGCTCTCGGTGGCCGCGGTCTGTTCGGCGTCGAACTGTTCGTCAAGGGTGATGACGTCTACTTCTCCGAGGTCAGTCCGCGCCCACACGATACGGGGTTGGTGACGCTTCGTACGCAACGACTTTCGGAGTTCGAGCTGCATGCGCGGGCGATCCTGGGATTGCCGGTGGACACGGCGCTGGTCTCTCCGGGGGCGTCTGCGGTGATCTACGGCGGCGTCGACGCCGAGGGGATCGCATTCGACGGCGTCGGCGACGCCTTGGCGGTGCCCGAGACGGACCTTCGGCTCTTCGGTAAGCCCGAGAGCTTCGTTCGTCGACGCATGGGAGTCGCGGTGTCCACTGCGGGCGACGTCGAGACGGCGCGTGCGCGGGCGACCGAGGCTGCAGGCAAAGTCAGACCAGTCTTGTGAGCGCCTGGGGGGAGTTGCTCGTCGGGGTGGCGATTCTGATCGGCCTGGCAGGCATCGTTGTCCCGATCCTGCCCGGCACGATTCTGATATTCGCGGCAATTGCTGTGTGGGCGTTCATGACCGGTGGCGGCGCCGCGTGGACTGCGTTCGCGATTGCTGCGCTCCTGCTGGTGGCGAGTGGCGTCGTGAAGTACACCTGGCCGGGGCGTCGAATGAAGGACGCGGGAATTCCGACGCGTTCGCTCATCGTCGGTGGCCTGGTCGGGATCGTCGGGTTCTTCGTGATCCCGATCGTGGGATTGTTCATCGGGTTCATCCTCGGCACCTATGTCGCCGAGCTGCCGCGGCACCGAAATCATTCCGATGCTTGGCGATCCACCGTCCACGCGACCAAGGCCGCGGGACTGTCGATTCTCGTCGAGCTCCTGGGTGCGCTGCTCGCCACCGGAGTCTGGCTCGGAGCAGCACTCTTCATTTGACCCGATACCAGGCCCTGGCGTTGCCGTCGAGGACTGCGGGGAGATCACCGCCGACGGCTTCGGCAATCAGGTCGAGGTCGGACTCCTGGAACCGCCTCGGCGCGCGGGTTCCGGGGAGGTCGGTTCCGAACATCAGGGCGGACGGGTTCACCGCGTGGATCTGCCGCATCGCGTCGACGATATCCATGTCGACGCGCCCGAATCCTGTTGCCTTCACTCGGACTCCACGGTCCACGAGGTCGAGTAGGTAGGGCAGCCCCTGCGCCGACATCCCCAGATGGTCGATGCTGACCGCCGGAAGTTTGCACAGGATCGGTTCGAGGGACAGCAACATCGAGGCGTCGACGTACAACTCCGCGTGCCAACCGACCAGATCGTGCGCGCGTCTGGCCTGCGCAGTGAGGGTCTGAACGTCGGTGGCGCCGCGCTTGAGGTTGAGCCGAATGGCACGGACACCAGCCGCCTCCAGAGCGAGGATGTCCGCATCGGTGGCATCGGGTTCGAGTTGTGTGACCCCGGCCCAGCCGTCCCCGAGCGTGTCGAGGGCGGACAGCAGGAAGCTCTGATCGGTGGCGTGGAACGACGCGCTGATCACCGCTCCGCCGGTGATGCCCAACCCATCCGTGTCGCGGTCGTAGTCGGCGATCGTGTACGGATCGGGGACGAAGCCCTGGTTCTCGATCAGCGGAAACCGAGGGTCGAGGATGTAGCGATGGGCGTCGAACACCCCGTCAGCATGCCAGCTGCGTCGTTCCGGCACCCGGCGACCCTGGCCGGTGTTTGAATCGAGTCATGAAAGCTGAAGCTACAGTTGTCCTCGACGGTTACACCTACTTCGAATGTCCCCGCTGGCGCGACGGTCGTATCTGGGTGTCCGACTTCTACAGTCAGCAGGTTGTTTCGGCGTTGGAGGACGGGTCGGACGTACGCGTCGAGGCCGAGGTTCCCCAGCAGCCGTCGGGGTTGGGTTGGCTACCGGACGGCCGGCTGCTGATCGTGTCCATGCGCGATCACACGATTCTGCGGCGCGAAGACGACGGTTCCCTCGTGGTGCATGCGGACCTGTCGTCGCACGTCAGCGCCAACCTCAACGACATGCTCGTCGATTCTCGTGGACGTGCCTACGTCGGCAATTTCGGTTTCGATCTGATGAACCTCGCAACGCCCGATACCGCGGACCTGCTGCGGGTAGACCCCGACGGCTCGGTGCACGTCGTGGCCAAGGATCTGTACTTTCCCAACGGAATGGCGCTGACCCCGGACGGCGAGCTGCTGGTCGACGAGACCGTCGGCAATCGCATCAGTGTGTTCGCGGTCCATCCCGACGGCTCGCTGGGTGAGCGCCGGGATTGGGTCAAGTTCGCGGAGCTCCCCGACATGAGCGATATGGCGACTGCGCTGGGGCAGTTGGCGCTTGCGCCGGATGGGTGTGCGATCGACACCGACGGATCGCTCTGGGTGGCAGACGCCCTCGGTCAGCGCATCGTGCATGTGGTGCCAGGAAAGGGAATCGTCGATCAGCTCGAGTTCGATACCGGAGTGTTCGCCTGCGGATTCGGCGGCGACGACGGGAGAACGCTGTTCGTGTGCGCTGCACCGGACTTCGACGAGCACCAGCGCAAGGTCCAGACGGAAGGAAAGTTGCTGGCTGTGCGGGTGTGAGCGCTGCGCGGCGGGTGTAAGCGCTGCGCGCCAGTGGCGCGGTTAGGTACCCCAGAGGGCACTTAACCACGCCACTGGTGGCGGAGCTGCCTAGGCCTTGTCGGGCTCGGACGCCTTGAGCATGTCGTCGCGCTCGACGACCTTGACTCGTTCGCGGCCTTCGGGTTCGCCGAGGGAGCGTTCGTGGGCGTCGAGGCGGTACCAGCCGTCCCACGTGGTGAAGGGGACCTGCTTGCCTTCGAGGAACGCGGTGACGGAGTCGAGTTCGGGGTCGGTGGCTCCGGCGAAGGTGGGCGCGTCCTCGAGGAGGTTGGCGACGGTTTCGTTGGCGTCGCCCTTGGTGTGGCCGATGAGGCCGACGGGCCCGCGTTTGATCCAACCGGTGACGTAAGTGGCGGGGACAGGGACCGTCGACGTCGGTGACTCCACGACGCGGCCGGCTTCGTTGGGAATGGTTCCTGCCTGCTCGTCGAAAGGGAGCTGGCTGATGTTCTGGGAGAGGTAACCGACAGCGCGGTAGACGGCCTGGACCTCCCAGTCGTTGTACTTGCCGGTGCCCTTGACGTTTCCGGTGCCGTCGAGCTCGGTGCGCTCGGTACGGAGTCCGACGACCTTTCCGTCCTCGCCGAGGATTTCGGTGGGCGATTCGAAGAAGTGCAGGAACAGTTTGTGCGGGCGGTTGCCGACGTCGCGGATTGCCCAGTCCTGCAGGGTGTTGGCGACCATGTCGACCTGCTTGGAATTGCGGCGGGCCTGCTCGGAGCCTTCGTCGTAGTCGATGTCCTCGGGCGCGACGATGACCTCGATGTTGGGCGAATGGTCGAGCTCGCGGAGTTCGAGGGGGGTGAACTTGGCTTGCGCGGGTCCGCGGCGGCCGAAGACGTGCACCTCGATGGCCTTGTTGGCCTTGAGGCCCTCGTAGACGTTGGCGGGGATCTCGGTCGGCAGAAGTTCGTCGCCGGTCTTGGCGAGAACGCGTGCGACGTCGAGAGCGACGTTGCCGACGCCGAGGACGGCTACCTTCTCGGCCTCGAGGGGCCAAGTGCGCGGGACGTCGGGGTGGCCGTCGTACCAGGAGACGAAGTCGGCCGCGCCATAGCTGCCGTCGAGGCCGATGCCGGGGATGTTCAGTGCGCGGTCGGCGTTGGCGCCGGTGGAGAAGATGACGGCGTCGTAGAAGCGGCGCAGGTCGTCCAACGTGATGTCGGTGCCGTAGTCGATGTTGCCGAGGAGGCGGACCTGGGGCTTGTCGAGCACCTTGTGCAGGGCGGTGATGATGCCCTTGATGCGGGGGTGGTCCGGTGCGACGCCGTAGCGGATGAGTCCGAACGGAGCGGGCATGCGTTCGAAGAGGTCGATGCTCACGCCGGGTCCGCTGACATTGAGGTCGGACTTCATGAGTGCGTCGGCGGCGTAGATGCCGGCCGGTCCGGCGCCGACGATGGCTACGCGGAGTGGGCGAGTCTGATCAGTCATGTGCAGCGAACTACCTTCGTCGAGGGCAAGTACGGACACCCCAGCATAAATTAAGTGTTACCTGATCAGTGCTGGTGGGCGTAGCTACGGGGTATTGCCTCAGCCTTTCATCATTTCCTTCCATTCAGGTAGGGTTTGCGTTGTGCATACGACTTACCTGGTCCGGCGGCTGACCGTCGACTTCTGTCGTACCTGCACCACCATGTGTCGTCGGTGACGCGGCTCTCCGCTCCCGCCACTTCTCACGCCCTGCTTCGTATTCTTCCTCGCTGCCCCGACCGTGCGATAGTCGCTCCGGGCTAGGAGAAACACATGACAGTCCTGGATAACTCAGTTCGCTCGGTCCTTGCCCTCGACAAGCTGGGGCCGCGGTTCGGTGCCGAGGTCATCGGACTCGATGTTGCGTCGGCGTCGGATGCCGAAGTCCTGGCGATCCGGGATGCACTCGTCGAGCACAAGGTCCTGGTGTTTCGCGGCCAGTCGCTCGACGATGCCGGTCAGATCGATTTCGGTCGACGCCTCGGCGACCTGACTGCTGGGCATCCGGTGCACGACAGCGGTCATGTGGCAGCCGAGGTGTATGCCTTGGACAGCCAGGACAACGGGTTCGCCGACGTGTGGCACACCGACGTGACGTTCATGGAACGGCCACCGATGGGTTCGATTCTTCGACCGGTCGTGCTTCCTGCGCACGGCGGCGACACCAACTGGGCCGACAGTCAGCTGGCCTACGAGTCGTTGTCGGCGCCCGTCCGTCAGATGATCGACCAGCTGACCGCCGTGCACGACGGTAATCGCGAGTTCGGCTACTACCTCGCACAGAAGCGAGGCGGCAAGGGCAATGTCTGGGACGGGAAAGAGGTGACCGCGCTGGTACCCGTCGAACATCCGGTGGTTCGGGTGCACCCCGAGACCGGACGTAAGGGCATCTTCGTCAACCCGGGTTTCACCTCGCACATCGTCGGAGTGTCCGAGGCGGAGAGTCGGGGAATTCTCGACGTCCTGTATGCGCACCTGACCAAGCCCGAGCATGTCGTGCGGCACCGTTGGCGTCTCGGCGATCTGGTCCTGTGGGACAACCGCAGCACCTCCCACTACGCCAATCGCGACTACGGCACCGAGCACCGCGTCATGCACCGCATAACGCTGCGCGGGGATATCCCTGTCGGACCCCGACAGTGATAAGCGTCGACCCTGCGGGAAAGATTGCGGTTATGGCGTCGTGGCGTGAACGAAGACAGCAGTGGGCCGACAGTCGTGAGGAAGCGCAGAACAACGCGTCCGCAGCGGCTGCCGAGACGGGTGAGCGTCGTCCGCCGACCCCCTGGCCGTTCATTCTCGCGGTCGGCATCGTCGTCGTTGTGCTCGCCGGCATCTTCCTGGCGGCCCGATTCGCGCCGGCCGAGGACAATGTCACGCAGGCGCAGTTGTTGACCGACAGCATCGACGATTTCGTATCGGCGCAGAACGACGGTGACGCCGAGCTCCTACGTTCGACGACCTGTCAGGATCAGCTCGCCCAGTTGATCCCGGGAAGCGACGCGGACTACGCATCCGCCCGTGCGGACGACGTCGACGAGAACGGCAAGCTGGTAGTGGACGGTGCTCCCACCGACTACGAGGTCAACGGCGATCGCGGAATGGTGACGGTCCCGACGAAGCTCGAGAAGATCGGTGCGACGTCGAGCGAGACGTGGAAGTTCGTCCGCGTCGACGAGAAGTGGCTGGTGTGCAATGTATGAAAGGTTGAGCCCGTGACTTACGCAGGTGACATCACCCCGCAGGCAGCGTGGGAGTTGCTCGAGAACGATCCCGACGCGGTGCTGGTCGACGTGCGAACCCACGCCGAATGGCAGTACGTCGGCGTTCCGGACACCTCGTCGATCGACCGACCGACACATCTCATCGAGTGGGTCAGCTACCCCAACGGGGCGCGAAACGAGGGTTTCGTCGAGCAGTTGAAAGAGGCCGGGGTGGACGGTGAGCGACCGGTGGTATTCCTGTGCCGCTCGGGCCAGCGTTCGATCGGCGCCGCCGAGGCTGCGACTGCGGCAGGCATCGGGCCGTCGTACAACGTGCTCGACGGTTTCGAGGGTGCGACCGACGCAGATGGTCACCGCGGCGCCGTGGGGTGGCGTGCGGTCGGATTGCCGTGGAGGCAGCCATGAACGTGCCCAAAGGTGGAGGATTCCACAAGCCGCTCCCGGAGGGTGTCGGGCAGGGAACCCTCGGTGTTCGCGGCGGATTGATGCGGTCCGGGTTCGACGAGAATGCCGAGGCGCTGTACCTGTCTTCGGGTTTCGTCTACGAGAGCGCGGGCGCGGCTGAGCAGGCGTTCACCGGCGACATCGACCACTTCGTCTACTCGCGCTACGGCAACCCGACAGTCAAGATGTTCGAGGAGCGTCTTCGTCTCATCGAAGGCGCCGAGGCGTGCTTCGGAACCTCCAGCGGGATGTCTGCGGTGTTCACGGCGCTCGGTGCGTTGCTGAAGGCCGGCGACCGACTGGTTGCGGCCCGCAGCCTGTTCGGATCCTGCTTCGTGGTGTGCAACGAGATTCTGCCCCGTTGGGGTGTCGAAACCGTGTTCGTCGACGGCGAAGACAACGCGCAGTGGGAAGAAGCGCTCTCGGTTCCGACGACTGCCGTGTTTTTCGAGACGCCGTCCAATCCGATGCAGACGCTGGTCGATGTCGAACGGGTCTCGGAGCTGGCGCATGCGGCGGGCGCAACTGTGGTGTTGGACAACGTCTTTGCGACGCCGTTGCTGCAGGACAGTCTTGCGCTCGGTGCGGACGTCGTCGTGTATTCGGGCACCAAGCACATCGATGGACAGGGCCGTGTTCTCGGCGGTGCGATCCTCGGTTCCCGTGAGTACATCGACGGACCTGTACAGACGCTGATGCGACACACCGGTCCTGCGCTGAGCCCGTTCAATGCGTGGACGCTGCTCAAGGGGCTCGAGACGATGCCGGTTCGGGTGCGGCATTCGACGCAGTCCGCGCTGGAGATCGCGAAGTTCCTCGAGGCGCACTCGGCTGTGTCGTGGGTCAGGTACCCGTACCTCGAGTCGCACCCGCAGCACCAGCTCGCGAAGAAGCAGATGAAGGGCGGCGGCACCGTCGTCACCTTCGAGCTCGATGCGCCCGAGGGTGAGGCAAAGAAGCGCGCGTTCGAAGTTCTCGACGGGCTACGTGTGGTCGATATCTCGAACAACCTCGGCGACTCGAAGTCGCTCATCACTCATCCTGCGACCACCACGCACCGCGCCATGGGCCCGGAAGGTCGTGCGGCGGTGGGCATTTCCGACGGCGTCGTGCGAATCTCGGGGGGGTTGGAAGACACCGAGGACCTCATTGCCGATCTGGATCAGTCGCTGGGCTGAGCTGGGGCGGCTCCGCCAGTGGCGCGGTTAAGTGTGTTGACGTGCACTGAACCGCACCACTGTCTCAGGCCAGCCCGAAAGCCGACAACACCGTTCGGAATTTCGCCGTCGTTTCGGCAAGTTCCGACTCGGGGTCCGAAGCCTCGACGATCCCGCCGCCCGCAGTGGCGAGGGCGGTCAACCCGTCGGCGGCGAGTTCGAGTCCGCGGATCGCGACCATCCACTCGCCGTCGCCCGTGCCGTCGGACCATCCGACAGCTCCGGCGTAGAAGCCGCGAGGCCCCTCGATGCGTGCGATCGCGTCCATCGCAGCTCGGCGGGGGACGCCCGCGACTGCCGGAGTCGGGTGCATCGCGACGGCGAGGTCGAGTGACGTCGTGGACGGGTCGCGAAGAATGCCGGTGATCGGTGTGCTCAGGTGCCACAGCTGCGGTGTGCTGCTGAGCTGCGGTGTGCTCGGGATCTGTAGGTCTGTGCACCACGGTTGCAGTGCGGTTCGAATTTCCTCGACGACGAATCGGTGCTCTGCCTGATCTTTTGCGCTCGCGGCGAGCTGGTCGGCGATGCCTGCGTCCAGGGTGGGATCGTCGCTGCGCGCGGCGGTTCCGGCGAAAGGGTGGCACGAGACGGTGCGGCCGTGGCGTCGGACGAGCAATTCAGGGCTCGAACCTATGAGGAATCTGCCCGCGTAGCCGGCACCGGCCGCAGACAGATCTACTGCGTAGCCGTTGCCGAGTGGGTCCCCGCTGACGAGTGCTCCGAGAAGTGCAATCGGATCGATCGGGGTGTCGGCACGGAGTTGCAGGGACCGCGCCAGGACGACTTTTTCCGCAACGCCCCGCCGAAGCTCCTGCACCAATGCACGGACGCGTTCGAGGTGAACGTCGGCGGCGGGAACCTGACCGCCGATGCTCACCGGGGGGAGAGCAGCCGTTTGAGCGGAAGGGCGCCACGGCCCCTCTCGTTTGGTGAGCGTTCCGGGTTCGGTCAGCGCGATTCGGTCGGACATGTCGAAGGGGAGCGCCCCGACAACGGGAGTTCCTTCGCGGACGGCGTCCGTAGCGTCGGTGATCGTCGAAAACGCACGTCGGACGCCGGTGGCCTCGATGTTGTACTCGCGTCGGGACAGCACGAAACTCGTAGTGGCGCGGTTGAGTGCACCAGGGAAACCCTTACCGTGCCACTGCGGCGGAGCCGCGGGGTGTGACTGCGGCGGAGCCGCGGGGTGTGGCTTCTGCATCAGAACAGTCTCTGCATCAGAAGGGCGTCTGCGTTCGGCCGACGAGGTCGGCGACCGAATTGATCACCTTCGTCGGACGGTACGGGTAGTTCTCGACCGACGCGGTGGTCGAGATGCCGGTGAGAACCAGAATGGTCTGCAACCCGGCTTCGAGTCCAGACAGAACGTCGGTATCCATGCGGTCGCCGATCATCAGGGTGCTCTCGGAATGACCGCCGATTGCGCGGAGGGCGGAGCGCATCATCAACGCGTTCGGCTTCCCTACGTAGTAGGGCTCCTTGCCTGTCGCCTTGGTGATCAGCGCTGCGACCGATCCGGTGGCGGGTAGCGAACCCTCGCGCGATGGGCCGGTGGCGTCGGGATTGGTGGCGATGAACCGTGCGCCCTTTTCGACGAGTCGAATCGCCGTGGTGATCGCTTCGAACGAGTACGTGCGTGTCTCGCCGAGCACCACATAGTCGGGGCTGGAGTCGGTGAGTACGTAGCCGATGTCGTGGAGTGCTGTGGTCAGACCCGACTCTCCGACCACGTAGGCGCTACCACCTGGGCGCTGGTTGCCGAGGAAATTGGCGGTAGCGAGCGCCGATGTCCAGATCGACTTCTCGGGGATGTTCAACCCGCTGCGCTCCAGCCGTGCACGCAGGTCACGCGGGGTGCGGATGCTGTTGTTCGTCAGCACGATGAACGGGATGTCGTTCGATTGGAGCTCGGCGACGAACGCATCGGCTCCCGGAATTAGGTGATCCTCGTGGACGAGTACGCCGTCCATGTCCATGAGGTAGGTCCACTGTTGCGGTTCGTCCTGTGAGCTCACCAGACCATTGTGCGCTACAGCGTGTCTCTGTCAGCCAGCTCTCGTGAGTGCGGCCCGTCTCAGCGCCCTTTCGCGTGCGGTCATTCCGCCCCAGACACCGAACGGTTCGTTGGTGGCGAGGGCAAACTGTTGGCACTGTGCGATGACCGGGCACCGTTCACACAAGACCTTCGCCTGGTCCTCCCGCTGTCGCCGCGCACTCCGACCTTCTCCCGATGGGGAAAAGAACACGTCGGAACTTTCGCCGCGGCAGGCGGCGTCCACATGCCATTCTGTTCTTACGGATGCCATAGACCGATGATGCCGTCTCAACAGACCGGGAAGAAGGTTTCGAATCATCGAGCGTCTAATGATGTGATGAATTTCAGGTTCGAGTATCTGGCCGTGCCGTGCGGTGGTGCTGTGGTCGGAATGGTCCTGTTCGAACCCGGATCAGAAGATCTCCCGCATCTCGGCAGTACCGCGGCTGCGGCTCTCGCTGCGGTCGTGGCGGTGTTGACGGTCGTGGCGGTGTTGACGGTCGCCGTGGTCTCACGTGCCGGGACGGCGGTGGGGTCTGTGGTGGTTGGGGCTGCGCTCGTATCGGCTTCGACGCTGATCTCCGGATCGCTGTACCTGTTCGCGAGCGGACCAGGCGCTGGACTGATTCTGGGCGGACTACTCGTGCTGTGCCAGTCGAGAAGGGGCCTGCAGGCCGCACTTGCAGTTGGTGTCTTGCTCGGTTCGTTCGACCTTGTCGGCACGACGCCGCGTCGGTATGCGGACTACTTGCCGGTCGGTGACGCTATCGGTTCGCCCACGATGTGGCTGCTCCTGGCCGCCACCGTGGCTTTCACGTTGCTTTGTTTGCCGGTGCCGGTGCCGCTGCGGGTCGAGGTGCGCGAGTTTCGGGCCTTGGTTGTCGGTTTCGCTCTTCCCGTCCTCATGCTGGCTGTGCACTGGCTCTTCGGACTCTCGGTCGGCGACGGCATCTATCCGGGCGCCACATGGCAGGCGACCGTCGCCTGGTCAGTCGTCGTCGTCGCGGTGGTTGGCGGAGGACTGTGGTTACCGCGGGCGACAGGGCTGGTTCTGGTTGCCGGTGTCGCGATTGCGGCGGTCGATGTGCAACCGGTCTTCGTTGCCGACCGCGGGTTGGTCGTGGTCGCTGTGCTGGCCGCACTCGTCGGGTTGGTCGCTGGTTGGAGGTGGCCAAGGCCAGTCGTCGGAATCGGGCTTCTCGCCGTCGTCGCCGGTGTCGGGCTCGCGGATGAGGGCCTCGCCGCGACCGCCCTACCGGCCGTTGCTGCCTTCGCGCTCGCTTC
>NZ_LVCV01000246.1 GCF_001647195.1 Rhodococcus sp. EPR-157 | reverse complement strand
GGGGGCTGTTCAGAATGGTGGGTAGCGGTAGCGATCGCGTGCTGTGACGATTGCCCGGTGTTCGAGGAATCGTTCTCTGAGGAAGATCGCTTCGGCCCGGGCTTTCGGGTCTTTCAGCCGGGCGATATCTCCGAGGGAGGGCACGAAAGCTGCCCTGTCGGTATCGATCAGGTTGCTCCACTCGCAGTACTCACCGATGTTCGATTCCCACCAGGTGGGTTCGTAGAGTTCATCGGCGGGCCGTTCGAGTACAGCTCCCGCCACCGTGGATTCGGCAGGCGTGGATTCGGCAGGCGTGGATTCGGGAGCGTGTCCGTCGTCGACGTGCTGGTAGTAGTGATCGGTTGACGGGTCCGG
>NZ_LVCV01000245.1 GCF_001647195.1 Rhodococcus sp. EPR-157 | reverse complement strand
GACCACCGCGAGAGCCGCGATGACGAGGGCGAATCCGGTGGTGGCAATGCCGCCTGGGGTGCGGTACGGACGCTCCATGTGCGGTTCCTTGCGACGCAGCACGATGTGGCTGATCATCATCAGAACGTAGCTCAGCGCAGCGCCGAACACGGCCATGTTCAGCAGCATCGCGCCCTGACCGGTGAGCGAAAGCAGGAACCCGATGACGCCTGGGACGATCAGTGCGAGGGTCGGAGCCTTGCGAGAGTTGGTCACCGACAGCGAATTCGGTAGATAGCCGGCACGGGACAGCGCGAACAGCTGCCTCGAGTACGCGTACATGATCGAGAAGAAGCTCGCGACCAATCCTGCGAGCCCGATGTAGTTGACGACCTTCGCGGCCGAGCTGTCACCGAGCGCCTCGACGAGCGGATTGCCCGACGCCTGCATCGCGTCCGCACCGCCGGCTCCGGTCACGAGGAAGGGCACGCCTGCGCCGGTAACGAGGAGAACAGCCATGGCCGCGATGATTCCTCGCGGCACGTTCTTGGTCGGATCCTTCGCTTCTTCGGCAGCCAGCGGCACACCTTCGATGGCCAGAAAGAACCAGATCGCGAACGGGACGGCTGCCCAGATTCCGATGTATCCGAACGGCAGGAAGCTCGACGCACCGGCGGCATCGGTCGGAGCGATGTCGGTCAGGTTGGCCGAATCGAATTGGCCCACCGCCGACACCGCGAAGATCACCAGGCCGACAAGTGCGATCCCGGTGATGACGAACATGATCTTGAGAGCTTCACCCGCTCCGCCCAGATGGATCCCGATGAAGATGGCATACACAGCGAGATAGACCCACCACCCGTCGGTGATTCCGAACAGCCCGAGAGACTCGACGTACGCACCGATGAAGGTCGCGATAGCTGCAGGCGCGATGGCATACTCGATGAGAATCGCTGTCCCGGTTGCAAACCCACCCCACGGTCCGAGCGCGCGACGCGCGAACGTGTAGCCACCGCCCGCCGCGGGCAGCGCCGAGGACATTTCGGCCATGCCGAGCACCATCGCCAGATACATGCCAGCGATGACGATGCCGGCGATCAGCAGGCCGCCGAAGCCACCCTGTTCCAATCCGAAGTTCCAGCCCGAGTAGTCACCCGAGATGACATAGCTGACGCCGAGCCCGGCGAGGAGGACCCAACCCGCGGTTCCCTTCTTCAACTGACGCTTCGCCAGATAATCGCTTCCTTCGACGTGGGACTCGGTCCCGTCGTGATGGGCGCCTGTTGGTTTGTTGACGGACATGTGCGGCCTCTCTCGAAGCAGTGAGCTCGTTATCGCCGGGGGAAGCGAATCGAATCAAGATATGCCCGCGGTGTAAGCGCGGAGTGATCGACATATGACGAGAGAATTACGGAGCTACCAGTTCGGTGCTACCGATATGCGCCTCCGGCGCAGTGGCGCGGTTGAGTGCACTGCAATGCACTTAACCGCGCCACTGGGGCGGAGCGCCTAGCCCTGAAGCATTCCCGGAACGGGACACGCATCCTCCGCTTCCGCGACGACGAGAACATCGTGCGGAACCGGTGGCCGACGCCCCTCTTCCCAGTCGACGCCGACCAGCGGCGCCGTGCCTTTCAGCGCGTCGTTCTCCTCCGCGGTGAACGCGCGCCCCCGACTGAGGAACCGAAGGCCCTCCGGTGTCTCGAGGGAGAAGCCGGATCCACGCCCGGGCACGACGTCGAGGACCATCTGCGTGTGCTTCCACGCCTCGAACTGCGAACCCGAAATCCACACCGGAACAGCGTCGTCACCGTCGGGGAGATCGTCCGGGATATCGTCCACGCCGAGACGGAGATCGAGCAATCCGAGAAGAACGTCCCGGTCACCGACGATGAATTCGCCTGCGGGATAACACATCGGCGACGAGCCGTCACAGCATCCGCCGGACTGATGCATCATCAGTGCGCCGTGGATACCGCCGAGGCGACGGAGAAGCTCCATCGCCCCGGCGGTGGCTCGAAGACGCGCGGGCGCAGCCGAAGCTGGACCCGACCCGTCAGGCATCAGAAGAAGCCCTGAGCCTTCTGCGCGTAACTGACCAGAAGGTTCTTCGTCTGCTGGTAGTGATCCAGCATCATCTTGTGATTCTCGCGGCCGATGCCTGACTGCTTGTAACCACCGAAGGCAGCGTGCGCCGGGTACTGGTGGTAGGTGTTGGTCCACACTCGACCGGCCTTGATGTCTCGACCCGCGCGGTACGCGACGCCGCCGTCCCGCGACCACACGCCTGCACCGAGTCCGTAAAGGGTGTCGTTGGCGATGGAGATGGCCTCGTCGTAGTCCTTGAAGGACGTCACCGAGACGACCGGCCCGAAGATCTCCTCCTGGAAGATACGCATGTCGTTCTTGCCGGTGAAGATCGTCGGCTGAACGTAGTAGCCGCCGTTGAGGTCTCCGCCGAGCTGAGCACGCTCACCACCGGTGACGACCTGAGCACCCTCGCCCTTGCCGATCTCGATGTAGGACAGGATCTTCTCGAGCTGATCGTTCGATGCCTGTGCACCGATCATGGTGTCGGTATCGAGCGGATCGCCCTGTCGCACAGCCTTGGTGCGGATCGCGGCGAGTGCGAGGAACTCGTCGTAGATGTCGGCCTGGATCAGCGAACGCGACGGGCAGGTGCACACTTCACCCTGGTTGAGGGCGAACATCGTGAAGCCTTCGAGGGCTTTGTCCTGGTAATCGTCGTTGGCCGAAAGAACATCGGAGAAGAAGACATTCGGGCTCTTGCCGCCGAGCTCGAGCGTGACCGGAATCAGGTTCTGGGATGCGTACTGCATGATCAGTCGTCCGGTGGTGGTCTCGCCGGTGAACGCGATCTTGGCGATACGCGGGCTGGACGCGAGGGGCTTGCCCGCCTCGGTACCGAACCCGTTGACGACGTTGAGGACCCCGGCGGGAAGCAAGTCACCGATGATCGAGATCAGGTGCAGAATCGACGCCGGCGTCTGCTCGGCCGGCTTGAGGACGACGGCGTTTCCTGCTGCCAGCGCGGGAGCGAGCTTCCACACCGCCATGAGGATCGGGAAGTTCCACGGAATGATCTGGCCGACAACGCCGAGGGGCTCGTGGAAGTGGTACGCAACTGTGTCGGAGTCGATTTCGGAGAGCGAGCCTTCCTGCGCACGGATGCATCCGGCGAAGTAGCGGAAGTGATCGACCGCCAACGGGATATCGGCGTTGAGAGTCTCGCGAATCGGCTTGCCGTTGTCCCAGGACTCGGCGAGCGCGATCGACTCGAGGTTCTCGGCGATGCGATCGGCGATCTTGTTGAGGATCACGGAGCGTTCTGCGGCGGAAGTCTTGCCCCACGCAGGTGCGGCGGCGTGTGCAGCGTCGAGCGCGAGCTCGATGTCCTCCGACGTGGAGCGAGCTACCTCGCAGAAGTTCTCACCGGTGACGGGAGTCGGGTTCTCGAAGTACTGACCCTTGACCGGTGGTACCCATTCGCCGCCGATCCAGTTCTCGTAGCGCGGCTGAAACGACATGACCGAATTCTCGGTACCGGGACGGGCGTAAACAGACATCTAGGACTCCTTCTGATCACAGAACTGATGTGATTCAGAACACTAGAGTCTGCAACGTTGCAACTAGGTTGCTGCACTGCGTGCAACTACGACCGGTCTGCCCGAGGCCAGGGAAGACTAGACGCCCAGCTGACGGTCGAGATGATTCAAACGCGCGCTGACCTGGTCGTACAGAGCGGAATCGGAGCTGAGGGTGGCCCGATAGGCTTCCCAGGCGATGACGTCGGTCCTTCCGTGAATCGACGACGTCCACTGCGCGAGCAGGACGGGGTCACCCACTCGTAGCAGTGCCGCCTGAACGCGCGAGCGGAGTTCCTCGCGAATCTCCTCGATGCCGGGCGCCGAGGATCCGGGCAGCACCGGACCGGTGTAGATCCGGAGGGCTGCTTCCACGTCACCGCGGTCCAGAGCGCGGCGGATATCACCGACATCGGAGTTCAGCTCCCCCACCAGGCGATAGGGACGTGACGCGAGACCGGCCGAACCGAAAGCCTTCCGCAGCCGTGACATCTCCGCACGAATGGTGACCGAGTCCAGCTCGTGCTCGTCGAGCAACACCGCGAGGTGATCCGAACTCAGACCCTCTGGGTGGTCGGCAAGAAGAAGGAGTATCTCCGCGTGACGCTGCGACAACGACACGCGACCGGAACTCCGCACCACCCCCGGCTTACCCGACCCGAGCACCTCCAAGCGAGGGGCGGTGTCCCCCAGCGACTTCGGGGAATTCATCAGATGTACGCGCAGCTCCGATTCCGCCGCTGCGACAGTGGCACGAATGAGCGAGAGCACCTCGGGAACCGCCACCCGCGGTCCGCCCGTGATATCGATGGCGCCCAGGATGCGACCACTGGTCGGATGGTGGACAGGTGCAGCCGAGCAGCTCCATTCGTGGACGGATCTGCTGAAGTGCTCCGCAGCGAATATCTGCACACAGTGATCGACGGCGAGAGCGGTTCCGGGAGCATTGGTCCCTTTGCTCTCCTCGCTCCAGTCGACGCCCTCCGCAAAACTCATCGAACTGGCACGGTCCTTCGCTGCGGAATCGCCCTCGACCCACAAGAGGCGGCCTTCGGCGTCGGAAATCGCGACGAGCAGACCGGTGTCGGCTGCATCCTCGACGAGCAACTTGCGGATGACGGGCCTGATGATCGACATCGGATGGCCGTCGCGGTATCGATCGAGTTCGGCGCCAGAGAGGACTACCGAGTCGTCACGGCCGTCCGGATCGACGCCTTGTGTTCTGCTACGCAGCCACGAATCGAGGACCACGGAGCGGACACTGTCGGATGGAGACCTGTCCTCGACGAACGACCGATGCGCGGTCGTCATCCGTCGAGCAAGGACATCGAGGTCCTCACCAGGGCGAACAGCGACCCACGGGTTGCCCTGCCCCCGGATGTTTCCAGTCATCAGTTTGCTACCTCTTCTGGCGCGGTCACCCTACTGTAACGCAGCTCACACACGCAGAATACAGCCCCTTCATCCCCGACGGTTGTCCGCCGAGGCCGAAGGACCCGCACTCGGTCAGCGCTTCTTGCTCGTCGCGGAAATGTCTATGCTCGAGTCGGCGGACGCCTTCGTCTTCTTGTCCGCGCGCTTCTCCTTCAACGACTTTCCGAACTGCTTGGTCACGGAATTGCGAGGAGATTGTCGGACGTCGGTTCGCACCGCTGTGCGACCCGTGAACGGCCCACAGACCATGAACCTACGCCACCGTGCCTCGAACGAGGTCCGCTCCGCGTTCGGCGAGCATGATCGCCGTCGCGTGTGGCCCTCTCGTCGGTACGACAGGGAACGCCGAGGTGTCGAGAACGTACAGTCCGTCGATCCCCCGGACTCGGCACGAATCGTCGAGCACCGAGCCGTCGTCGCCCATCGCGCAGCTACCCGACAGATGAAGCGAGGTCCCGAGCCGCCCGAGCAACGGATCGCCGACGACGGTTGCCAGCGGCGCGACGCCACCCATCATGTCGCCGATCATGCCGAGGCCGGCGGACAACGCCGATCGATCCGATTCGGTCTCCAGATAGCGATAGCGAACGAGGGGTGTATCGGCGGGATCATCGGTCCGTAGAGTGATGTCGCCTCGACTTTGCGGCCGCATCAATCCGACGCCTATCATCGGGTCGCCGATTGCGAGCCCTGGAATCATTCGGTCGAACGGTACCGAATACGGACGTATTTCCAGATCATCGACGTGAAGGACGACCTCGATCGGTGATCGACTGACGCTCGGGTCCGAAAGTTCGTAGTACACACCGACTTCCGGATGATCACTGAACCCTCGACCCACACGGGGATGGTCGAGCTTCACCGAAATCCCTTTCTCGACCATATGTCTCGCCGGACCGATACCGGACAGCATCAGCAACTGCGGTGTACGCACCGACCCCGCGCACAGGATCACTCGGTCTGCCCGCAGATGCTCGACCGATTGCCCCCGTGCGAGGGTGACTCCGTTTGCTCTCATCCCATCGAATGTCACGGCGAGCGCGCGTGCCCCATCGAGGACCGTCAAGTTGGCCCGACTCGATGCCGGAAGTAGATATGCAACAGCAGCATTGGTACGAACGCCACGAAAGATGTTGCGTGGCACCGGCCCGATGCCACCAGCGGAGCGGGGTGAATTCTTGTCCGGGTCGTCCGCGAATCCGGCGCGACGGGCCGCGTCGACGAACATCTCGGTGAGAGGAGACATCGAGTCCTCGGTGACACGCGAGACGGGCATCGGCCCCGCGTCGCCGTGGAAGCTCCCGGAGAAGTCCATGTCGTTCTCGAGCTTGCAGTAGTACGGGAGGACGTCGTCGAAGGACCACGACGTCGGCCACGCGTCGAAGTCCGAGGGGCGCGCTCGGATGAAGTAGCCACCGTTCACGGCCCCCGACCCTCCGAGTACGCGGCCCCGCGCCACGGTCCGCGTCAGCGACGGCGTCAACTCGGCACGGTAGGTATCGACCCAGGCGCTCTGCGGCCCGATGGGCAGAATGCGTGCATCCAGAATGTCCTGCGGTACGTCGCCGAGGGAACCGAACCCCGATCCCGCCTCGAGCAACATCACCGAACACGACGGGTCCTCGCTCAGCCGCGCCGCCACGACCGATCCGCACGACCCGCCACCGACGACGATCACGTCCACGGCACGGGCTGCGCTCATGTGTCCATTCGTGGCGTCAATGCCTTCACGCTTCGCGCGTGCACTGCTCCGGACCAGAGTCCTGCACCGTAGGCGACATCGTCGATGCGCTTGAAGAACGCGTACCGAACCGGATCCAGTCCACCTAGCTCACGATGGTTGTACCAGTCCGACAACGCTTCTGTCACGGCAAGTCCCAGAGCGATCTTTCGAATCCGACTGGACAGAATCACCGCGAGGAGCGTGATCGGCCAATAATGGCGACACAGGGCGGATGCGAGTTGCCACATACCTCCGATGAATCCCTCGGTCGCAAGAATCGCGGCAATCCGAGTGGGTTGATCGAGACCGACGAACATCTTGCGAAGGCGGCCGATGGTGACGCCGAGCGTCAACAGCGCACCGAGCAGACCGAATTTGGTGAAGCTCACCGCGAGCAAGCATGCGACCAGCGTCCACGGGGACATCGAGATCGGCGGAACCATGCCCGGGTGCCGTTCGGCGAGCGGGCTCGCGCCGGTGCCGTAGAACAGCTTGCGCCCGAACCAGCGGCCGAAGGTCACCCGGTGGTCGTGTGCCACGTGGGCCACCGGTTCGTAGCGCAGCCGCCAACCCGCTTCCTGCAACCTCCAGCAGAGGTCGACGTCCTCGGCCACGTGCATCGACTCGTCGAACCCGCCGCACTCCTGCGCAACCTGTCGACGAATCAACATCGCAGCACTTGGCACGTAGGACACCGAGCTTCCCGCGCGCACAGCAGCCTCTTTGCGACCCAGATCCAGGGACGACCGGGCGTGCTCGTACCTCGCGAGTGCATTGCCCTCGGGTTCGAGCGCCACGATTCTCGGTGCGACGAGAGCGACGGCCGGGTCGGAGAAATGTCCGAGCATGACTTCCAGCCACCCTTTGCGTGGCACGACGTCCGAGTCCAGAAAGGCTACGAAATCGGTTGTTGCGCTGCGTAGTCCGGTGTTTCTTGCCGCTGCGGGCCCGCGCGAGGTCTCGTGACGCAGCACGGTCACCCCGCCGATACTCCAAGCCATCGGCGGTGCCTTGACCGGATCGTCGGAACCGTCGTCCACGACGATCACATTCAGCCCGTGCAGTGCAGGCAGCAGCCTGCTGAGCCCTGCCGCGTTGTTCTTCAAGGGCACGACGACCGTCACGTCACGGGGTGAGGGAATCGACATCGGTCGTGGGTTGGCGACACCCGAATCGAGCAACTTCCGCGCAACGAGCGCGGACTGTGAATCGGTCACCTCGAGAAAACCGTCGCCGATCATCGCCGCAGCCGTCGGGGCAAGCTTGAGCATCCGGGTCGGAGATCCCCCGATCAGAACGCGACCGTCCGAGTACGTTCGTACCCGAGGATCGACGCGCACCCCGAAGCCATCAGGTAATCGTCCTTGACCCATCAGGTGATCGTAAGCGGACATCGCGGCGAAGTGTTATCGACCGCCGGAGAAAACAGGGAACATACCGAAACCCCGTTTCGACGCTTGTTTCCGGACCGGTGGATCAGGTCAACATCCCCCGAGGGGACGGCGCCCATCGCCGCAGGGCAGCGGCTGTGCGGGCACACATATCGGCGAGAATCGCCTCGCCCTCGGAGGCGCTGGACCCCCGCGGGTCGCCGAGCACTCCATTGGGTGCCACAGCCTGCACTCCTCCGTCCCGTAGGCGCGGGAGAAGGTCTCCGAGGGCGTCGGTGTTACCCACCTCGACGCGCGAGAGGTCCACGACGTCCGGTGAAAGCCAGAGCAGCAGCGAAGTTTCGGTCCGCCCTGCATGGGCATCAGCTCCTGGCGCAGCGCACGGAACCCACGCGACGTCGCGGCCTTCGTAGCGCAGCAACTCCACGGCGGCAATCAGCGTGGCGACGTTCCCGCCGTGGCCGTTGACGAACAACACCCGTGTCGCCCATGCGGACGCCGATCGCCCGTATTCGACGAGCAGCAACCGAAGCGCGTCGGCGCCGATGGATATCGTCCCGGCGAATCCCGCGTGCTCGCCGCTGGAACCGTAGGCGATAGACGGTGCGAGCTGCACGCCCTTCAGGCGCCGCGCGACGGCCTCGGCAATCCGAGTGTCGGTATCGAGCGGAAGGTGCGGTCCGTGTTGCTCGAATGCCCCCAGCGGTACGACGACCGTCACGGACCCGTCCACAGTCGGCCACGTTCTCGGTCCCAGTTCGTCGAACCCGGGGCGGACATCGTCGTTCTTCGGCACCGGCCGATGGTATCTCTCGGCCCGGTAGAGCGATCTTCACACAGCGGAAACAATGTCCCGCTAGCGTGCCCGATGTGTAACGGAAGGAATCACAATGCCACCACGTCGGCGATCGGTACTCCTGGCGAAGTTGAGTATCAATGAGCCCGGAGGTAGGCAGTCGACCATTCTCGACGAACTCCGCAGAGTAATTCTCTCCGGTGATGCCCCACCGAACACGCCTATTCCGCTCAACGAGGTCGCCGAGGTATTCGGCGTCAGCAGAATACCGGTACGCGAATCGTTGAAGACTCTCATCGGCGAGGGATTGGTGGACCACCGACCCAATCTCGGATACACCGTGGCGCAATTGACCTCCGCGGAACTCCGGGAGATGTACATCGTCAGAGAGGTACTGGAAACAGCTGCACTGGCAACTGCCGTCGAACTCGCGACGGACAGCGACCTCGAACAGGCGATAGAGGCCAATCGCTTGCTGGAGGAGGCTATTTCGGCCGACGACCCCCGTGAGTACCATCGCAGGAGTCGTCAATTCCACATGTCGCTGACCAATCCTTCGCGAATGAAGCGACTCCTCCACATGCTTGAATCGGCCTGGAACATCACCGAACCCGTACAACCGATGGTGCACGTCGCGGGGTCCGATCGGGCGTCGCTGCATTCGGATCACCGAACGATGCTCGAAGCGTTTCTCGACCGCGATTCGGTCGCATTGTTGGAGATCGCGCAATCGCATTCCGGAAGACTCAATACGGTGATCTCGTCCATCACGAGTGAGTCGGGACTGTTGGCGGATCCGTCGGTCGACAGAGGCAGATAAAAGATATATCCCTGTCGTCACGCAGGTGCAACACTTCGTCGCTACCTTTTGTTTCGCCGGTCCTCGCCATCGCGGAGTGGACCGATTCACTCGCCAGGAGTGGAGCCTGCGGAACGACCGGAGGGCTTTCAGGAGTGGAGCCTGCGGAACGACCGGAGTGCTCTGCGCTACGCATCAGGAGCATCGATGACAGATACAGCGAACGGACCCCTATCGCCCTCTGCTGAGCAGACAGGCGACTTGGTCGAGGCCGCAGGCCATCCGGTCGGCGGCGGATTGATCAAGGACAGCTACGACCCACGGCTGACGAACGAGGACCTCGCGCCGCTGAAGAAGCAGACGTGGACCTCCTACAATCTCTTCGCGTTCTGGATGTCCGACGTCCACTCCGTCGGTGGATATGTCACGGCGGGAAGCTTGTTCGCGCTCGGCCTCGCCAGCTGGCAGGTTCTCATCTCACTCCTCGTCGGTATCTCGATCGTCTACTTCTTCTGCAACTTGGTCGCCAAGCCCAGCCAGGTCTCGGGCGTGCCGTATCCGGTGATGTGTCGTGCATCGTTCGGGGTACTGGGCGCCAACATCCCGGCCATCATTCGTGGACTCAT
>NZ_LVCV01000244.1 GCF_001647195.1 Rhodococcus sp. EPR-157 | reverse complement strand
ATGCCGTCACTGCCGACTATGGCTTCGCCGGTCTCTCTGCACTCGGCTGGGCGAGCTTCCTGTTCCTCTGGGTGCTGCAGGCCGCCGTGTTCTGGCGCGGTATGGAATCGATTCGCAAGTTCATCGACTTCTGTGGACCTGCGGTGTACGTGGTCATGTTCGCATTGTGCGGTTACCTGATTTGGAAAGCAGGTTGGGGCGCAATCGATCTCAACCTCGGCGAGGTCGAGTACACCGGATTCAGCGCAGTGCCCGTCATGCTCGGTGCGATCGCGCTCGTCGTGTCCTACTTCTCCGGCCCGATGCTCAATTTCGGTGACTTCTCCCGCTACGGCAAGTCCTACGCGGCGGTCAAGAAGGGCAACTTCCTGGGCCTGCCGGTGAACTTCCTCGTCTTCTCCATCCTCGTCGTCGTCACTGCGTCGTTGACGCTGCCGGTCTTCGGCGAACTCATCACCGACCCCGTCGAGACGGTCGCTCGAATCGACAGCACGTTCGCCATCGTGCTGGGCGCGCTCACCTTCACGATCGCCACGATCGGTATCAACATCGTCGCCAACTTCATCTCCCCCGCATTCGACTTCTCCAATGTCAGCCCGCAGAAGATCAGCTGGCGTGCGGGCGGCATGATCGCAGCCGTCGGCTCGGTGCTCATCACGCCGTGGAACCTGTACAACAA
>NZ_LVCV01000243.1 GCF_001647195.1 Rhodococcus sp. EPR-157 | reverse complement strand
AAGCAGAAGGTTGTGGTGGACGAACTGTTCACGATGTCGCCGACCGGAAAATACTGGTACTCCAAGGGTTACAACCCGGCAGCGGTGTACGCCACGATCGCCGGTGCATTGCTGGCGATGTTCACCGTGCTGTTCAACGGTGCCATCGAGGGCATGGAGATCGCCGGGATGTCGACCGCGTCGAAATACAGCTGGTTCATCGGCTGCGGCGTCGGATTCGCCCTGTACTACTATCTTGCGACGAAGACCAAGCTCGCAGTGACCAATCACCTCGACGCGCCGGTGAAGGCATAGGATCTGCCCGTGCTCATCAAGGTCATCAACCCGAACACCACACTGTCGATGACCGCAACGATCGGAGAGTGTGCCCGGGCCGTCGCAGGTCCGGGCACACTCGTCGACGCGGTCAGCCCGTCGATGGGCCCTGCCTCCATCGAATCCCATGTGGACGAAGCCCTCAGTGTCCCAGGAATATTGGAACAGATCGCGCTCGGCGAAGCTCAGGGCGCCGACGGCTACGTCATCGCATGCTTCGGCGACCCAGGCATGGACGCTGCGCGGGAGGCAGCGTCGGGCCCGGTCGTCGGAATCGCCGAAGCTGCGATGCACGCCGCGAGTTTCCTCGGTCGCGGCTTCTCCGTCGTGACGACGTTGGGCAGAACCACCGGGCGTGCCTGGGACCTCGCCGAGCACTACGGACTGTCCCGCCAGTGTCGCGGGGTCCACGCCTGCGAAATCCCGGTCCTCGAACTGGAGACCGACCCGGATGCCCGAAAGATCATCACCGAAGCGTGCCGGGACGCCATGGAAAGCGATGGCAGCGACGCCATCGTCCTCGGGTGCGCCGGGATGGCCGACCTCTGTGAGCACATCTCGTCGGAGATCGGCGCACCCGTCGTCGACGGCGTGGCAGCAGCGACGTTGTTCGTGCAGTCTCTCGTGACGATGGGGCTGCGCACCGGAAAGCGTGAGGAGTTCGCCGCTCCCCCACCCAAGAAGTACTCAGGTATGTTGGCCGGCTTCGGATCCGATTGACCGTTCCGCCCCGCCGCGTCGAGTAGCTGTTCCCCGGAAATCCACGAGGATCCGAATCCGGCCGCATATCGTCGAAACATGAACGAGTTGATTGCACGGGCGTCGGACATCGCCGCTCGGCCCGGCCGCAGCATCCTCGGCATCACGGGGGCGCCGGGAGCAGGCAAGTCGACGCTCGCCGAGCTTCTCGTCCGCGAGCTCGGCTCCGACCGTGCCGTTCTCGTACCGATGGATGGCTTCCACCTGGCGAACCGAGAACTGGCCAGGCTCCGTCGCCGCGCACGCAAGGGAGCACCGGACACCTTCGACGCGTCCGGCTACGCACATCTCCTCGACCGCATTCGTCGTCGAGACAGCGACACCGTGTACGCCCCGCAGTTCGACCGAACCCTCGACGAACCCATCGCCGCAAGCATCGCCGTCCCCCCCGACATACCCCTGGTGATCACCGAGGGCAACTACCTCTTGCTCGACGACGGTGCATGGCCGCAAGCCCGCACCGCGATGGACGAGGTCTGGTACATCGACATCGACGACGACGTCCGTCGGGAGCGGTTGGTCAAGCGGCACAGTCTGTTCGGCAAGACGGACGTCGAAGCGCGGGCATGGGCCCACGGCAGCGACGAGGACAACGCCGTCCTCATCGCGTCCACCGCTCACCGCGCCGATCTGGCGATCACGGCTCCCTCGCAGTGGATCTAGCGGCTCCGCCGCAGTGGAACTAGCGGCTCCGCCGCAGTGGCATGGTTAAGTGTCCTGGCGTGCACTCAACCGCGCCACTGGGGCGGAGCCCCAGAGCGAGAACCGTCACTTCACCGCATCCACCTCGACCTCCACAAGCCACCCCTGCACGGGGAGCGACGCGACCTCGAGGGCGAACCGTGACGGTCGTGCAGAATTGCGCTCGATCGGTGCTGCCGGCTCGGCGGTGCCCATCGGCACGAGCTCGGTCTCGTCGGTGTCGAGATTGGTGTTCGCGAAGAACTGCCGATACGCGCGGTTCCAACCTGCATAGTCGGCGCGATCGGTTCCGGGTGCATTGTCGAGGAACACCCGCATCGACACCACATCCTCGAGCGCATAGCCCTGATCCTCGAGGTTGTCGCGGATCTTCTTCAGCACGCCGATTCCCTGAGCCTCGGTGATGGTCACACCGGACGGCAAGGTCGCACCCGAGAATTGCTCGGTGTCGATGTACGATTCCGGACTTCCCTCTGCCGCCTCCTCGTTCAGTGCGGTCGGTCCGAGTCCACTGGACTTGTAGACCGTTGCATCACCGGAGATTTCGACGCCCTGCGCGATCATCGGATTCGCTTCACCCGGTTCGATGACCGATCTGGCCCCCGAGGCGGATTCGGTGTCGGCAGGCGCCGCATCCGAATCCGACGAGCACGCCGCAGTCAACAGGATTGCCCCGGCGGCGAGCGCGGCGGCGAACGAACGTGTGTTCTTGGACAAGGGTGGTTTCCTTTCGAGGACGAACAGGGATCAGGACGCGGTGACGCGTTCGTGAATGGAGGTGACCACGTCGCGCGCGGAGGTGAAAGCGCCGTGCTGCCAGGCAATGGCGTTGGACAGGTGATCGCCCGCGAAGTAGATGTGCTCGACGGGCTTCAGGAGCGTGGAGTATTCGGCCGTCGCGACACCGCCGTGCGAATCTCCGGCCCCCTCCCAGGACACCCACGCACTCTCGGAGTACTTCGTTCGGCGCCAACTTCCGGAGAACGACGAGCTGATGTCCTTGGTGTACTTGTCACCGTGGATCATCGATCCTTCGGCGACCGCCTTGGCCAGGCGCTGTTTGTGCGTGAGTGATTCGAAAGCCTGATGCCGCTTACCCGTGTTGTAGTAGGCGACGACGACACCGCGATCGGAGTTGTAGTGGTCGTACGGGAACATGATCTGGGATATGTCCATGTCGGTGTTGCTGGCGCCGCCGTAGATGCGCTCGTCGGTCTCCCACCACCGTCGCGAGTACTCGATACCGAGCTTCCCGGACGGTGTCGCCTTGGCCGCTTTCAAAGCGAGCAGCACTTCGGCGGGCAAATTGTTGTCCAGCCGCGTCACGAGGGCAGGCGGGATGGTGCAGATGACGTAGTCGGCCGAGATTGATTCCACCGCACCGCCTTTGGCGTACTCGACGGTCGCGCCGCCGGACGTGTTGTTCAGTGCCGTCACCTCGGCACCGTAGACGATGTTGTCCTCGCCGATGGCGTCGGAGAACGCGTAGTAGATCCGATCCATGCCCCCCACCGGGCTGAACATGAGCATCGCCTGGTCGTAGCCGAACTCGAAGCTGAAGTTTCGTCCTATGCCGCTCTGGATCACGTCGGACATTCCGTACGGCTTCGTCTCGTCGCCGAAGTTCAGACCTGCACCCGGCTCCGAGCTGTATCCACGACGAGTGGATCCGATGTAGCGTCCGTCGTCGGAGAGGTCGCCGAAGCTGGACAGGAACTCCGAAAGGGCGTCCTTGTCGTCGGGCGTCAGGACGTCGTCGAGGGCACCCCTGCTGGCTGCCTTCTGCAGCAACTCCGACATGTAGCCGTAGGTATCGGCCTTGGCTGCGCGGTAGGACACCGACTGCTGATTCAACGCCGTGCTGCTCTTGTAGTTGACGAGGGTGTTCGCGTTCTGGTTTCCGAACGTCTGCAACTCGACGCCGAGTTCTTTGCAGTAGTCCATCGTGATGTGGCTCTGCGGGATTCGCGTTGCGCCGATGTTGTAGAAGTGCCCGTCGGAGAAAGTACACTTCTGGGTCTCCCCATTGAGGTCGGTCTCCTCGGCCCCTCCGCGGATGGACCACACCCGTCCGCCGGGCCGCTGACGCGCCTCGAGGATCGTCACAGCGTAGCCGGCCTTCTGCAGCTCGTACGCCGAGCAGAGACCCGCGGGCCCGCCGCCGAGGACGACGACCTTGGGGCTTCCTTCGACTCGTCCGATCAGGTCGGCCATCGCGGGCGACTGAAACCGCTTGGGCGCCGCTGCGGCCGATGGCGCAAGACCGATCGTCGACATCGCTCCGTAGGCGAGTCCTGCACCGCCTGTCACACCAAGGCCACGCATGAACGATCTCCGTGTAACTGCCATGTGTTCTTCCACTCCTCAATCCGGCTCTCACTCGTACTGCCGGCCGACATCGGCTGGTTTCGAGTTCGGTCAATCGTGGAATGCCGAGAATTCGGGAATGCGTACCGCGCGAAACGTTCGTCGAATTTCCGGGTGAGAACGTCGGCATCGACTCGTCTCGAGTTCTCACTCACCTGAATTCAGCCGAAGCATCGACGCAACGCGTCCGCAACAATGCGGGGCTACTTTCTGGCCATCATGTCCGCACTCGAACAGGCCATCGCCGCATCCTTCGCCGCACGGGAGCCGGATCGGCCCGCACTGTCACCGCTGCGTGCACTCGGCCGCCGTCAACTGTCGGGGATCGAGGTGTTCGCACAGTCGGTGGCGACGACCGCTCCTGCCGCGTCGATGGTGATTCTGCCGATCACCATGCTGAGTCACGAGACGATGCTCGGCGGTCTGCTCACGATTTTCGCCGCCACGATCGTCGTGTCGTTGATCGCGTTCTGCGTCTCTCAGTTCACGAGGCGGTTCTCGTCGTCCGGCGGGCTGTACAGCTTCGTGATGAAGGGGGCGGGGTCACGTGGGGCGTTGACCGTCGGTGCAGCGATGTTGTGCAAGTACTGCGCCAGTGGCGCGCTGACGCTGTATTTCGGCGGTCAGGCGGTGCGCACCGTGCTGTATGAAGTCGGGATACCTACCGGTGGAGTCGTTGGCGCACTTGCGATTCACGTCGTGCTCGCGCTCGGAATACTCGGATGCCTCGTCCGCGGAGTCAGATTCGCGGCAACCGCGATCCTGGTGGTCGAGCTGTGCTCACTGATGTTCATCACCGCGCTACTGCTGTTGCCGACCGACAAGCATGTCGTCGTCGAGCCGTCCGGCGCCCCCAACGGCCTGCTCCTCGTCGCTCTCGGCGCGATGTTCGCACTCGCAGGCTTCGAGAGCGCTACCTTTTTCGGTCCCGAGGCCAAGCGTCCGCTCGTCACTGTCACCAGAACCGTTCTGCTCACGCCGATCATCTGCGGCGCGCTCTTCACCTTCTCTGCCTGGGCCGTGTGGTCCGGTCGCGGCGGAGTGCTGCTCGGCGCCTACCAACACGGGACTTCGACGGGTATCGATGCGTGGCTGGTCATCGCGTTGAACCTCGGGCTGAGTTGCTCGTGGCTCGCATCGGCGATGGCGTCGTCCAATGCGGCGTCGAGACTCGTCTACACGATGGGGATCGAAAACGTCGTGCCCCATCGGTTCGCCCGCGTCCATCGAACCTTCCGCACACCGCATGTCGCACTCTGCGTCGTTCTCGGTGGATTGGGCGTCGTCAGTTCGGCCTTCGTTGCGCTCAGTGGTTCGGTCGTGCTCGAGGACGCCCGACTTCTGGCTCGGGCGGCCCTCATCGTCGGATACGCCGTCGTGGCCATTGCCGCAGTGGTCTTCCTCAGGCGTATCGGAGAACTCACCGCGACGGTCGTGCTCGCCGGAGTCCTCGCGTGCACCGCGGGATGCGCCGTCCTGGTCAACCTCCTCGTGACGGTGGGTGTCGAGCAGAACGTCACCATGGTGGTCATGCTCGGTGCACTCGCGCTGTCCGGATTCTGCTGGCGCGCATACCTGTACAGGCGTAGTCCACGAGCCCTCGCAGCGGTCGGAGTGTTCGACAGCGCCGAAAGCAGCGACGTTCTTCCGGGTGCCGCCTCCTACGGAGAAAATGCACGCGGCACAGTTGCCCTGGTGAAGAGCCCCTGGACCGACGCACGCTGATGGCGGTGAGGACAGCGCGGACGGTACGGGCAACAGAAGTCGGAGGACACGAACCCCGGGCTGTCCAGAAGGCGCTCGCGTTGCTCGAAGCCGTCGCACATCTCGGTTCGGGAGCGACGGCCAAGGAAGTCGCGCACGCCACCGGAATTCCACCTGCTACGGCGTACCGACTGCTCAATCTGCTGGTCGCCGACGGCTTCCTGGTACGCATCGAAGACCTGTCGGGCTTCGCTCTCGGTCGCAGAACGAGAGAGCTCGCACAGCGGCCCCAGTGAGCGAGGTCGACAATCACCACATCGTGGACGAGCTTCGTGCCCGCATCAGGTTCGGCGTGTACCTGGCGTCGTACGAGAACGATCGAATTCAGTTGATCGACCGAGACCCCGACCACGAACTGTCCGGTGAGACGGCACTGGTGACTCATGCTCATGCGTCGGCGATCGGAAAACTGTTGCTGGCCAACAGACCCGATGGCATTGCTCTGTCCGACCTCAGGAAATTCACGTCGCACACCATCGTCGATCTCGCCGAGCTCGCGATCGAGATGAGCCGGATTCGCACGACCGATATCGCAGTCGAGACCGACGAGATCAAGGTAGGACGATCGTCGGTGGCCGTCCCCGTCCGCGACGACGGTGGACGAGTATCGGGCGCTCTCGCGGTGATCGGGCGGACGGGCAGGTTGGTGCACGACGACCCCGATCTGATCGGTCTGCTCAGGTCGACCGCGAGTCAGATGCGCTTGGCGTGTGCGACGAAGTAGTCATCACGACGTCCGACGGGGACAGGTCGTGCACGGATGCATGTCCGAGCCCCAGCACCGCGGAATCGACACCACCGCGCAGGATGTCCAACACGTTCTCCACACCGGCCTGACCGCCCGCTGCCAAGCCCCACAGGTACGCACGGCCGATCATGACCGCTCTCGCACCGAGCGCAAGTGCCTTGACGACATCGCTGCCTCGACGGATTCCACCGTCGAGGGTGATCTCCACTCGATCGCCGACCGCCTCGACGATCGAGGGCAAAATGCGAATGGTCGCGGGTGTGCCGTCGAGATTGTTGCCGCCGTGGTTGGACACCGAAATCGCAGTAACGCCGGCGTCGACAGCTCGCTGTGCGTCGTCGACACGAGTGATGCCCTTGAGCATGAACGGCCCTTCCCACTGCTCACGTAGCCACGCGATGTCCTCCCACGTCGGCAACGGGCTGGCCATCCAATCGCGGTACGCGCCGAAGAATGTCGGTGCAGTTCCGCCGGGGCGGGTCAGGTTCGGCGCGGACAGATCGGGGATCTTGCCGCTCCGGGCGAACTGCCACAGCCATCTCGGGCGGGCAAGAGCCTCCGGCGCAAAGCGAGCCATCGCAGCGAGATTCACTGTCTCCGGAATCGACGGGCTACCCCAATCGCGCCCTTCGGAGAACGACCAATCCATTGTCAGGATCAATCCGACAGCCCCGGCGCCGCGCGCCCGATCCATCAGATGCAGCAGATACTCGCGTGAACCCACCCAGTGCAACTGAAAGAGTGGCTGCGGGTTGGCTGCAACGACGTCTTCGACGGGTTTGCTCGCAAACAACGACAATCCCAGCGGGATTCCTCGTGATGCTGCCGCCCGAGCGACCGCAATCTCGCCGTCCGGATGAACAGCTTGCACACCCGTCGGCGAGATCATCACGGGAAACGAGAGCGGCTGTCCCATAACCGTTGTCGACAGATCACGCGTGTTCGACAACCCCGCGACGTGCGGGGCGAAGCCGAGTTCACCGAACGCCGCCACGTTGTCGTCGACTGTGATGCCCTGCTCCGAACCCGCCAGCAACGCAGCGTAGACGGACTCGGGTAGACGTTTCTTTGCGCGCCGCTGAGCCTCTGCGACGCTCTCGAACCAATCGGTCACACACCCAGCCTGCGGTCGAACCCGGCCGGCATCACCACATCCGAGGGTGAGAGGTCATGCACCGACGAATGACCGAGTCCGAGCACCGCGGAGTCTATTCCGCCGCGCAGGATGTCGAGAACATTTTCGACACCGGCCTGCCCGCCTGCGGACAGACCCCACAGGTACGCGCGACCGATCATCACCGCCCGCGCACCCAACGCGAGTGCCTTGACGACATCACTGCCGCGACGGATACCGCCGTCGAGAGTGATCTCGA
>NZ_LVCV01000242.1 GCF_001647195.1 Rhodococcus sp. EPR-157 | reverse complement strand
ACCGAGATCGCAGAAACGCCAGCATCGACCGCCCGCTTGGCATCGTCGACCCGCATGACACCCTTGAGCATGAACGGCCCACCCCACTGCTCGCGCAGCCACGCCACGTCGTCCCAGGTGGGAAGCGGGGTGCCCATCCACTCGCCGTAGGCACCGAAGAACGTCGGTGCGGGGCCGCCGCCCGGCGCGGTCAGGTTCGGGGTCGTCAGGTCGGGAATCTTGCCGGTCTTGGCGAACTCCCACAACCACTTCGGCCGTGTGATGCCCTCAGGAGCGAACTGGAACATCGCTTTGAGGTCCATCTTCTCGGGAATCGACGGACTTCCCCAGTCGCGGCCGTTGGAGAACGACCAGTCCAGCGTCATGATCAGACCCACGGCACCCGCTGCCCGTGCACGCTCCATGCGCTGAAGCAGCACCTCGCGTGTTCCGACCCAGTACATCTGGAAGAACGTCTGCGGATTTGCTGCAGCGACCTCCTCGACCGACTTGCTGGCGAACGACGACAATCCGATGGGGATGCCGCGGGCCGCCGCTGCTCTGGCGACGGCGACCTCCCCGTCCGGATGGACGGCCTGCACACCCGTCGGCGAGATCATGACCGGGAACGACAATGGCTGCCCCATCACGGTCGTCGACAAATCACGTTTGTCGGACAATCCGGCAACATGTGGGGCGAACCCCAGTTCACCGAACGCCGCCGTGTTGTCGTCGACGGTGATTCCTCGCTCGGACCCCGCTACCAGCGCGGCGTACACGGACTTCGGTAGACGTTTCTTGGCGCGGCGCTGCGCTTCGGCAACGGTCTCGAACCAGGCACTCTTGGCCATAGCTGTTCTTCCTATTCCATTCCTGCGAGCGGATTCTCGTCGCAGATCTTGGCCGGTGGCCGCATCATCAAGGTGAGCGGCACCGACGCTCTCGGTGTCTTGCGCTGCCCGGTGCGGGAATGGTCGACGCTCGACTTGGGGATCTCCCCCGCGCCGGCCAATGCCAGTTCACCGTTGCCGATGACGCACTCGGGGTCCGGACCATCCATGGGGAGACCGGTGAAGAATTTGGCGGCCATGCAGCCGCCACGGCACGCGTCGAAGTGCGCACACTTGGTGCACGCGCCCGAGGTTTGCGGAGACCGCAGTTCCTGGAACAATTCCGATGTCTGCCAAACGGATTGGAACCCGCCCATACCGGCTTTCGCGTCGCGGACGATGTTGCCGGCAAGGAACTGTTCGTGGATCGCGAACGGGCACGCGTAGACGTCGCCGATCGGGTCGATCAAGCAGACGACACGTCCCGCGCCACAGAGGTTGAGGCCGGGAAGCGCATCGCCGAACGCGGACAGATGAAAGAAGGAATCGCCGGTCAGAACGCCTTCACCGTTGGCGACCAGCCAGTTGTAGAGCTCACGCTGCTGTCCGGCCGTGGGATGCAGATCGTCCCAGACGTCGGCACCGCGACCCGAGGGACGCAGCCGCGTGATGCGCAGTGTGGCATCGTATTTGTCTGCGAGTGCCTTGAAGTCGTCGAGCTGGCTCACGTTGTGTCGGGTGACGACGACCGACATCTTGGCGTCCTTGAAGCCGGCCTCCTTCAGGTTCTCCAGCGCGCGGCATGCCATGTCGAACGAGCCTGGGCCGCGCACCGCATCGTTGACCTCGGCGGTAGCGCCGTCGATGGAAATCTGCACGTCGACGTAGTCCGATGCTGCCAGACGCGCAGCAACCTTCTTGTCGATCTTGACGCCGTTGGTGGAAAACTTGACGCCGACCTGATGTGCCGTCGCGTAGTCGACCAGCTCCCAGAAGTCCGACCGCACCGTCGGCTCACCGCCGCCGATGTTGACGTAGAAGACCTGCATCTTCTGCAGTTCGTCGATGATGGACTTGCACTGCTCGGTGCTGAGCTCTCGGGGGTCACGGCGACCGGAGGAGGACAGACAGTGCACGCACGAGAGGTTGCAGGCGTAGGTCAGCTCCCAGGTCAGACAGATCGGAGCATCCAGTCCGAGTTCGAACTGATCGACCAACTTACCGACCGCGGGCGGTGGTGCTGGTCTTTCGAGCATGGAGGTCATGGGGCTGTCCTCTTCGTCGGGGCGGAACGGGAAAATCGGTTCGGTCGGGCAATCACAGAGTGGTGATCATGCGCGAATCAGCCAGAGTGGCAAGAGCTTTCACGTACGGCGCCATGCCGGCCTCGTCGATGCCTGCCGCAGCGATCGCGGAACGCATGTCGGGATGATCGGGAAAAGACTCGATGATCGCTACGATGGTGCGATTCTTGAGAAAAGAGAGCTTGCGCGTCCCGAAGTGGTAGAGCAGCGCCCCGAAAGACTCGGGGCGCAGCGCCACCTGCGGGTGAAGGGCCCAGCGTGCATCGAGATCCAACGCGTCGACAACCTTCACGGCGGACATGTCAGTACACGCCGCACATACCGTCGATGGAAACCTCTTCCACGAGAGACTCTTCGACCAGATCGGACTGGGCAACTGCAGCGTCGACGACGTCTGTCTTGGGGTTCTGAGACATCTTGTTCCTCCATCGGCGAGAATCATTCGGTCGGTCACAGTCGGGGGTGACAGTGACTTGATTCACCACAATAATGGCATCGAGTGCACAATGACAGCAAACGGAGAGAAAAAAGTGGTCAGCCGCAAGAAACCATCCGGCCGGGTAGGTCGCCGCCCGTCCACGACGAGGGGGCAGATCAGTGATCTCGGCATCGAACTCTTCGCCACGAATGGCTTCGACTCCACGAGCGTCGACGACATCGCCGAGGCCGCTGGCATAGCTCGGCGTACGTTCTTTCGATACTTCCCCTCCAAGAACGCCGTCCCCTGGGGCGACTTCGACGAGCAACTGGCCGCTCTTCGTTCCCTACTCGCCGACCTGCCCGACGAATCCTCGCTCGCCGACGGAATTCGATCGGCCTTGTTGGAGTTCAACACTTTCCCCGAGGACGAGAAGGCAGTGCACCGTCAACGCATGGCCCTGATCCTGCGAAATCCTGCTCTACAGGGCTATTCGATGCTCATGTACGAGGGTTGGCGCGACGTCATCGCCGAATACGTGGCAGCGCGAACGCATTCCACACCCACAGATCATTTTCCGCGAACTGTTGGCTGGATGGTCCTCGGTGTGGCAATGTCTGCGTACGAGCAGTGGCTCACCGACGAGACGCTCGATCTCGCACAGTTGCTGTCCGACGGCACTCGCACTCTCTACGCCGGTCTCGATCTCCCCGCAGCGAAAGAACCGACATGACCGAACTCGACGCCTTGGCTCCAAGTTGCGCTGCTCCTGCTCGTGACGGTCGCTGGGGATACGACGACGTCACGGTCGAGTTCTGCGACCAGCTCGCTCCCGGCGCACTCGAACTGGACCGCACTGGATCCCTCACTGTCCGACACTGCCTGAATTCCGCGCACATCGGTGAGAGTCTCGTACCGAGAGTCACCGACTTGAAGCTCTCTCAACGAGAATTCGAAGTCGTCATGGTCGGACTCGTGCGATCGACGGTCGCAGACCCTGTCGAGGCCTGGACCACCTACTATCGCAATTCACTCGACGATCTTCTCGGCGGCACTGCGGATTTCGCTCCCGTCCACAGCCGCGCCGAATCCCTGGTGCTGGGAAGCGTCCTCGACCTCGGGTCGTGCTTCGGGTTCTTTCCGCTCCGACTCGCGCTCCGCGGGATCGACGTCACTGCCACCGACTTGTCCGAGGGAACGATGCGATTGCTCGGCACGGTCGCTCCACACCTGGGCGCCACTCTCGACGTCATCACCTCGGATGCTGCGGGCGTGCCGGTCGCAGACAACTCGGCCGACACCGTGACGGCGTTGCATCTCCTCGAACACGTCGACGACGCAGTAGGCGCTCGGATCGTCGACGAGGCGATCCGAATCGCCCGCGCGCGCGTCGTCATCGCTGTCCCGTACGAATCGGAAGCGACTGCGTGCCACGGTCATGTCAGGACGTTCGACAACGATTCACTCGCTGAGCTCGGCCGACGCACCGGCTTGGCCTTCGAGATCGACGAGTATCACGGCGGTTGGCTCGTCCTCGACACCTCCCGCCCCGATGCCTCCCGCACTGTGGCGGTCAGATGAG
>NZ_LVCV01000241.1 GCF_001647195.1 Rhodococcus sp. EPR-157 | reverse complement strand
GTCGCCGAAATGAACAGCTTGGTCCCGATACCCGCGTTGGACAAGCCTGTGGCCAACAGTCGGAGCACCTCGAGTTCACGGTCGGTCAGGCGCTCGACTGCCGATCCCTGACCGTTGAGGGATCGAATGACCGCAGAAGCGCTGCGCGAGTCGAATGCGCTCTCGCCGCGTGAGACGGCACGGATCGCGCGTACCAACTCGGTAGTGTCGACGTCTTTGACGACGTATCCCCGAGCACCGGCGTGCACCGCCTCCACCACGAGCCGATCGTCCAGAAACGTCGTCAACACCAGCAGCCCGAGACCAGGATGCGCGCTCGAAAGTTGCGCGCACAGAGCCAATCCCTCGTAGTCGGTACTCGCCGAAAGCTTGAGGTCCATCAGCACGATGTCCGGCTGGACTCGCTCGACGACAGCGAGTCCTTCCCCGCGCGAGGACGCCTCACCGACGACGGACAAATCGGCCTCGCGTTCGAGCACCGACTTCAGCCCGTCGCGAAGTATGGCGTGATCGTCGACCAGCACGATCCGGACCACGGTTGTCTCAACGGTCACGACTGCTCACTCTCCTGGGAAGGAATGCGCACGGAAATCCGCACACCTCCGATTCGGGCCTTACGGATCTCGAGCACGCCTCCGTGCTCACGTGCTCGCGCTGCCATGTTCGCCAGGCCTCGATGCCGTCCGTCGACGTCGTTGCTCTCCGCCACACGCAACATCATTCGCAAGTGCGCCGGATCGCCCTGCCCGTCGTCGGCGATCGACAGGAACACATGCCCGGCTCGGTACGCGAGCCGGATGACCGCACGATGTGCGCCCGCGTGAACCGCAGTGTTGAACAACGCTTCACCCGCAATTCGCAGCAGACCGTGTTCACATGCGCTGTCGAGTTCGACGGGAGTTCCCTCGACCCGCAGCGAGACCTGGAGCTCGTCGGGCATGTGCACGACCGAGAGCTGCTCGAGCATTTCCGGCAGCGACGTGCGGTCGTCGTCCTGCGAATTGTTGAGCGCGTAGATCGCCGACCGCAACTGCTCGACGGCACGTCGGGTCAGCTCTTTCGCCAGGTCCAACCGCTCCCGTCTTTCGTCGGCGGGAATGTCGCTGCGACACACTTCGATCTGCATCCCGGCCGACAGCACGGCCTGGGTGACGCTGTCGTGCAATTCTCGCGCGATGCGGTGCCGTTCGTCGTCGAGCACCTGATGTCGATGCGCGGCGCCGAGTTGACGTTGTGTCGCTTCGAGTTCCGCGTTCCGAATAGCGAGATCCGCCGCTGTCCGATGCGCCTGCCCATACGCGTTCTCGGTGCGTTCGAGGAGCACTCGCCTACTCTGATACAACGCCGAATTCTGCAGTGCTACCGCAGTTTGGCTCGCAAGAATACTGAGCACCGCCGAATCCGTTGCATCGAGTACTCGCCGCGTCGGCGTCCACGCTGCGAACGCTCCGACCACACCTCCATCCAACGCGATGGGTACGAATGCGTGGTGCGCGGCGATCTGAGGGGCGCGGCCGTCGCCGGTAGTGGCGAGCCTGATCGCTTCCAGGCACTCGACGACGTCGTCGGGCAGCGGCGGCCCTACGACATCGTCGACCAGAAACGGCGTCGCGTCGGGTCCGAGGACGAGTCGCCGTGGTCCAGCATCCGGCAGGGCCCCGTCGGCGAGAGCGAAGACGACCCACTGCGCGCTCAAATGGGCACGCGCGGCTTCGGCGACGGCACAGATCAGCGTCTCCGGACCGTCGACCGTGCGTACCAGAGCCCGAGAAATCAGCTCGAGGGCATGTACGACGCGTTCGAGCCGCTCGGCCGCGCCGCGATACTGAGGATAGAACGTGCTCTTGCCCGACCGCAGCCCCGTCAGCAGTGACAGATCCGGTGGCTGGGTGGTCACAGGGCAGTCCTGAACAACGCAGCCATTTCCTCGTGCGAGGCTTGGCGTGGGTTGGTCGACATGCACGCGTCGCGGAGCGCATTGGTCGCGAGAACGTCGATGTCGGCGTCACTGACACCGATTTCGCGCAGCCCCTTCGGCACGCCCACCTGGCGTGCCAACTCCTCCACCCGTGCGGCGACGGCCTGAGCCGCTTCCTCGGCGGACCCCCGCCCCTCGGGGAGAGCGAGGCTCATCGCTATCGCCACGTAGGGCAAGGGATCTGCTGCCGCGTTGAACCTGATGACGTGCGGAAGCAGCACTCCGTTGATGACGCCGTGCGGGAGGTCGAGCAGTCCGCCGACCTGGTGGCTCATCGCATGCGTGGCACCCAGGATGGCGTTGGTGAAGGCGAGGCCTGCTTCGAGGCTCGCCTGTGCCATCGACGTTCGAGCGGTCATGTCCGACGGTTCGTCCATCGTGCGGGCGAGATGCGAGGTCACCATCGTGACTGCACGCAGTGCATGGTGATCGGTGAGTTGGTTGTGCCCGAGCGAGACGAATGCCTCGATCCCGTGTGTCAAGGCGTCGAGACCTGTTGCCGCGTTGAGCCATTCCGGCATGGTCGTCAACAATCTCGGGTC
Organism: Rhodococcus sp. EPR-157; assembly: GCF_001647195.1. Taxonomy (GTDB): domain Bacteria; phylum Actinomycetota; class Actinomycetes; order Mycobacteriales; family Mycobacteriaceae; genus Rhodococcoides. Next base: position 9,664 of record NZ_LVCV01000241.1, on the reverse strand, counting down.
GATGACGGTGATATCGGGAACCAGTGCCCGTCCGAGAATGGTGATCTTGGTGGATCGGGCAGTGTCGGTGACTATGCAGAACTGGGATACGTCGGCGCCGGTGCCGGAGGTCGTCGGAACCATGACGAGCGGCGGGATAGGTCTCGTCGCACGATCGACGCCCTCGTAGTCGAGAATCGATCCGCCGTGGCCCGCCAACACTGCAATGCCTTTGGCAGCATCCATGACCGAGCCGCCGCCGATCGCGATCAGGACGTCACAACCCGATTCCTGGTAGACCTGGTGGCCGGCTTCGATCTCGACGTCCTTGGGATTGGGGGTGAGCCCGTTCCACGTCGTCGGCGCGAGGCCTTGCTCGTCGAGGAGAAGCGTCAACTGCGCCACCCAGCCGGTGTCGATGAGGCCCTCGTCGGTGACCACCATCGGCCGCTGCGCGCCGAGGCGAAGGGCAGCATGCGCGACTTCGACGAGCGAGTCCTGGCCGAACACGATTTCGGGCGCATGAAACTTGAGCACCCTCGGCGCCTCGACCGCGCTTCGGTGCGAATGCAGGTCATGCATGGCCTGACTGGTCGAGGCCGCTTCGATCATCGGTTATCGCCTCTGAACTTCCCTGTTGGCGGCGGAGCCCACCACCATGTGATCCAGGTTACAACGATAGCCGTCCCGGTGCGCACTTGCCCACCAGCGGTCAGGCAGGTATCTACCTACCCGATCAGGTAGGTAGGAGGCGACTCGCTCGCCGTCGGCACCACCGAACTTCGAGCGGTCTCGACACACACCCGAGTCGACCGCTAAACTAGAACACGTTTCAGTTCCGTGAAAGGATGCAACCCGATGGCGAGTGCCGACCAGCAGCATGGTTCACGATCGGTGCTGCTCACCGTAGCCGCAGTCGTCGAGGAGACCGCGGATGCCAGGTCCATCGTCTTCGACGCACCGGCGAATTTCGACTACCGGCCGGGCCAATTCCTGACGCTGCGGATACCGAGCGAACGGACGGGCTCGGTGGCTCGGTGCTACTCGCTGGCCAGCTCCCCGCACGGCGACGAGGCCCCGAAGGTCACCGTCAAACGCACCGTCGACGGGTACGGCTCCAACTGGGTCTGCGACAACGTCGCCGTCGGCGACGTCATCGAGTCGCTTCCGCCGTCCGGCCGTTTCACCCCACCCGACCTCGACGAGGACTTCCTGCTACTGGCTGCCGGATCGGGAATCACCCCGGTCATGTCGATCCTGAAGTCCGCATTGGCCGAAGGAGTCGGCTCGATCGCACTCCTCTATGCCAACCGCGACGAGTCCTCGGTGATCTTCGCCGACGAACTACGCGCACTGGCAGCGGAGTATCCGCGCCGACTGGCCGTCACGCACTGGCTCGAATCACTGCAGGGAATCCCGAGCATCGACCAATTGGCCACTGTCGCAGCACCGTATCGCGAGCGCACAGCGTTCATGTGCGGCCCAGGCCCGTTCATGGATGCCGTGCACAAAGCCCTTGCCAGCGGCGGGTTCCCGCGCGAGCGTGTCCACAGCGAAGTGTTCTCCTCACTCACCGGTGATCCCTTCACCGATCCTCCCCCGACGCCTGTCACCGAAGAGGACAGTGCGTCGGCAGCGACCGCGACAGTCGAACTCGACGGCGAAACGCACAACTTTCCATGGCCGAGAACACAGACTCTCGTCGAGGTCATGCTGACCCAGGGCCTGGCCGTTCCCTATTCATGTCGAGAGGGAGAGTGCGGTTCGTGCGCGTGCACGATTCTCGACGGTGAAGTCGCCATGGAGAATTCGGAAATACTGGACGAGGAGGACATTGCCGACGGGATGATCCTGGGATGCCAGGCTCGTCCCGTCAGCAATGACGTGCGGATCGAATTCTGACGACGTCACCACGGATCCACGAATATCGTGATGGGCGTGTTTTCCGATACGACCGTGTCCTCCGCGACCGACGTGCGCGTGACGGTGGTGTTCGGATTGTCGCCGTAGGGGCCCGCGACCCTCACACTGGTGAACCCTGCATCCTCGAGCACGTCGACCGCGACAGGGGCCGAGTAGCCGACCACGTCGGGGACCGTGATTTGGTCGACGGTGGCGGCGGAGGCCACCGAGGCGCCTCCGACGGATACCGCTCCGACTGCGGCGATGACAGCAACTGCCTTTTTGAACGAGGTACGCATTCCGAGACTCCTAAGCAAAAGTGGATGTTCCTTCCCGATCCACAATCCGCTCGAAGTCTGAGGTTCGACGCAGAGAACGCTGTGAGTTCGCTTCAGGCCCCGCGACTATCGAAAACTCCCTGCCGGTGGCCTGCAACCGCCCCGACAGCCGCGAGCAGTTCGGCGTCATGGCTGATCATCAAGACACCCATACCCGCCTCGCGCGCTTCGCTCTGCACGAGCCGCATGATCGATGCCGTCGTAGCAGCATCGAGCATCGCGGTCGCTTCGTCGCAGATGAGGTACCGCGGCTCCTGCGCCAGCGCTCGCGCGACGCAGGCGCGCTGAAGCTGCCCATCGCTGACCTGGTGCGGACGGCGCTCGAGCAGGTCGGCCGTCAACCCGACCCGTTCGGCCAATTCCTCCACCACGATGCGGCGACGCACTATCTTGGCAGGCTGTTCGATGATCGCGCGCAACGTCATTCGAGGATCCGTTGCCGCCCTGGGCGATTGGAACAACATGGCCACCTGCCGCCGAATCGCCGACGGCACGGCCAATCCGACATCCCTGACCTCACGGCCATCGATCGTGACGATGCCCGCTCGCGGCTCGAGGAGCAGCGCGAGAACCCGAGCCAACGTCGACTTCCCTGATCCGGACGGTCCTGCCAGCCCGACAAGAGATCCAGCGGGAATCGAGAACGACTCGCGCACCAGCACATCCGAGGTACCGGAATAACCCGCGGTGATGTCGACTGCGTCCAGACTCATGCGCTCACTCTCGTTCGATACGACCGATTCCCGACGGTGACCAGCTCGGTCGCGCCGCCGGACTGAGTCGACTCGGGTCGACGCAGATGATAGACACACTCCTCGGGCAAGTCCGTCAGCTGCGGCGCGGTACCGGGCATCGGGTTCAGCCCACGGGATGGCAGCGCATTCAACAGGTCTCGGGTGTAGTCGTGCAGCGGTTCGTCGAGCACCGAGCGTGCAGGGCCGGTCTCCATGATCCGCGAGGCGTACATCACCGCGACACGATCTGCGACGGCCGTGCGCATCAACGAGGACAGATCGTGAGTGATCAGCAGGACGGCAGCACCATCGTCGGCCGAGCGTCTCAGCAGTCCCAGGATGCGATCGGTCAGGTCCCCGTCGAGGTTGGCGGTCGGCTCGTCGGCGACGATGACCGCAGGATCCCCGACCAGAGCACCGGCGATCGCAACGCGCTGCGCCATCCCGCCGGACAACTCGTGCGGGTAACAGTCCAGATCACGCGGATCGAGACCGACCAACCGCGCCAACTCGTCGCATCTGTGTCGGGATCGGAGAACTCGAATGGTCTCTTCCAGTTGAGATCTCGCCGTGCGCACCGGCGTCAGATAGGACGATGCCGACTGCGGGATCAACGCCACATCGCGCCCACGGAACGACGAGTCGGCGAACACGTCGACGATTCGTTCGGGGGTCTGCACCACGACCGATCCCGAGACCGAGGCCTCGACCGGCAGCATGTTCATGATCGCCGACGCCAGGATCGACTTGCCACAACCCGATTCTCCTACCAACGCGGTGATGGTCCCGGCAGGGACTGCCAGGTGCACCTCGCTCGCGGCATGTACGACCCGACCGTCGGCCAGCGGTATGCGCACCGTCAGATTGTCGATTGCCAATGCGGTCACAGTCTCAACTCCGAGGGTTTCGGCGGTGAGACCGCCTGCCGTAGCGTCGATCCGAGCACAGCCACTGCAACTGTCGCCAGAACCAGAATTCCCGCTGGGAAGACCAATGTCCACCATCCCCCGAGGAGGAGGGAACTACGTGCCTCGGACAGCAGGGTGCCCAGACTCGGTTCGTGCGGCGCGAGACCGAAGCCGAGGAAGGACAGCGTCGACTCGTGCCATATCGCATGTGGCAACAGAAGAACGACTGCGATCAAAGCCTGAGGCAGGACTGCGGGGAGCACGTGCGTCGCGACGAGATGCCGACGGCTCGCACCGGCAAGGACTGCGGCGTCGATGTACGGTTGCTCGCGCAGCCCGAGGATCTCCGACCGCACGATCCGGGCTACCTGAGTCCAGTGGGTCAACGCGATCGACAACACGATGGCAACGATGCTGCCCCGGAACATCGCAACGATGACGATCCCCAGCAGCAAGTGCGGTAGTGCATTGACCGCGTCGGTGCTGCGCATGACAACTCGATCGACCCAGCCGCCCCACACTCCGGCCACGACGCCCACCATGCTCCCGATCACGGTGGCCAGCACCGCGCAGGCCGCCGCGACCAGCAACGACGTGCGGATCGCGGCAGCGCTGCGCACGAACAGATCTCGACCGGCGGAATCGGTCCCGAACACGTGTGAGAGCGACGGCGCCTGCCGAGCTGCGGCGAAATCGGTGACCCTGTCGTCGATGCCGGACAACCAGGGCACCGCGACCGCGTACAGCGTGAGCAGAGCGAGAACCGAGCCTGCCAGTACCAGCCTGCGCCTATCCATCGGTCTTCACCCGCGGATCCAACAGCGCGACGACGACGTCGGCGAGAAGCGATCCGAGCATCACCGCCAGCGTCGTGCCTACCGTCAGCACTGCCAGCAACGCCATGTCGAGATCACGGGCGGACTGCACGATGGCACCGGCGACACCGGGCCAGGAGAACACCTCTTCCACCAGTACTGCCCCGACGACGAGTTCCGGCAGACGTACGCCGAGCACATTGACGAACGGTGCCATCGACGTCGGCACAATGTGCCTGCGCGTCACCATCGCCGTCGGGATCCCGCGGGCCACCGCGCCTGCGACGTACTCTTCGCCCCGCGCGGTCGAGACCGATTCTCTGACTGCGAGCAACAACCACGGAAGTTGCGATACCGCGAGGACTGCGACCGGAAGAATCATGTGTACGGCAACCCCACCGGGAGTCGGGTCGGCTCCCCCGTCGCTGAGCCCCGCGACCGGTAGCCATCCGAGCCCGAGCGCGAACACCGCAATCGCGCCGAGGGACATGACGAACGGGGGCAGGCCGGCAACGGCGATACAGAAACCGGTGACGCATCGATCGAGGATGCCGCCGCTGCGAATGCCCGCCGTGACACCGAGGACCAGTGCCAGCGTCGCAGCGACCGCCAGACCGACACCCGCCAACAACAGCGTCCACGGTGCGCGCTCGGCAAGGACCTGGGCAACGGGCTGGCCGAACGATCGCGATATCCCGAGGTTGCCAGTGATAACTCCGTGCAACCACTGCCAGTACGTCGTGTACCAGGCTCGATCGAAACCCAGTTGTTCGGTGATCATCGCTTTGTCCGCGTCGGTCGTCGTCGTATAGCGCACACCGAGGTACGCGACGAGAGGATCGAACGGTGAGACCGCAGCAGCCGCGAACAGACCGGCCGAGACCGCGCCGCACACCGGGACGACGAACAGCAGCCGACGTCCGATCATGCGGAGAATTCCCCGGCGTCGAGTTCTCCTGTCGTGGCTCGCTGCCGACGTCGTCACCGGCCGCGCGATGGTGGCGGTCACGATTGCCGCGTCCATGTCTGCAGCGACCACCACGGTCCCCACGTGACGCCGTGAGAATGCGGTTCGAGGATCGGCCCCGACATCGTCCAGTCCGAGTCCTTGGACACGTAGGTGTGATCGAGGAACACCAGGAACACGAAGCCGGGATCCTCGACGTACGCCCGCTGCATGTCGCGGTACGCCGCATCGCGTTCTGCGGTGTCGAGGCTTCGCCGTCCCGTTTCGAGCGCCGCGTCGACGGCAGGATTGACGTAGCCGCTCGCGTTGTCGTAGATGCTGCCCACGTCAGGGTTCACGAACACCGAGTCCAGCGTGTTGTACGCCTGGGTGTCCGGGTCGTACGGCTCGGATCCGCCACCGAGCAGAGTCGAATCGAACGAGATACGTGGGTCGATCCGATCCCACGACAACGCTTCCAGGTTCACCTCCACGCCGACTGTCAGAGCGTCGGATGCAAAGGCCTGAGCCAGATCTCGTCGGACCGTGTCCGTCGAGTTGTACATCACGGTGAATTCGGCCCGGGTGCCGTCCTTGACGCGGATACCGTCTTCGGCACGGATCCAGCCTGCCTCGTCGAGCAGACGCTCGGCCCCGGCCGGGTCGTATCGGAACACCGCACTCGGATCGTAGGCGTCGCCGTACACCTCGGGAATCGGCGTCGCCGCACTCGCGCCGTATCCGCCGAGGACGTTGTCCACCATGGACTGCCGATTCGCGGCCAGGTTCAGCGCCATGCGCACGGCCTTGTCACCTGCGACCGGATTGTCGGTCGGCAGCGATACTCCCCGCCAGTCGGCAGAAGCATTGGACGACAACGACATACCGTCTTTGCCGTCGAGCGTCTTCGCCAGCAGCGGCGGCAGGTTGGTGCCGTCGATCTCGCCGGCGACCATCCGTTGAGCGCGGGTGTTGTCGTCGGGTACGTACAGCAGGGTCAGCTTCTTCACTGCCGGCGCGCCGCCGAAGTAGTTCTCGTTGGCCTCCAGGACCGCACGATCGGGCGAAAGGTCGACGAGGGTGTACGGACCGGTACCGATCGGTGCCGTGTTCAGGCTCGACTCGGCGGCGAGCCCCGGTATTGCGACCGATTCGGCAGGAACGATGCCGATCAGGAGCTTGGTCGGCAATGCCGAATACGGGTAGGCGAGCCGAAATTCGACGGTGCGGTCGTCGACTGCGACGACGTCGGTGATCATGTCGAACGAGGACCGCACCTCCGACGCCGAGGCGGGGTCTTGGATCGCGCCGTACGTTGCGACGACGTCGGCCGCATCGAAGGAGGAACCGTCGGAGAACGCCACGCCGTCGCGCAACGGGACAGTCCAGACCGTCGCGTCGGCGTTCGACGTCGGAAGCTCCGTCGCCAGAGACGGCTCGAAACCCGGTAGCCCATCGGCACCGTCGAGCCGAAGCAAACCGTCGTACATCTTGGCCTCACCCGCGGCACCGTAGCCCGCCACGGGGTTGTAGCCGCCCAGCTCGTAGCCGTCGGCGAGGACCAATCCGCGTGCACTCGACTCGCTCGCAGAATTCGTCGGGGCACTGCACGACACAACCGCAAGAACACACGTCGCGCCCACCGCGACACCGACCACAGACCCAGTCCGGATCACTAGACCCTCCTCGTTCATCTGAGCAGTTGTTCAGATGGACGAATGGTGTCACAGGGTGTGCGCGCGTGCCCGCGATCGATCGCCTACCACCCGTTCATCACCGACGAACTGGCCTATCGGGTAGGCCGCGGTGCCGTCCGTTCCCGCCGGGAAGCAACTCCGAAACCGGCGGACGACACGAGAGCCAAGAGGATGACAAAGCCTCCGTACACCAGCGCGGTCGGCTCGAGGCCGAAGGAGTGCACCGCAACGCCGCCGATCACGGCGGGGACACTGAACGCCAGATAGCTGAGCACGAACGTGGTAGCGAAGACACTTCCGCGTTCGTCTGCGGGCACCAGTGCGCCGAGGGTGCGCATGGCCCCGAGAAACGTGCTCCCCCAGCCCACACCCGCGACGATCGAACCGAGGAAGTAGAGCGGGACCGACACCATCGACACGGACACCAGTGACAACCCGACGCCGAGCGCGAGCACGACCGCACCGACGACCATGACGGCCCTCGGTGGACGAGTTCGAACACACGCGGCCGCAACGGCTCCGGAGAAGAACAGGGCGAATATGTCGAGACCGCCGACGATGTGGTTGTCGATACCGAAGACGGAACCGATGATCGACGGGCCGAGGGAGAGATGAAAACCACCGAGCGACCACGTCGCGATCAGTGCGGGCACGATCAGCAGGAACGGGACGCGCGCACCCGTCGGGAACGATGCCCTCGGCAGCAGCAGCTGTGCAAGGTGCCGCCGTGATTCGACCTCCCGCAGCGCAGAGGTTTCCAGCACGAACAGCACCGCCGAGGCCAGAAGCACGACCGATCCGATGAGGAGTCCGTAGACGAGCGTCGTCGGCGCCGGGGCCAGTTGCACCAGGAGTCCAGCACCCAGCGCACCGGTGGCGAGGCCGATCGACGGCGCAACGCTGTTGACGAGCGGACCTGCCGATTCGCTCGGCTGAAGGTCGATGACTGCGGCGCTGAGGGCACCGGTGGCCGTACCTGCTGCCATGCCCTGTACCACTCGGGCTGCGATCAAACCGGGAACGCCGTCCGCGAAAATGAACAGAACCAAGCTGATCACCAGCAGCACCAGCGCGGCGATCAGAATCGGTTTGCGACCCACGTGGTCGGACAGACTGCCGACGGTCAGTAGCGCGGAGAGCAGAGCAACGGCGTACACCGCGAACACGACGGTCAGCATCGTGGAGGAGAAGCCCCAGGCTTGCTGGTAGACGGGATACAGCGGAGACGGCGCGGCCGAGGACGCCATGATCACCAGGTACGTCAGTCCGACAGCCCAGAACGCCACTGCCGAGGGCATCCGCTTCTTCGACGCCGCAGGAGCGACGCTGGAAGTCTCCGCGCCCAGTTCGGTGTTGGCCATCGCAGTCTTCCCGGTCGGTTGAAGCACAGCTAATTACTTCACCAAACAATAAGCCGCTGCACTATCGAGTTCTGTTCGGCGTGCTTCGGACGCACGTCTAGCTACGCGCGTGTCACTGGTGAACCGGCTGCACCCCGGCCAACAGACGCCCCTCGGCGTAGGCGAGGGCGCTGGCCGGCAGAAAGCCGTCGCGCCCACTGAGCGAAACCGATACCGCACCCGTGCCCTGGTCCCCATCTCCGAGTTCGTCGATCCGCCGCAGTGTCTGCCGCGCAACGGCATCCGCACTGTCGAAGAGTTGCACTCCGGACGGGAGAGCCGCCACGATCTCCGTTGCCACCAACGGATAATGCGTGCACCCCAGCACCACCGATTCCACGTCGGCCGGAGTGGCAGCAACAGCGGCGCGAATGGCAGCCGTCACGCCCTCGGCGTCGCCGCGGTCGATCGCGTCCGCAAGTCCGTGGCACGCGATGGGCGTCACTGCCCGGTCCGAAGCGAACTCCTCGATGAGCCGAGCCTGATACGCACTGGCCGTCGTGGCAGCCGTCGCCCACACCGCGATCCGGTTGCTCGCCGCCGCGGCAGGTTTGATCGCAGGAACAGTGCCGACGACAGGTACGGCAGGTCCGAGATGCGCACGCACATGGGTCAGCGCGGTCACACTCGCGGTGTTGCACGGGAGCACGATCACTCCGGCGCCGGCTGCCATCGCTCGATCGACGGCGCCGAGCACCCGCTCGACTACCCAGTCGTCGGGCTTGGGACCCCACGGCGCCTGATCGGGGTCCATCAGCAGGATCAGATCGAGCTCGGGACGCAGCTTCTTCAGCCACGCGGAAGTGGGCAGCATGCCCAGCCCCGAGTCGATCAGTCCGACGATCATGCGATCACGCGCCCAGCGCCTGCTCGATGTCACCGATCAGGTCGGCGGCGTCCTCGATGCCCACCGACAGTCGCACGAGATCGTCGGGGACCTCGAGC
>NZ_LVCV01000240.1 GCF_001647195.1 Rhodococcus sp. EPR-157 | reverse complement strand
CGAGATCATGCCGCCGAATCGACGCATCTGCTTGGCGGCGACGCTGTGCGACGGGTGCGACTTCAAGCCCGGGTAGATGACCTGGGAGATCGAGGAATGACCGTCGAGCAGGTCGACGAGTGCCTCTGCGTTGTCACTGTGCCGTTCCATGCGCAGCGCGAGAGTCTTGATGCCACGCAGGGTGAGGAAGGCGTCGAACGGTCCCGGCACGCCACCGGCACCGTTCTGCAGGAACGCGATTGCCGCGTCCAGTTCCTCGTCATCGGTGATCAACGC
>NZ_LVCV01000239.1 GCF_001647195.1 Rhodococcus sp. EPR-157 | reverse complement strand
GGCGACGCGAAGGTGTTGTCGACTACCAGTTTCGTGTTCTTCTCGTGGGCCACCTCGGCGAGCGCGGCGATGTCACCGACATTGAGGAGGGGGTTGGTCGGCGTCTCCACCCACACCAGCTTGGTGTTGGGACGAATCGCGTCGCGGACGGCGTCGATGTCGGACACCGCGGCGACCGAGTACTCGATGCCCCACTGAGTGAAGACCTTGTCGATGAGCCGGAAGGTGCCGCCGTACGCGTCGTTGGGAATGACGAGGTGATCACCGGGGCGCAGCGACGCCCGCAGCAGAGCGTCCGTGGCCGCCATGCCCGAGGAGAATGCCCGTCCGTACGTACCCGATTCGATGGCTGCGAGATTGGCCTCGAGGGGCCGACGCGTCGGATTGCCGGTGCGGGCGTACTCGAAGCCACTGCGCATCCCGCCGACGCCATCCTGGGCGAACGTCGAGCTCGCGTAGATCGGGACGTTGACCGCGCCGGTCAGAGAGTCCGGCTCGTAACCGGCGTGAACCGCCTTCGTCGAAAATCCCTGCTGATTGCCCTGGGTCGTTCCGCGGGCTCCACTCCCGGACGTGCTGTCTGCCTTGCTGCGCTGCTCACTCATGACTTCCAGACTAATGGTCGAGCGAAGTGGGTAGCCTGCGGGAGACACCGCTGACGAAAAGAGGCTTTCCACCGTGGCCGATTCGCACCGCTCGCAGAGCGTCGACGAGCTGTTCTCCCTCGACACCCTCCTCGACACCGAGGAGAAAGAAATTCGTGACACCGTGCGCAAGCTCGGCAACGAACGCATCCGTCCGCACTTGGCCGACTGGTTCGAGGAGGGGACTGTCCCTGCTCGCGAGCTGGCCAAGGAACTCGGCGCACTCGGGCTGCTCGGCATGCACCTCGAGGGCTACGGCTGCGCAGGCACGTCGGCTACCGCCTACGGACTCGCATGCC
>NZ_LVCV01000238.1 GCF_001647195.1 Rhodococcus sp. EPR-157 | reverse complement strand
GGAAGAGCAGAAGCAACAATGGCTGCCCGGCATGGCCGAGGGAAACCTCATCGGCTGCTTCGGGCTCACCGAGGCCGACTTCGGCTCCAATCCCGGCGGGATGCGGACGCGCGCCAAGAAGGACGGCACCGACTGGGTGCTCAACGGCAGCAAGATGTGGATCACCAACGGACCCATAGCCGACGTTGCAATCGTGTGGGCCCAGACGGACGACAAGGTCCGCGGCTTCGTCGTGCCGACCGAGACACCCGGATTCTCGGCCAACACCGTCAAGAAGAAGTTGTCCCTGCGCGCATCGATCACCGGCGAGCTCGTGCTGGAAGACGTGCGCCTACCGGCCGAGGCGATGCTGCCCGAGGCTCGTGGGCTCAGTGGACCGCTCGGCTGTCTGACCGAAGCGCGCTTCGGGATCATCTTCGGGGCCATGGGCGCAGCACGTGACTGCATCGAGTCCGCCGTCGAGTACTCGAAGACGCGTGAGGTGTTCGACAAGCCGCTCGGAGCCTACCAACTGACGCAGGCGAAGCTCGCCAACATGGCGCTCGAACTCGGCAAGGGCCAACTACTCGCTCTGCACCTGGGACGCCTCAAGGACAAGGGCGAACTCCGCGGCGAGCAGGTGTCCGTCGGCAAACTGAACAACGTCCGCGAGGCGATCAAGATTGCACGTGAGTGCCGAACCATTTTGGGTGCCAACGGAATCACCCTCGAATACCCGGTGCTCCGGCACGCCAACAACCTCGAATCGGTCCTGACCTACGAGGGAACGTCCGAGGTGCACCAGCTCGTCATCGGGCAGGCGCTCACCGGGTCCAGCGCGTTCCGCTAGGCGTTCCGCTGCGCGTCCGTTCAGGCGCTCCGCGCCAGTGGCATGGTTAAGTGCACCCCAATGCACTTATTCGTGCCACTGGCGACGGAGTCGCCCGGGGAACTAAGCCCCCTTGCTCAGGAAACCCAGCAGATCGTGCCGCGTGATGACGCCGACGGGCTTGCCTTCTTCGACGACCATCAACGCGTCGGTTTCACCGAGCGCCTTGGTGGCGTCGGAAACGTGCTCTCCGGCACCGATCAGCGGGAACGGCGCGCTCATGTGCTGTGCGACCGAGTCCGCCAACGCCGCGCGCCCCTCGAACACTGCGCTGAGCAGATCACGCTCGGTGACGCTGCCCGCAACCTCGCCTGCCATGACGGGTGGCTCGGCACCGACGACCGGCATCTGCGAAACGCCGTACTCCCGCAGGATCTCGATGGCGTCGCGCACGGTCTCCGACGGGTGCGTGTGCACGAGGTCGGGCAGCGCACCCGACTTTCCACGCAGCACATCGCCGACGGATGGTTCGCCGACCTTGCCGTCGAGACGTGAGCGAAGGAAGCCGTAGGACGACATCCAGTCGTCGTTGAAGATCTTGGCGAGGTAGCCGCGTCCGCCGTCCGGCAGCAGCACCACCACGAGGGCGTCGGGCCCCTCACGCTCGGCGACCTTGATCGCGCCCACGGCCGCCATGCCGCAAGATCCGCCGACCAGCAGACCCTCCTCGCGCGCAAGACGACGGGTCATGTCGAACGAGTCGGCGTCCGAGACAGCGATGATCTCGTCGGGAATGGACGCGTCGTACGCGGACGGCCAGAAGTCCTCGCCGACACCCTCGACCAGGTACGGACGACCGGTTCCACCGGAGTACACCGAGCCTTCCGGATCGACCCCGATGACCTTGACCTTTCCGCCCGAGATCTCCTTGAGGTATTTGCCTGTTCCGGAGATGGTGCCGCCGGTGCCGACACCCGCGACGAAGTGGGTGATCTTTCCGTCGGTGTCGGCCCAGATCTCGGGACCGGTGGTTTCGTAGTGACTCTGCGGTCCTGCCGGATTGGAATACTGGTTCGGCTTCCATGCACCGTCGATTTCACGGACGAGTCGATCCGAGACGCTGTAGTAACTGGTGGGGTCCTCAGGTGCCACGGCAGTCGGGCAGACGACCACTTCGGCGCCGTAGGCACGCAGGACGTTGCGCTTGTCCTCGCCGACCTTGTCGGGGCACACGAACACGCACTTGTATCCGCGCTGCTGAGCTACGAGTGCCAATCCGACACCGGTGTTGCCCGACGTCGGCTCGACGATCGTTCCACCCGGCTTCAATTCGCCGGAGGCCTCCGCGGCGTCGACCATCTTGATCGCGATCCGATCCTTCGACGAACCACCCGGATTGAGGTATTCGATCTTGGCAGCGACCATCCCTGCGTTGTCACCGACAACAGAGGAGAGCTGGACCAAAGGGGTGTTGCCGATGAGTTCGGTGATGTGCTGAGCAATGCGCATGCACCCATCTTCCCAGATGCCGAGAAGTCGGCTTCTCGGTACCGCCGGAGTGATCGGCAATGGTGCCTACGATGTAAGGCGTGGCGCAGATCGTAGGAGTGAAACCGTGCCGGTGAACAAGTGGCGCAATGCCGCCAAAGCCGGCGCCGCAACAGTGATCGCAGGCTCCTCAGCAGGGACTGCATCGTGGGCCGCGTACAAGCACCTGATGTCACAGGCGACGTCGGCGCGTGGCGTCATCGGGCGATCGACGGCGAAGCCGCCCGAGGCGGACGGCGTGTACGGACCAGGTGACCTCACCCCGGAACGGTGGCGTTTCGGAAGTTCGGCCGATATTCATCTGATGGTCTTCGGAGACTCGACCGCGGCTGGGGTCGGCTGCGTCGTCGCAGCCGAGGTGCCGGGAGTACTCGTGGCTCGCGGTCTCGCCGAAGAGACCGACAAGCGAATACGGCTGAGCACCAAAGCAATCGCCGGAGCCACGTCGAAGGGTCTGGAAGGACAGGTCGACGCTATGTTCGTCGCGGGCCCACCACCCGACGCCGCGGTGATTCTCGTCGGCGCCAACGACGTCACCAAGAAGTTCTC
>NZ_LVCV01000237.1 GCF_001647195.1 Rhodococcus sp. EPR-157 | reverse complement strand
AACACCACAACAAACTCAGACCCACCAGAACCCGCACCCACCACCTCGAACAAACCAGCCCGAAACGGCACCTCCGCAGTCACATCGAAACCGACAGAAACGAATTCGACGACACGGCCGAGCACGTCGGCTTCCGATACCGGCTCGGCCGACAACGTCGGGGCGACCGCGTCGGCGTCGAGGACCAATTGCGATCCGACGCCGTCGATTTCGGGATAGATCGTTCGCACGGACTCGTGCCGGACGAGAACATCGCGAACAGCGAGATTGAGCGCCGACACATCGAGCTGCCCCGTCAGCCTGATCGCCACCGGAATGTTGTTCACCGCAGATGCAGTATCGAACCTGTTCAAGAACCACATACGCTGCTGCGCAAGCGACAACGGAATGATCTCCGGCCGCTCCTGCGGCACCAGTGGCGCCGCACCTCCCTCGCCCTGCGCGACTGCCTTGTCGACGAGTACCGCGAGCCCGGCAACGGTCGGCGCGTCGAAGAAGTCGCGGACGTCGGTGCGGATGTCGAAACGCGCATTGATGCGAGAGATGACCCTGGTGGCGATCAGCGAGTTACCGCCGATCGCGAAGAAGTCGTCGTCGGCGCCGATTGTCTCGGTACCGAGCACCTCACCGAACACAGATGCCAACGCCACCTCGGTCTCGGTGGACGGTTCTCGGTATTCGTTCGCCAGTGACGCGAAATCGGGCGCCGGCAGCGCCTTTCGGTCGAGCTTGCCGCTCGAACCGAGGGGGAACTCCGCGACCGCGACGAACAACGCGGGGACCATGTACTCGGGTAGCCGAGCCGCCACGACCTCGGCGAGACTCTTCTGCTCGATGTCCGCACCCGCCGCAGGTACCACGTATGCAACGAGAACGTCGCCGAGCGTCGCGTCCGCGTGAACGAGAGCTACCGCCTGCGAGACAGATTCGTGTTCGAGAACTGCCGTCTCGATCTCACCGAGTTCGATGCGCAGACCGCGAAGCTTCACCTGAAAGTCGGTGCGTCCCACGTATTCCAACATCTCGACGTCTGCGCGCGGAACCCACCGCACGAGGTCGCCGGTCCGGTACATTCGCTGTCCGGCCTCGAACGGATCGGCCACGAAGCGATCCGCGGTGAGGTCCGGTCGAGCCACGTACCCGCGCGCCAGCTGCACGCCAGCAAGATAGAGCTCTCCCTCGGCGCCCGAAGTCACCGGTCGTAGGCCGTCGTCCAACACGTACAGCCGCGTGTCGACCACGGCCCGGCCGATCGGTACCGATCCCGACTCCACCGCAGCGGTCTCGTAGTAGGTGACGTCGACAGCGGCTTCGGTCGGGCCGTACAGGTTGTGCAGTTCGGCGGAGCTGACGGCGTGGAATCGTGTCGTGGTCTGGGCGGGCAGAGCCTCACCGGACGCGAACACGTAGCGCAGAGTCCGGATTTCACGGATCGACGGTTCGGCGACGAACACCGCGAGCATCGACGGGACGAAGTGCGCAACCGTCACGTTGCGTTCTGTCATGACCCGGGCGAGATACGCGGGATCACGATGGCCGTCGTGTGCCGCGACGACGAGGCGCGCCCCGATCTGCAACGGCCAGAAGAACTCCCACACCGACACGTCGAACGTGAACGGGGTCTTCTGCAACACCACGTCGTCCGGGGTCAGGGTGTACTCGTCCTGTCGCCACTGCACGTTGCTGACGATCGCGCGGTGGGTTACCGCCACTCCCTTGGGGCGTCCGGTAGACCCGGAGGTGAAGATGACGTAGGCCAGTGCGTCGTCGGTAAGTGTCCGGACACGGTCGTCGTCGGTGAGTGGCGTCGACTCCAGATCGCCCAGGTCGAGCAGGTCGATCGACAGCACCTCGACCTCGGCGGGAAGATCGAGTGGCTGCGTGGACAGTCCGAGTACCGCTGCGGGCTGTGCGACGTCGAGTACGTAGGCGAGGCGGTCTGCCGGGTGATCGGGATCGAGAGGAACGTATGCCGCGCCGGACTTCACGATCGCGTACATGCCGACGAGAAGGTCGAGTGACCGTCGAATACCGAGCCCGACGAGAGACTCGGGGCCGATCCCCATCGACACGAGGTGTCGGGCGAGCCGATTGGCACGCGCGTCGAATTCTGCATACGTCAGCGATCGGCCGTCGAACTCGAGGGCGATCGCGTCCGGGGTACGGGCGACCTGTTCCTCGAACCGGGACACGAGCGTCGGTGGACCTGCCGGAGTGAGATCTCCCAACACCTCGGACGCGTCGGCGACGATCGTGTCGACGATGCCTGCGAGCCCGACCGATTCGAGCGCGCCCGGAACGACGTTCGACAGCACGACGGTGACGAGAGCCTCGGTTCCGAGTGCACCGCCCATGGCTGCTTCGAGTGCAGCCAGTTCGGCGTGCAGAGTCGTGTAGCTCACAGCCGTCTCGCCATGGGTCAACGCGATGCGACCAGGCGCAGCATCGACCACTGCGGCGATCACGCCCGGAAGTTCGTCCACGGTTACGCCGCCAGCAGCGCCCTGGCTCCGAGTGTTCGGCCGGCCATTCGACATCTTCAGTGTTCCTCCTACTTACCGCCGCGCTACGCGCCGAAATGCATCGCGTACACGAGACACACTACGAAACGCTGCGACTCGAACCGGCTTCGACTCCACGTTCACGATCGAGCGTATGTAGGTCACTGCATGGAGGCACCGGCTCCTCCCGGCTCGGCCACCAGGGCCTGTGCTTCCTCGATCAGTGAGGCAACGGTCGCGGCGAAGCCATCGGCACCGAGGGCAGGCAAAATGCCCGGCAACAGGCCGGTCAGTGCAACCGACAGCACGGCCTCGGGCTTGAGCGCGCCACCGGTCGACGCGGACACGGCCGACAGCTTCTCGTCGAGCTCGCCGAACGTCACGCTCTTGTCGCCGAACGAGACCGCGACGGTCGACGCGGCAACGACGGCTGCCGCCGACACCAATTCGGGCAGGTCGTCGATCGTCTTCGGCTTCGGCTTCGGCGCGGGCCGTGCACGCTCGGCCTCCGAACGCATGTCGACGCCGCGGATGATGCTGCCCGGATCCGACGTCAGCAGATCGAGAAGGCGGACGAACCGCTGCGCGAACAGTTCGATCGTCGCAGGCTCGAACAATGCCGTGGCGTAGTTGAACACGGCGTCGATTCCGATGAGATCGCCCGAGTCGTCGAAGCGTTCCGTCGCAGTCAACTGCAGGTCGACCTTGGCCTGCTCCAGACCGCTCTCCAACGCGGAGACCTCCAGGTCCGGCAGCGCGAAGGTGCCGGTCGCGAGGTTCTGGAAGGTGAGCATGACCTGGAACAGCGGGCTGTACGCGGCCGAACGCCTGTGTCCGACCACCTCCACGACCCGTTCGAACGGTACATCGGCGTTGCCGAACGCAGCGAGGTCTTTCTCTCGGACCTGAGTCAACAGATCCGCGAAGGTCGTGCTCGGCGTGACCGAGGTCCGAAGTACCAGCGTGTTGACGAACATGCCGACGAGGTCGTCGAGTGCGGCATCGCCTCGACCGGCGACCGGGGTACCGACGGTGATGTCCTGTTCGCCGCTCAGCTTCGACAGCAGGACCGCCAGTGCGCTGTGCACCACCATGAAGACCGTCGCATTGTGTTCCCGCGCAGCCTTCTGCACCCTCGCCGCGATGTCGGGCGCGACACCGAACTCGATACGCCCACCACGCATGGACGCCCGGGCAGGGCGCGGGAAGTCGGTCGGCAGCGCCAGTCGTTCGGGCGTGCCTGCCAGTGCGTCGGACCAGTACGCGATCTGACTGGACAGCACACTGTCGGCGTCGTCCTCGGATCCGAGGACCTCACGCTGCCACAGCGAGTAGTCCGCGTACTGCACGGGCAGTTCCGTCCACTGCGGTGCGTCACCTGCTGTGCGTGCGACGTACGCGGTCATCACATCTCTGATCAACGGACGCATCGAGAATCCGTCGGCGCTGATGTGATGGGCGACGAAGACGAGCACGAACTCCGATCCGGTGGCCTCGGTGATGGAAAACAGCTCGGCGCGCACCGGAACTGCGTTCGCGACATCGAAGCCAGCGGTGACGACCTCACCTACGACGGCAGGCACGTCGGTGGCCGAGATCTCGCGTAGTTCGAGCGCGGGAAGTGCCTCCGACATCGAGACGACGGATTGGATGGGCCCGTCCGCGGTGTCCGGGTAGCGAGTGCGCAGGATCTCGTGCCTGCGGAAGAGGTCACCCACTGCGGCTCGCAGAGCGGCGACGTCCAAGGCGCCGGTGAGTCGAATGGCCACCGGAATGTTGTAGGCATCCGAGCCTGGATCCACCTGGTTGAGGGTCCACATGCGCTGCTGCGCCAAAGACAGCGGAACGGATTCCGGACGCGTCCGTGCGACGAGTGGAATGCGTGCACCCTGTCCGACGTACGACTCCACCCGAGCCGCAAGCGTGCCGACCTTCGGTGCCTCGAACACCGAACGAACCGAGATCGACGCGTCCAGTGCAGCACCGAGGCGTGCGACGAGCTGCGTTGCCACCAGCGAGTTACCGCCGAGCGCGAAGAAGTCGTCGTCGAGTCCCACCCGAGCTACACCGAGCAGCTCGGAGTACACGCGGGCCACGATCTCCTCGAGCGGATTGGTCGGGGCACGGAACTCCGAAGCCTCGAACACTGGAGCGGGGAGCGCGACGCGATCGAGCTTGCCGTTGGCGTTGAGCGGCAACGCCGCCAGAACGACGAAGTCGGACGGGACCATGTACGACGGCAACGACGAACTCAACGCCGTTCGCACATCCTCGATGTCGACGGTCGCCGACGCGGAGGGAACCAAGTAGCCCACCAGTCGATCGCCGGTGTGCGGATCCGAGTACGAGATCACCACGGCGTCGGCGAGCATGTCCAGCGCTCGCATCGCTGCCTCGATCTCACCGAGCTCGATCCGGAAGCCCCTGATCTTGACCTGGAAATCGGAACGACCCGAGAAGACCAGCTCGTCGTCCGCGTTCCAGTACGCAAGGTCGCCCGAGCGGTACAGCCTTCCACCGTTCGGATCGAACGGATCTGCGACGAATCGTTCGGCGGTCAGGTCCGGGCGTCCCAGGTAGCCGCGAGCCAACTGTCCGCCGGCAAGGTAGAGCTCACCGGTGGTGCCTGCCGGGACGGGATGCAGGCGGGAATCGAGTACGTACACCTGGGTGTTCCACTCCGGTCGACCGATCGGAACGCTCGCACTTTCGTCGGAGGTCACTCGATGCGACGTCACCGATACCGCAGCTTCGGTCGGGCCGTACAGGTTGAACAATTCGGCGTCGTTGTGCTCGACGAATCGTCGAGCGGTATCACCCGGAAGCGCC
>NZ_LVCV01000236.1 GCF_001647195.1 Rhodococcus sp. EPR-157 | reverse complement strand
AGCGTCGTGATCGACTCGCGCCGAATGATGTGGGCAAGTCGCGCAGGATCACGATGGTCGTCGGGCCCGGCTATGACGAGCGTCGCCCCCGACGTCGGAGCGGA
The DNA here is from genome assembly GCF_001647195.1 of Rhodococcus sp. EPR-157. Classification (GTDB taxonomy): domain Bacteria; phylum Actinomycetota; class Actinomycetes; order Mycobacteriales; family Mycobacteriaceae; genus Rhodococcoides. The sequence continues at coordinate 17,307 of NZ_LVCV01000236.1, read as the reverse complement.
CCAGAACTCCCACACCGACAGGTCGAACGTCGCTGCGGTCTTCAGCAGAACCGAATCGTCAGCTCCGAGATCGAACTCGGCGCGCTTCCACGTCAACTGATTGACGATTGCCGCATGGCTCACGGCGACGCCCTTGGGTCGGCCCGTCGATCCCGAGGTGAAGATCACGTAGGCACAGTTGTCGGTGTGCAGTGGCGCAGTTCGCTCCGAGTCGGTGATCGTTGAGCTCGCGTACGACGACACGTCGAGGCTGTCGATGTTCACCACGGGGGTGTCCGCGGTCGACCGGTCGGTGAACGCTTCTCCGTCGCGCTCGGTGGACAGCAGCAATATCGGCTCGGCGGAGTCGAGAATGTACTCGATCCGCTCGAGCGGCTGGTCCGGGTCCACAGGCACGTACGCGCCACCGGTCTTCGCGACAGCGAACATCGCGACGACCAGATCCGCGCTGCGGCGAATCGCCAATGCCGTCCGTGTTTCCGGTCCCACTCCGCGGCCGATCAGATAGCGCGCCACTGCGTTGACGCGCGAATCGAATTCGCGGTAGGTCCATCGTCGATCGCCCTCGACCAGAGCAATCGAGTCGGGGAGGCTCGCGACCTGCTCGTCGAACAGCGAGACCAACGTGGCGTCACGGTCGACGGGATGATCCGTCGCGTTCGCAGATTCGACGAGAAGGGCTCTCTCGGCGCTGCTGAGCAGCTCGACATCGCCGACCGGCGTTTCGGGCCGTTCCACGACGGTGTCGAGGAAGTGGACGAAACGGTGTGCGATCTTCTCGACCGTCGCGTGGTCGAACAGGCCTGTGGCGTAGGTGAACTCGGCCGACATGCCCGCGGGTGTCCCGTTTTCGTCGTAACGATCGACGACGATCAGGTGCAGATCGAACTGTGCGACGCCGGACTCGATCTCCATCGCAGCAATGTCGAGACCCGGGAGTGCCAGGTCCGTGATCCCCTGATTCTGGAACGAGAACCCGACCTGGAACAGCGGATGCCGAGCAGTCGAACGAACGGGGTTGAGGACCTCGACCAACCGCTCGAACGGAACGTCCGCGTTGGCGAACGCGCCGAGGTCGACCTCACGCGCACGATCGACGAGTTCGGTGAACGGCAACGCGCCGTCCACCTGTGTACGCAGCACCAGAGTGTTGACGAACATTCCGATCAGATCGTCCAGAGCGCGGTCGCCGCGGCCCGCAATGGGCGTGCCGACCGCGATGTCCGCGGTACCGGAGAGCCTGGCAAGCAGTCCTGCGAACGCCGCGTGCACCGCCATGAACAAGGTGCCACCCCGCGACCGCGCCAGATCGCGAAGCCGTCCGTGCAGTTCTGCGTCGACCTCGAATTCGACACTGCCACCTACGAACGACTGGGTGGCCGGCCGCGTGCGATCGGACGGAAGTGTCAGCTCGTCCGGGACGTCTGCCAGTGCTTCGGTCCAGTACCCGAGCTGCCGAGACGCCGTCGAATCCGCGTCGTCTTCGGAGCCGAGCATGTCGCGCTGCCAGAGGCTGAAGTCGGCGTACTGCACCGGCAACGGAGCCCATCCCGGCTCGGCGCCCGTGGTCCGAGCGGCGTACGCCGTCATCAGGTCGCGAGCCAGCGGAGCGACCGACACCCCGTCGACGCTGATGTGGTGCGCGACCATCGCGAGCACGTGTTCGTCCGCACCGGTCCGGTAGAGCTCGATTCGGATCGGTACCTCGGTCGTGACGTCGAACTGTGTCGAGGCGAGCGATGCGATCTTCTCGGGGACAGCTTCCGAAGCCACTTCCGTGACCGACAGTTCGGGGAGTGCCTGCGACGGGTGCAGTATCTGCTGCACCGGTCCGTTCTCGGTCTCCGGATACACGGTTCGCATCGACTCGTGGCGTGCGACGAGATCTGCGACGGCCGCACCGAGGGCGGCGACGTCCAGGTCGCCGGAGAGCCGAAGCGCGAACGGGACGAGGTACGCCGTGGACGTGGGATCGAACCGGTTGAGGAACCACATTCGACGCTGCGACAACGACAGTGGGATCTCGATCGGCCGTTCTCGGGCAACCAACGCGACCCGAGCTTCTCCGTCGGCCCGCTCGACCTCGACGGCGAGCTTCGCTACCGTACGGGCCTCGAAGAGGGCACGGACCGGCACCGAGGCGCCGACCGCAGCGCCGATGCGGGCCACCACTCTGGTCGCGATCAGTGAATTACCGCCGAGCTCGAAGAAGTCGTCGTCGGCACCGATGCGTTCGACGTCGAGCAGATCGGCGAAGATCTCCGCCACTATCTCTTCGATCGGAGTCGCCGGCGCACGGAACTCGCGCACCTCGAACACCGGTTCCGGCAACGCGCGACGATCGAGCTTGCCGTTGACGGTCAATGGAATTTCGGGCACGACCACGAAGGCCGACGGAATCATGTATTCCGGCAGCGCTGCCGCGACCGAGGAACGAAGATCCGCAGCGTCGACGGTCCCCCCGGACACGGGAACGACGTAGGCGACCAACTGGAGCGTGTCGTGTCGATCGGAGCGGACCACGACGGCAACCTGTCCCACCGAGTCGTCGGCGAGTACTGCGGACTCGATCTCGCCGAGCTCGATTCGGAAGCCTCGGATCTTGACCTGATCATCGGCGCGGCCGACGAACTCGAGATCTCCGTCGATGGTTCGACGTGCGACGTCTCCGGTCCGGTACATCAGCGAACCACCGGCGTGCGCCGGGGTTCCCGAGAACGGGTTGGCAACGAAGCGAGTGGCCGTCAAGTCGGTTCGACCGAGGTACCCGCGGGCCAACGTGCCGCCCGCAACGTACATTTCGCCTGCCACACCGACGGGAACCGGCTGGAGTCGTGTGTCCAGCACGTAGACACGAAGTCCCGGGATCGCACCGCCCACGACGGAACCCGTGGCACTCGACACCAGTTCTTCGTCGAGGCGGCGGTGCGATACGTGCACGGTGGTTTCGGTGATCCCGTACATGTTGACCAGTTCCGGAGAACGATCGCCGTGTCGAGCGAACCAGTCCGACAACCGCCGCAGTTCGAGTGCCTCACCGCCGAAGATCACGTACCGAAGCTGCAGATTCTGCCCGTCGGCGGGTGCGACTCGGTCCACCTCCGCCAGTTGGTAGAACGCCGACGGCGTCTGGTTGAGGACTGTCACGTTCTCACGAATCAACAACTCGCGGAACGACTCCGGCGATCGCGAGGTGAAGTAGTCCACGACGACGAGAGTGCCACCGTGAAGCAGTGGGCCCCACAGTTCCCACACCGAGAAATCGAATGCGTACGAGTGGAACAGCGTCCACACGTCGTTGCTGTCGAACTCGAACAGCCCGTCGGTGTTGGCCATGAGACGCGCCACCGCGACGTGCGGAACCATGACGCCCTTGGGGCGGCCGGTCGAACCCGAGGTGTAGATGACGTACGCAACATCGGACGGACGCAGCGGACGACTGCGCTCGGCGTCGTCGATCGGCGACGACTCGTGCCCCGACAGGTCGAGGAGGTCGACGTCGACGCTGTCGAGTTCGTGGGGCGCGGTGAACTCGCGGCCCGACCAGGTCACCAGCGCAGTGGGCGCAGCGTCCTCGAGCACGTACGCGATGCGATCGGAAGGGTTCGTCGGGTCCACCGGTACGTAGCCGCCGCCGGACTTGATCACGGCCAACAATGTGACGACCAGATCCACCGATCGCGGCAATGCCACAGCGACCAGGGACTCCGGGCCGACGCCCGTCGACATCAGATGACGTGCAAGACGATTGGAGCGCTCGTCGAGTTCCCGGTAGCTCAATCGTTCGGCACCGAACACCACCGCTGTCGACTCCGGCGAACGCTCGACCCGACGCCCGAACAGTTCGGCGAGGGTCGCGTCTGCGGCAACCCCGTCGACGCCTGCCCAGGTCGACGTCACCGATGTTCGTTCCTCGGAACCGAGTAGATCGATCTCGCCGATCACCACGTCCGCATCGTCGACGACCGCGTCGAGAACGCGCCGCAATCGCGCTCCGAACTCTTCGACGGTGCGTCTGTCGTAGAGATCGGTGGCATAGGTCCAGAACACCTGCAGGCCATCGAGAGCCCCGTCGGCTGCGACCGCTTCGGTGACCGTCAACTGCAGATCTGCGCGGGCCGTCGCAGCGTCGACGTCCACCGGTGTGACGGCCAGGCCGGGTAGTTCGAACTCGGTCCGACGGATGTTCTGGAACGCGAGCAGCACCTGAACCAGCGGGTGGCGGGCCTGTGAGCGCTCGGGATTGAGCACCTCGACCAGTCGCTCGAACGGAATGTCGGAGTGCGCGAACGCAGCCAGATCCACATCACGCGATGTCGCGAGCAGTTCGCTGAACTTTGCCGAAGCGTCCACATCGGTTCGCAGGACCAACGTGTTGACGAACATGCCGATCACGTCGTCGAGTGCGGCATCTCCGCGACCTGCGATGGGCGTGCCGACGACGACGTCCTCGGTAGCCGCCATGCGGGCGAGCAGTACCGCGACCGCGCTGTGGACGACCATGAACAAGGATGCGTTGTTCTCGCGCGCCAGCATCGACAACTGTCGGTGAACGGCAGCGGTCACCTCGAAGGACACTACGTCGCCTCGACCCGACGCAACCTCGCCGCGCGGCCGATCGGACGGCAATGTCACCTCGTCCGGCAATTCCGCGAGGACATCGCGCCAGTACGACTCCTGCTGCGCGAGCAGCGATCCCGGATCGGATTCGGAACCGAGTACCTGTCGCTGCCAGATGGCGAAGTCCGCGTACTGGACGTCGAGCATCGGCCAACCGGGCTCCTGGCCTTCCGTGCGGGACACGTACGCGGTCATCACGTCCCGCGCCAGCGGAGACATCGAGAATCCATCCGCGGCGATGTGGTGTGCCACGAACATCAGTACGTGCTCATCCGCCGAGACACGGAAGAGACGGGCTCGGAACGGGACCTGCAGTGTGACGTCGAAGCCGGTGGCGGCCAGCTCGTACATCTTCGCCGGCAGTTCGTCCGCGTGGACGAGCACCGGTGCCAGATCGAGCGCGACATCACCGACGGCCAGGATCTTCTGATATCCGGATCCGTCGTCGTCGGGGTAGACCGTACGGAGCGACTCGTGACGGCTCAGCAGATCGCTCACCGCTGCCGTGAGCGCATCCACATCGAGGGCGCCGGTGAGCCTGATTGCCGCAGGGATGTTGTTGACGGCCGACTCGGTATCGAACCGGTTGAGGAACCACATCCGTTGCTGCGCAAGGGACAGCGGGATCTGCGCCGGACGGACCTGCCGCCCGAGCTTGGCACGACCACCTGTTCCGGCCTTCCGTTCGACACTGGCGGCCAGCGCACCGACAGCCGAATTCTCGAACAGCTCGCGAACACCGACGCTCGTCTCGAGCGCGGCACCGAGCCTCGATACCAGCTGCATTGCGACCAGCGAGTTTCCGCCCAGCTCGAAGAAATCGTCGTCGAGACCGACCCTTTCGGTGCCGAGAACGTCCGCAAACACCTGCGCGACGATCTCCTCGATCGGCGTGACGGGCGAACGGAACTGCGCGACGTCGATGCTGGGCACCGGCAGAGAGCGACGGTCGAGCTTGCCACTGGCATTGAGCGGCAGGAAGTCCAGCGTCACGAACGCGGACGGGACCATGTACGACGGCAACGACGCCTTCAGTGCCGAACGCAGCGCAGCAGAATCGATGGATCGGCCTGGCGACGGTACGACATAGGCGACGAGCCGATCGCCTGCTCGCGCGTCGGAGTGAACGACGACGACCGAATCGTCGACATTCTCGCCTGCGGTGCGAAGACTGGACTCGATCTCACCGAGTTCGACGCGCTGACCACGAAGCTTGACCTGAAAGTCGCTGCGTCCGACGTACTCCAGCTCACCGGCAGGATTCCACCGCACGAGGTCACCGGTACGGTAGAGACGAGTGCCCTTCTCTCCGAATGGATTCGCCACGAATCGTTCGGCCGTCAAGTCCGTTCGGTTCGCGTAACCCCGAGCGAGCTGAACACCACCGACGTACAGCTCTCCCAGGACGCCCGCGGGCACCGGGTGCATCCGGTTGTCCAACACGTAGACCTGAGTGTTCCACAGCGGCACCCCGATGGGCACGTGCGCGGAATCAGCCTCCGTGACAGCGTGATAGGTGACATCCACGGCCGTCTCGGCGGGTCCGTACAGGTCGTGCAGCTCAGCTCCGGGGAACACACGCCGTACTCGGTTCACCGTAGACGGCGTGAGCGCCTCGCCGCCGACGAACAGTAGCCGTAGCGAACGGCACGCTTCGGTGTCGACGTCGGTGACGTACACCGACAGCACAGAGGGAACGAAGTGCGCCAGCGTCACCTGTTCCCGCTCGATGATGCGGGTGATCCGGCTCGGATCACGGTGCGCGTCATGGGGCGCGATGACCAGTGAGGCACCGTTCTCCAACCCCCAGAAGAACTCCCACACCGACACGTCGAACGTCGCCGGTGTCTTCTGAATCAACACGTCGGCGTCGGACAGTGGGTAGACATCCTGTCGCCACAGCATTTGGTTCACGATCGCGCGATGGCTGACCGAGACGCCCTTCGGCTTGCCGGTCGAGCCCGAGGTGAAGATCAGGTAGGCGGGATTGTCCGGTCGCAACGGCGAAGTCCTGTCCGCATCCGTGATCGGTGTCGACGGCACATCGCTCAGATCCAACAGGTCGAACACACAGATCGGAGCATCCGTAGGCAGCGACTCGGCGATGTCGGCAGTGACGAGGACGATGGACGGCTGTGCGGTCGCCAGCACGTGTTCGTTGCGCGCGGAAGGCTGATCGGGATCGATGGGTACGTACGCAGCGCCGGACTTGACGACCGCATACATGCCGATCAACAGCTCGAAGGAACGTCGTGCGACCAGCGCGACCGTGGACTCCGGCCCCACACCCCTGTCGATCAAGCACCGAGCCAAGGAGTTGGCTCGTGCGTCGAACTCCGCGTAACTCAGCACAGCAGACGGTTCTTCGGTCTCCGATGCCAGAACCAACGCAGGCGCGTCCGGGGTGCGTGCAACCTGAGCGTCGAAGAGAGACACCAAGGTGTGCCTGTCGTCGAGGTCGTGGTCGGTGTCGTTGACCGACCGTACGAGTCGGTCGTACTCGTCGGGATCGTGAAAATCGATGTCGCCGACGATGATTGCCGGATCGGAACCGACTGCCTGCACGATGCGCTGGAACCTGTCCGCGAGCGCCTCGACGGTAGGCTCGTCGAAAAGATCGGTCGCGTAGGTGAAGAGACAGGACAACCCCGCGCCGACCCCGTACTCGTCGACCTTCTGACTCATCGTCAACTGAAGGTCGAACTTCGACCCCTTGGTTGCGAAATCGACCATCGAGACCGACAGTCCAGGCAGCTCCAGATTGGTCCGCTCCATGTTCTGGAACGACAGCATCACCTGGAACAGTGGGTGGCGAGCCTGCGAGCGAGCTGGGTTGAGCACCTCGACGAGCCGCTCGAACGGAACATCGGCGTTGGCGAAGGCCGCGAGGTCCGTCGTGCGAGTGCGCGCGAGCACCTCTTCGAAACGTGCACGCCCGTCGACCGGGGTCCGAAGAACGAGCGTGTTGACGAACATGCCGATCAGATCGTCGAGCGCCGACTCACCGCGCCCGGCCACCGGGGTACCGATCACGATGTCGTCGGTTCCCGACATGCGGGCCAGCAGAACAGCGAAGGCCGAGTGCATCACCATGAACAACGACGAGCTGTGGCGATGCGCGACGTCGGTCAGGACGTTCACAGTGTCCTGGTCGATGTCGAAAGTCACTCCGGCGCCGCGATTGGATGCGACGGCAGGCCTCGGGTGATCCACCGGCAGGTCCAACTGCGCAGGTATCCCGGCGAGAGTTGTCTTCCAGTAGTCCTGTTGACGAGCCAGCAGCGAGTCCGGGTCGTCTTCGTGCCCGAGCATGTCACGCTGCCACAGGCTGTAGTCGGCGTACTGAACCGGCAGCGGCAACCAGTTCGGTTGCACCCCTTCGGATCGCGCGACATACGCGGTCATCACATCTCGAGTCAGCGGGCCCATCGAATAGCCGTCCGTGGAGATGTGATGGACGACCAGTACCAAAATGTGCTCGGTCGGGCTGATCTCGAACAAGCGCGCGCGAAGCGGCAGTTCGACGGTGACGTCGAAGCCCGTCGTCGCAACCTCTTCCAGCACCGAGAAGATGTCTCCTCCGGAGATCTCGATCGGCGCGAGATCCGGGATGACCTGACTCGTCGGCAGCACCAACTGGTGCCCCGAGCCATCGACCTCGGGGAAGACAGTTCGCAGGGACTCGTGCCGATCCAGCACGTCGGCAACCGCCACGTTGAGTGCTTGCCGGTCGAGCAGACCGGACAGTCGAACGGCAACAGGAATGTTGTTGACCCCGGAGGCCGTATCGAACCTGTTGAGGAACCACATTCGCTGCTGGGCAAGCGACAGGGGAACCAACTCGGGGCGCACCTGCGGAACCAACGGCTTGCGTCGGCCGGCGCCCGCCCTCTCGGCAAGCACCTGAGCCAGTGCGGCGACCGACGGATTCTCGAAGAGCGAACGCACGCCGATTTCCGCATCGAGGGCCGCACCCAGTCGCGTCACGACCCGCGTTGCGATCAGCGAGTTTCCACCGAGCTCGAAGAAGTCGTCGTCGAGCCCGACCTCGGTGGCGTCGAGAACCTCGGCGAACACGCGAGCGACCGTCTGCTCCGTCGGGGTGACGGGTTCGCGGTACTCACGTTGTACGTGAACCGGATCGGGCAGCGCGCGGCGGTCCAACTTGCCGGTCGCACCCAGCGGAAACTCTGTCATCGGCACGAACACGGACGGCACCATGTACTCGGCCAGTCGCTGGGCCAACGCTGCCCGGACAGGTCGTAGATCGGTCTCGGGCGCGACGACCACGTAGGCGACCAACTGCTCGCCGCGCACCAGCACAGCTGCCTGCTGGATCTGCGCATTCTCGAGCAGAACTGTCTCGATCTCGCCGAGCTCGATTCGCAGTCCTCTGAGCTTGACCTGTGAATCGCTCCGGCCGATGTATTCGAGTTCGCCCGCACGATTCCACCGCACGACGTCACCGCTGCGATACATCCGACTTCCGTTCTGCGCGAACGGGTCTGCGACGAATCGGTCGGCGGTCAGGTCGGGCCGTCCGATGTATCCGCGGGCCAGTTGAGCACCCGCGAGATACAGCTCACCTGCAACACCGACCGGCACCGGCGACAGACGGGCGTCGAGCACGAACACCGACGTGTTCCACACAGGTGCGCCGATCGGCATCACCACGGTGTCGACGTCGCTCACCCGGTGATAAGTGACATCGACGGCGGCTTCGGTGGGGCCGTACAGGTTGTGCAGGGAGACCCTGGGCAGTGCTCGACGTAGCGCCTGTGCCGTCGTCGGGGCCAGTGCTTCCCCCGAGGCGAAGACGAGACGCAATGAACTTCCGGCTGCGCGGCGGACCTCGACCTCCGGGACGAATACCGCCAACATCGACGGCACGAAGTGCGCGACCGACACACGTTCGCGCTGGATGAGTTCGAGTAGGTAGACGGCGTCGCGGTGGCCGTCGGGCACTGCGACCACTACGGACGCCCCGGTCTGCAGAGCCCAGAAGAACTCCCAGACCGACACGTCGAACGTCGACGGAGTCTTCTGCAGCACTACGTCGTCGGCGCCGATCGGATACTCGTTCTGCATCCACAGCAGACGGTTGACGATGGCCGAATGCGCCACCGCGACGCCCTTGGGCCGTCCGGTCGATCCGGACGTGAAGATCACGTACGCCGTGTTCCATTCACGCAGCGGAGACACTCGGTCACTGTCGACGACGGGCGCGCTCGAAAACTCGTCCACATCCAGCACATCGATGTCAATGACCTCGATGTCGGCGAGTTCGAGATGATCACGCGTGGTGGACAACACGCAGACCGGCGACGCGGTCGACACGATGTACTCGTTGCGCTCGGCCGGCTGTGTCGGATCGATCGGCACGTACCCGGCGCCTGCTTTGACGATGGCGTACATTCCGACCAGCAGTTCCAGGCTGCGGCCGATCGCGAGACCGACCAGCATGTCCGGACCGACCCCGATCGAGATCAGATGCCGTGCAAGACGGTTGACTCGGGCGTCGAAATCCGAGTACGTGAATCTCTCGCCTTCGTAGACCACTGCCTTCGCGTCGGGAGTGGCCGAGACCTGACGATCGAAGAGGTCGACCAGCGTGCGACCCGGGGCGAGATCATGCTGCGTACGGTTCCACGTCGACACGACGCGCTCGCGCTCGCCGATGTCGAGGAGATCGATATCGCCCACTGCGACCGAAGAATCCCTGACGACCGCTTCGAGCACCCGAACGAATCGAGATGCGAAGCTACGGACGGTCTCCGAATCGAAAAGGTCTATCGCATAGGTCAATTCGGCGGACATTCCTTGCCCACGCCCGTCGACTCCGATCGACTCGGTGACGTTGAGCTGCAGGTCGAACTTGGCGACCTCGGCGTCGAGCGCGACACTGTCGACCGAGAGACCGGGAAGTTCGACGTGTGTCCGGGTGAGATTCTCGAACGACAGCATTACCTGGAACAGTGGGTGGCGCGCCTGTGAACGCGCCGGATTGAGTACCTCGACGAGGCGTTCGAACGGCAGATCCGCATGCCCGAACGCACCGAGCGCCACTTCCCGCGCTCGACCGATCTGTTCCGAGAACGATCTCGACGCATCGATATCGGTGCGCAGCACCAGAGTATTGACGAACATCCCGACCAAATCGTCGAGCGCGGCATCGCCGCGACCTGCAACCGGCGTTCCGATGGCGATGTCGCCCGTCCCGGACAGCCTGGCAAGGAGGACGGCAAGAGCACCGTGGACGACCATGAACAGGGACGCGTTGTGCGCGTGCGCCAGGACCGACAGCTCGCGGTGGATCTCCGCTGGGATCTCGAACCGGATGGACGAGCCCTTGTACGACTGACGGCTCGGCCGCGGTCGGTCGGTCGGCAGGTCGAGTTGATCCGGAAGTCCAGCGAGGATGTCGGCCCAGTACTCGACCTGGCTCGAAATGAGCGAGGCCGACTCGTCCTCCGAGCCGAGAACAGAACGCTGCCACAGGCTGTAGTCGGCGTACTGGACGGCCAGTGGCAACCAGTTGGGATGCTCCCACGCCGTCCGAGCCGCGTAGGCGATCATGATGTCGCGGGCGAGCGGGCCCATCGACCAACCGTCCGCCGAGATGTGGTGGACAACCATCGCAACCACGTGTTCACGTGGTCCTATCTCGAACAACCGGGCCTGGATGGGAACGTTCACGGTCACGTCGAACGTGGTGGAGGCCAGCGCGAATACCTGCCGCTGGATGTCCGCGGCCGACGTCAGAATCGGAGTCAGATTCGGAACGGTCTGGGCAGCGTCGAGAATGCACTGTCGTGGACCCTCGGCGGTGTCCGGGTAGACGGTCCGCAACGACTCGTGGCGGTCGATGACATCCATGATGGCAACCTGCAGCGCCGCCACGTCCAACTCGCCGGTCAGTCGCAGCGCGAACGGAATGTTGTACGCCGTCGAATCGCGGTCGAACCGATTGAGGAACCACATCCGTTGCTGCGCAAGGGACAAGGGGATGCGCTCGGGCCGTACAGCAGCGACGAGCGCGGTGCGACCGCCCTCGCCTGCTGCTTGTTCCACCCGCACTGCCAGGAGCGCGACGGTGGATGCCTCGAAGAGCATGCGCACGGGAACGCTGGCATCCAGCGCCACGCCCAGCCGAGAAACGACCTGGGTTGCGATCAGCGAGTTGCCGCCCAGCTCGAAGAAATCGTCGTCGAGACCGACCCGCTCGACCCCGAGCACCTCGGCGAACACTTCGGCGACGATCTCCTCGATCGGAGTCGTCGGCGCACGGAACTCGCGTACCTCGAACACCGGTGCAGGCAGCGCCCGACGATCGAGCTTTCCGTTGACCGTCAGCGGGATGGAGTCCAGAACCACGAATGCCGATGGCACCATGTACTCCGGCAACTGCTCGACCACGTTGGCGCGCAGCGCATCCACATCGACCGTGGCACCGCCCTTCGTGATACTGCCGTTCGTGGCACCGCCGTTCGAGTTCTCACCCACGACGTAGGCCACCAGCCGAGCCGTGCCCGGCATGTCCTCGCGGACGATGACGGCGGCCTGAGTGACCGAGTCCTGCGCGGTGACAACGGCTTCGATCTCCCCGAGCTCGATTCGGAACCCACGAATCTTCACCTGGTCGTCCGAGCGTCCCAGGTATTCCAGCTCACCGGCTGCGTTCCACTGTGCGACGTCACCGGTGCGGTAGAGCAACGAGTGCCCGTCACCCGAACCGAACGGATCGGCAACGAATCGAACCGACGTCAAGTCCTGCCTGCCGAGGTAACCCCGTGCCAGCTGGCCACCGGCGACATAGAGCTCGCCCGGGACACCGATAGGCACGGGATGCAGGCGCGCATCGAGGACGTACACGCGAAGACCTGCAATCGGCTTACCCACGACCGAAGCCGAAGTCGCGGCGAGAGCGGCCTCCGTCAAGTGTTGATACGACACGTGCACTGTCGTCTCGGTGATGCCGTACATATTGACCAACCGAGGCTGCGCATCGCCATGCCGGTCGAACCACCCTGCGAGGCGGCGCGGTTCGAGCGCCTCGCCACCGAAGATCACATACCTCAAGGCACGAGCGTCGGCCTGTCCGATCTCACCGTCGAGATGTGAGACCTCACCATTGGACCCTGGGTCGACGCTGGCGGCGTGCACGGCGGTCCGATCCGCCTCGGACAGCTGATAGAACGCCGACGGCGTTTGGTTGAGAACAGTGACCTGCTCGTCGACCAACAATTGGTGGAACGCCTCGGGCGTACGCGAGGTGAAGTAGTCCACCACCACGAGTCGTCCGCCGTACAGCAGTGGACCCCACAGCTCCCAGACCGAGAAGTCGAACGCGTAGGAGTGGAACATCGTCCACACGTCGTCCGCACCGAATCGATACACCTCGGTGGTGTTCGCGAACAGCCGCACCACGTTGCGGTGCGAGACCAGAACGCCCTTGGGTCGGCCGGTCGAGCCCGAGGTGTAGATCACGTAGGCGATATTGTCGGGTCCGAGGGGACCACGCCGATCGGCGTCGGCGATCGGCGCGTCGGAATGCGCCTCGAGACCTACCTCATCGAGATCGAGCGATCTTGCACCACAGAGCTTTTCGACGTCCGCCGGCAATTCGACGCCAGCTGCGCCCGAGTACAGAATGCTGATCGGGCGAGCGTCCTCGAGCATGAACTCCATGCGATCGACGGGATAGTTCGGATCGAGTGGAAGGTATCCCCCGCCTGCTTTGACCACAGCGAGAAGCGCGACGACCAACTCGATCGAACGAGGCAGCGCAATGGCGACCAGTGTCTCCGGCCCCACCCCGTGCGAGATCAACAGGCGCGCAAGTCGATTGGTTCGAGAGTCCAACTCTGCGTAGGTCAGCGAGCTGTCGCCGAACGTCACCGCAACATTCGACGGGTAAGCACGTGCCGCGTCGCCGAACAGGTTCACCAGGGTCGTGGGTTCGGAGACATCGACACCCGAGACGTTCCAGTCCGATGCAACGGACCGATACTCGTCCGCCTCGATGATCTGCACGTCCCCGACCGGCCGGCGAGGATCCGCAGTGACCGAGTTCAGGATCGCCGTGAATCTCGTTGCGAAACTCGCGACGAGTTCGGCGTCGAACAGATCGGTGGCGTACTCGAAGACCGCGACGATACCGGCGGGCATGCCGTCGTCGTCGTGATGCTCGGTCAACCACAGCTGGAGGTCGAACTTGGCGATCGGGACGTCGAATTCGTCTGCTACCGCACGCAATCCGCCCACGTTGAGTTCGCGAGACATTGCCGATTCGAGCGAGAGCGCGACCTGGAACAGCGGATGACGTGACGTCGAGCGCGCCGGATTGAGGACTTCCACCAATCGCTCGAACGGGACGCCCGCGTGTGCGAATGCGGACAGGTCTGTATCCCGAACATGACCGACCAGGGTTTCGAACGAGTCACCTGGATCGACCTCGGTACGGAGGACGAGAGTGTTGACGAACATTCCGACGAGGTCGTCCAGTGCGGGCTCTCCGCGCCCGGCGACGGGCGCACCGATGGCGATGTCGGTGGTGCCACTGAGCCTGGCGAGCAGGATCGCGTACGCGGACTGCATCACCATGAACAGCGAGGCACTGTTCGCACGTGCAAGTCCGGCAAGCGCCGAGTGCAGCTCCGCGGGCAGCTCGATGCGCAGCTTGGCCCCGGAGTTGGACGAGACGGTAGGACGCGGACGACTGAACGGCAGCGTCAGCTGATCGGGTAGATCTTCGAGTGTGGCGCTCCAGTACCGAATTTCACGCGCGGACAGCGATGTCGGGTCCGATTCCGGTCCGAGTACCGCGCGCTGCCACAGCGCGTAGTCGGCGTATTGCACGCTCAGCGGCGACCAGTCCGGCTCACGACCGTCCGCGCGTGAGGAATACGCGACCAGCACGTCGCGGGCGAGAGGACCGAACGACGCACCGTCGGCGGCGATGTGGTGGAGCACCATCGCGAACTCGTGCTCGGTCGGCGAGATCTCGAAAATCGCGGTACGGAACGGCGCGTCGACGGTGACATCGAAGCCCTTGCCCACGAGCTCACCGAGATGCCGGGACAAGTTCTCGCGAGCGATCCGCGTGGGCACTATGTTCGTGGGAACGCGGGCAGGGTCGAGTACGACCTGCTCCGGCGAGCCATCGACCTCGGGATAGATGGTGCGAAGCGATTCGTGCCTGCGCACGACGTCGGCGAACGCGGCCGACAGCGCTTCGACATTCAGCTTGCCGGTCAGACGAACAGTGAACGGGAGGTTGTACACCGCGGTCGACGGATCGAAGCGGTTGAGAAACCACATCCGCTGCTGTGCGGGCGAGAGCGGAATCCGGTCGGGCCGATCACGCGCCTCGAGCACGGGGGCGTCGTTGCCGACGACCGACGCCGATTCCGCACGAGCAGCGAGAGCGCCAACGGTCGGCGCCTCGAACAACTCGCGTACGCCCAGTCGGATACCGAGCGCCGACCCGACACGGGTAACGAGTTGTGTTGCAATCAGCGAGTTTCCGCCGAGCTCGAAGAAGTCCTCGTCGAGACCGACGTGGGTTGCGCCCAAGACGTCCTCGAACACGCCCGCGACCACGTATTCGGCATGGCTCTGTGGCGCTCGGTACGTCTTGACACTGGTGAACACCGGCTCGGGCAGGGCCTTGCGGTCGAGCTTGCCGCTCGTGTTGAGCGGAAGTGCGTCCAGCACCATGATCGAGGCCGGGACCATGTACGAGGGCAGTGACCGTCCGGCGAACTCCACCGCCTGGGCAGCGTCGATCGCGGTACCGGGCGCCGGCACGACGTAGGCGACCAATTGTTCACCGGTCGCGGTGGGAACGACGAGCGCGACAGCCTGGGAAATCGACTCGTGCGCAAGAAGAACCGTCTCGATCTCGCCGAGTTCGATGCGCTGGCCGCGGAACTTGACCTGGAAATCGGTACGGCCGATGTAATCGATCGTGCCGTCGGCGCGCCATTTGACGAGGTCGCCTGTGCGGTACATTCGCTCCCCCGCCGACCCGAAGGGGTTGGCAACGAAGCGATCCGAGCTCAGATCGGGACGCCCGACGTAACCGCGCGCCAATTGAACACCGGCGAGGTAGAGCTCGCCTGCCTCGCCGATCGGCGTCGGGCGCAGTCTCCCGTCCAGGACGAACGTTCGGGTGTTCCACTCCGGTACGCCGATCGGAACGGTCTTGAGATCCGCAATTCCACTCTCGTAGTACGTGACCGACACGGCAGCCTCGGTCGGACCGTACAGGTTGTGCAGACCCGCACGGGAGAGATCACGGAACGCCGCGGCGGTTTCCGCCGGCAGCGCCTCACCGATGACGAATACGTGCCGAAGAGAACCACATGTCCCGGCAGGCGCGTTGGCCACGAAGACGGACAACATCGACGGCACGAAGTCGGTGACGGTGACGCCGTACTCGGCGATCTTGTCCGCGACGTAGATCGAGTCACGATGACCGTCCGGAGTCGCGAGCACCATCGTGGCGCCGACTCGAAGCGGAAGAAAGAAGCCCCACAACGACACGTCGAACGTCGTCGCGGTCTTCTGGAGGTAGACGTCCGAGGATTCCAGACCGTATTCGGCGGTCATCCACTGCAGCTGATTGTCGATTGCCGCGTGCGAAACCGCAACGCCCTTGGGGCGGCCGGTCGAGCCCGAGGTATAGATCACGTACGCCGTGTTGTCCATCCGCAACGGGGACAGTCTTTCTCGGTCCTCGACGCGTGATCCCCTCAGCTTCCCGAAGTCGACCAGGTCGACCTCGACGACGTCCGTGCCCGCGGGAAGTTCGACCGCATCGCGTGAGACGGTCAGCACGCACAGCGGCTGCGCGGATTCGAGGATGTAGGCCGTGCGATCCGCGGGGTGATCGGGATCGATCGGAACCCAGGCACCGCCGGCCTCGACGATCGCGTACATCGCGACGACCAGATCCAGCGACCGTCGAATAGACAAACCTACGAGAGTCTCGGGCCCGACACCTTTGTCGATGAGGATTCGGGCAAGGCCACCGACTCGCGCGCCGAGTTCACCGTAGGACAGCGATCGGTTCTCGAACACCAGCGCCGTCGCGGACGGGTCGGCGTCCACTCGCGCATGGAATTCGGACAGCAACGTGGCCGGGACGAGCTCCCGCGCCGTGTCGTTCCAGGACCGGAGAACCTGCCTCTGTTCGTCTTCGGTGACAAGGGCGAGATCCCACACACGAGTGTCGGGAGCCGACTCGACGAACCGATCGAAGAAGTCGACGAATCTGCTGTGGTTCCGCTCCGATTCCTCGGACGAGTACAGGTTCGGGTTCGATTCGAAATCGATGTGAGTCTTGCTGCCCGCGACGCTCTGATAAAGGTTGAGACCGAAATCCTCGATCAGGCCCGTCGAAAGTATGTTGATGCCTCCGACCATGGAGCCGAGTCGCACCTCGCCGAAGAACAGCATGATGTTGACCCAGGGCCCGAAGAACGACGCCTGGCCGCTTGCCCCGCCTGCGTCACGTCGGATGTCCTCGTGGCGATAACGCTGGTGCCGCAGCGCACCGGTGACCTCGGTCCCGATGCGTGCGAGTAACTGTTCGACCGTGGTCTCCGCCGACACGTCGAGTCGTAGCGGAACGACGTTGGAGACCATTCCACCCGAGCGCCGAAGAACCGCGGTCGTGCGAGC
>NZ_LVCV01000235.1 GCF_001647195.1 Rhodococcus sp. EPR-157 | reverse complement strand
CGTCGTGTCCGTGGCGTCGGTGAGCGCATCGATACCGGATACAGCGGCAGGAGACAGAGATGTGGAGTCGATCTGGCTGACCGCCGCAGGCGCGGCGCTACGTCCGGCGAGGCTCGTCACCGAATCGATGCCGGCGATCCGCTGTGCCCAGTAGTCGCGGTCGGTGACGAACCGCGTCGAGTCACGGTAGGACACATCGATGTCGTAGACCTTGCGCAGGTCGGACGACATGTTCTTCTTGGGCTCCGTGCCCGCGACCGCGGCGGTGTACAGCTCGGCTGCACGGTTCATGAACGTCACCGCGCCGAATCCATCGAGAACGACGTGATGTACCCGCTCGTACCAGAAGTACAGATCGTCCTCGAGTTGAAGGACTGTGGCGGAGATCAGACGGTCACGCAGGATGTCGATCGGCGCACTGTAGTCAGCGCGCATCCACGCGAGTGCTACTGCGCGGGGGTCCGCCTCACCGCGAAGATCGCGGTACCCGAGGGCATCGTCGAGGGACGGGTCGACGTACTGCCTCGGCTCTGCATCCACCTCCACGATCCGAACGAATCCGGACTGCATTTCGAGCGCGGCCTCGGACGAGACCCGCTGGAGTAGATCGCGGTCGAGATCACCGCGGAGTTCGACGTACTGGGCAATGTTGGCCGGTACCGATGGGTCGACGTGTTGAGCGAACCACATGCCGAGCTGTGCGGGAGAGAGCGGAAAGGACGATTCGGGCAGTCCGTGGCCTTCAGATGCACCTTCGGCTGATTCTTCCCAACCTAGCGGGTCCAATCGAATCCTCTCTTTCCCACAATCACGCGCCCTCGCCGAACATCGATTTCACCGAAGCTCTTCGAGCACCGAACACACAAATGTAATAGTTTTTTGCAATCAGAACGACTCGCCGCCCCGCGCGTGGACAAAGTTACCCATCGGTACATCCTCGTCGGGGGGCCCGTTCGTTACAGGCGCCGATCGTGGGCCCTGGTGAGACAGCAGATGTGCACGATGCATCCGGGCAACGTCGCGGCGCCGTCAAGCGCCGACCTAGGACTGCGAGACTGGGCCGAGCACCCCCGTTCCACGTCCAGTATCAGCACCGGTCCAATCTACAGGTCACCGACGGGCGTTGACCAAAGCCCGGGGCGTCGGCGCTCTATCAGCACATCGGATCAGGCCGTCATGTTCAGCGACGCGACGATCTTCGTGGGCCTGATGCGCACGACCAGCTCGCCCGGAACTCCGTTGCGTCGACCGAATTCCTCCGCTCGGTCGACCCCCATGTACCGCGCACCGATCGCGGTGGCTGTCCTCAGCAGGTCCGCCGGCTCCTGAGATGTGTCCGCGACCCCCTGAACCTGCACGAATGCGTACGGCGGTTCTTCCAGATCGACAGTCAGCACAACCCTCGGATCACGGGCGATGGCCTTGCCCTTCGCGGTGTCCGCCCCCGTGTTGAACACGATCGTCTCGTCCTCCACGACGAACCACACCGGGGCGACGAGTGGACGGCCGTCCCGGGCGACGTAGCCGAGCTTGCCCGTCCTGGTCCCGTGGTCAAGAAACTCACGAACGTCCGAATCGCTCAAGGATGCCATGATCGCGAACCTACCCTTCGGCTCCGACAATTCGCCGAGCGATACCGAGGTAGATCTCCACGAGTTCGGCCGGATTCAACGGTCCGTCCGGTCGATACCACCCTGCGACCCCGACACACATCGACGTCACCGCTCGCGACGCGTCCCCGGCGTGCCGGAGATCGAAGTCACCGGACTCGATGCCCGCCGCCACGATCGCGTCGAGCATGCGTTGTTGTTCGTCTCGTCGGCCGACATAGTCGGCCCGATTGGCAGGCTCCAGGCTGCGAATTTCGGTCGATCCCAGAAACGCTTGATCTCGTCGGTGCATATGGAACAGCAGCAGCGACCGAACGACGGCGTCGAAACGTGCCTGCGGCGACGTCCCGGCCGCGGCCTCCGCCTGCCGGGACCGCGCTAGGAGCTCGTCCATCGCGGCAGACATCAAACCGACGAGCATGGCCTGCTTAGACGGATAGTGATGATAGAGCCCGGGTACCGACAGGCCGGCTCGCCCGGCGATCTCGCGCACAGACGTCCCGTGGTAGCCCTGCTCGACGAACGCGGCCAACGCAGCACTGAGCGAAAGTGGGAGGTCAGCTTCCCCGTACACCTGCCACGCCGGCAACTCGGTCACGTCGGTGGCCCACCGAACGTGACGGCTCCCGCCCGTACCGTGGCCAGTACCGGAAGCGCGCGAAGGTCATGGTTGCTCAGACCTGCCGGGTGCTCGGCAAGGAGCACCACGTCTGCCGGCATCCCGAGCTCGATGGAGGCCCTTCCGCCGCACGCGGCGGCGATCGCGACGTCGAGCGGCAACGCCTCGTCCGACTGCCATGGCGGCCGCTCGTCGTCGGTCCGCCATACGGCGTCGGCGATCGCGTCGAGGGGCGAGGGCGGGCTGACCGGCGCATCGGACCCGAAGAGCAGCCGGGCCCCCGCTCGGTGCAGCGACCGGTAGGGGTACGCGATCGATCCACGACCATCCCAGAGTTCGTCCGCGACGTCGCGATCGCTGACCGCATGCTGGGGCTGCACCGAAGCGCTGACCCCCAGCGCGGTGAAGCGTGGCACATCGGCGGGGACGAGCTGCTGCGCATGTTCGATCCGGCCGCCGCAGCCGACCCGCTCGAATGCATCGAGCGCCAGTGAGTTGGCCCTGTCTCCGATCGCGTGAATTGCCGGCAGAATTCCACCCGTCCGCGCTCTCTCCATGAGCGCGACGAGGTCCTCCGGCGTCTCGAGCAACACACCGGTCGAGCTGCCACCGGGATATGGATCGTGGCAACACGCGGTCCGCGTGTTGAGCGAGCCGTCGAACATGACCTTCAGCGGTCCGAGTGCGACGTGCTCGGCAATCGCGTCACCGGTGCGTGCACCGAGCACGAGTTCGTGTTCCAGCCACTCCCGCCACACTGCGAAATGGATGTCGACCGCCGGGGCTGCATGCTCGATGCGTCGGCCCCACACTGCCCGGTTGTCCGCGTACTCGAAGTCGGTGACTGCGGTGATTCCGCGGCGCGCCAGCTCGGCGGTTGCGGCGAGGGTGTCGCGATCGCTGTGGTCGATGTTCGTCAGTTTTTCGAGGGCGTTGAGCCCTTCCATGCACTCGTGGTCCCGGAGCACACCGGTCGGATGATCCATGCCGAGATCTGCCAGCAGTGCGGGACTGAGCCACAGCGTGTGCAAGTCCATGCTCGTGACGGCAACAGGTCGCCCTGGCAGCGCGTTCTGCAGTATGTCTTTGTGCGGTGCATCGGACCACAGGGCGTCCCGGAAACCCTGGGCGCGAAGAATTCCGTGACCATGCCGTTCGTTCGACCGCGCGAGTATGTCGACGAGGTCCATTGCGGAATCCGCACCGGAGACGTCGATCCGGGTCAAGGACGCCGCCCACTGTGTCAGGTGCAGGTGATTGTCGACGAACGACGGAAGCAGCGCAGCACCCTCACCGTCGAGAACGTCTCCCTCGATCGGACGTGTCGTCGACTGGGCCGATCCGACCTCGGCGATCTCGCCGCACACCGTCTGCACGTCTACGGCGTCGCCGCCCGGAGCCAGGACCACGTTTCTGATCAACACACCCGGACTCTAGATCACCGTGGGCATGAGAACGTATGGCGGTGACACACGTCGAGCAGGCCTACCACGCCACCATCACCGTCCGCTGGTCGGACATGGACGCCTTCGCCCATATCAATCACGCCCGAATGGTCACCCTGTTGGAGGAAGCTCGCATCGAATGGCTACTCAGTGCGGGGGAAGCCAACGAGTCGCTGATCAAGAGCGCATTGATCGCGAACGTGAACATCTCGTACAAGAAGCCGCTGCGCCATTCCGACAGTCCGCTCGACATCGCCCTGTGGTTCGAGCAGGTGCGGTCCGTCGACTTCACCATCGGTTACGAAGTGCGTCCATCCGGCGCACCGGCCGATTCCCTGCCGGCAGTACTAGCGACCACTCAGATGGCGATGGTGGATATCGGCTCGGAGCGGCTGCGCCGCATCACCCCCGACGAGAAGCAGTTTCTGGCGAAGTGGACGCGTCACCGATCGTGATCGCGCCCCCGTGCGACGAACCAATCCACTAGTTCCGGAGCGTCGACCGAGGTTCGGTCGAATGCACCTGTCTGGGCGCGGCCCTGAAAGATCTTCTTGAGCGGGACTTCGAGCTTCTTTCCCGTTCTGGTATGCGGGATTCCAGGCGCCGCGATGATCTCGTCGGGGACGTGCCGGGCAGACGCGTGTTCGGTGATGACGTCCTTGATCTTCCGGCGTAGCTCGTCGTCGAGTTCGGTGCCGTCGGCCAGCACCACGAACAGTGGCATCCAGTAGCCACCGTTCTCGGATTCGACGCCCAACACCAGTGATTCGACGATCTCGGGCAACGACTCGACTGCCTGGTAGATGTCCGCGCTTCCCATCCTGATTCCGTTGCGGTTCAGCGTGGAATCCGACCTGCCGTGCACCACGACACTCCCGTGTTCGGTACGGGTGATCCAGTCCCCATGTCGCCACACTCCAGGGAAACTGTCGAAATAGGCACCGCGGTAGCGGCTTCCGTCGACATCGTTCCAGAATCGAATCGGCATCGACGGCATCGGTTTCGTGATCACCAGTTCGCCGACGTCACCGCGAACGGACTCACCGCGTTCGTCGAACGAATCGAGTGCGACGCCGAGGTACGGTGCCGACAGCTCACCCGGCCACACCGGTACGGTTCGGGCGCCACCGACGAACGCAGACACGACATCGGTACCGCCCGAGATCGAGAACACCGGAACATGTGCACCGACGTTGTCCGCCAACCAGATCGACGATGACGCGGGCAGCGAGGAACCGGTGATGCCCACAGCGCGAAGCGCACTCAGGTCGTGCTCACTGGACGGGTGCACATCAGCTTTGATGCAGGCCAACACGTAGCCGGGGCTCGTCCCGAGGAACGTGACCCGCTCGCGCGCCGCGATCGACCACAACGCGTCGGGTGCCGGAAATCCAGGACTGCCGGCGAAACACACGATGGTGGCGCCGACGAGAAGGCCAGCGACTTGGAAGTTCCACATCATCCAGCTCGGGCTGGTGTACCAGAAGAATGTGTCCTCGGGCCCGATGTCGGACTGCAGTGCAACCGATTTCAGATGTTCCAGCAGTACTCCACCATGCCCGTGCACGATCCCCTTCGGCAGGCCCGTCGTGCCCGAGGAGAAGACCACCCACAGCGGATGATCGAACGGCACCGGCGTCGACACCCATTCGTGCGCACCGGCAGTGGCGTCCGTCCAGCTCATCGATCCCTCGGTGACGTGCTCGCCCACCTGGATCACCGACTCCACCGTCGCGAGGCCGGCACGCAGCGACGTCACGTCGGCTGTCCTGTCATGGTATTTGCCGCCATAGGAGTATCCGTCGGCAGTGACGAGCACCTTGGGGTCCAGTTGACCCAATCGGTCGAGGGCAGCAGATGCAGAGTAGTCCTGCCCGCATGAGGACCAGATCGCACCGATGGTTGCCGTCGCGAGAAACGCCACCACCGTCTCCGGGATATTGGGGAGGTAGCCGACGACCCGATCGCCCGTGCCCACGCCGGCGGAGGTCAGCGTCACGGCGAGGGCGCCGACCTGTCGCGCCAGGTCGTCCCAACTCAACGCTCGCTCGGTGCCGTCCTCGGCCACGTACTGGATCGCGATCCCACCGCGATCCACCTGTCGCTTGACCTGTTCGACGTAGTTGAGCGTCGCCCCGGGAAACCACTGTGCTCCCGGCATCTCGGCGCTACCTAGCACCGCGGTCGGATCCTCGTCCGAGATGATGTCGAAGTAGTCCCACACCGCCTGCCAGAACTGCTCGAGGTTGTCTTTCGACCATTCCCACAATGCCGCGTAGTCGTCGAAAGACAGCCCGTACGTCTGTCCTACCTGCGTGGCGAAGTCCGTGATGCGAGCCCGTTGTATGTCCTCCGACGACGGCGTCCACTGCGGTTCGGTCATGTGATCAGTATTCCTCGAGCCCACTCGTCACAACCGAGATGTGCGTGTACAACGCGGATCGACGTTGTAAACGCACAGGAACGTTGTAGAAGGAACCGAATACGGGAAGTGCCGAGTGGTGCGAACGAACCAGAATCCATCCACAGCTGCCTGGTTCATCCACAATCCCGGGTCGGGTGGTGGTAGCGCGACTAGGTCGGCTGCACGATCGTCGCATGCCCCCCGATTCGGACGGATTCCTCACGCGCGCAGCAGCGTCGGCAGCTGGATACACCGACGCCGAATTTCGCCGACTGAAAGAAGCAGGCGAGATCAGAAAGACTGCCACAGGCATCTACTACCCCGCACGTGGGTCCGACGGCTTGACGCCGACCGCTGTTCACCGACTCAGGGCGGTCGCCGCGGTCCGAGGCCGAACCGATCATGCCGTCAGCCACATCTCGGCGGCCGCGATGCACGGCCTCACGATGTGGAACACCGAACTCGACCGGGTCCACCTCACTGTCGATCGGTCGACCGGCGGCCGAAAGACGTCGAGCGTTCATGTACACACCGCAGCACTCACAACCGCGACCGTCGTAGATATCGATTCGGTACCGGTCACCTCCCCTGCTCGCACGGTCATCGACACCGCCCGCATCGTCGATATGGATCACGCGGTGGTGATCGGCGATTCTGCGCTCCGCAAGTATGCGATCACGACGGACGTGTTGACGGAGATTCTCGAGCAGAGCTCCAGACTGCACAACATCGCCGCGGCACGTCGGGCAGTCGCACGAATGAACGGTCTCAGCGAAAGCGCCGGCGAGACACTGACCCGTCTCCGGATGATCGACCATGACATGCCTGAGCCGTCGCTGCAGTATCGGGTACCGGGTCTGAACTTCCGGGTCGACTTCTTCTGGCCACAATTTCGGATCATCGGCGAGTTCGATGGAATGGCCAAATACGGCGGGAGGGCGGAGACACTTGCGCGCGAGAAGGAAAGGGAAGACGCCCTCCGTGACGACGGGTACGAAGTATTCCGGTGGACGTGGGAGGACTTGTGGAGCTTCCATGACCTATACATGCGATTCGAGCGAGCGAAGGCTCGCGCTCTCACACACTGAATACGTGTTCACAACACGAATGACGGTTGTAGACTGCCGAAGCGGTTGTGAGAGTCAGATCAGGTCGAGCGACCGTTCGCGCATTTCCACCTTGCGCACCTTCCCGGTGACCGTCATGGGGAATTCGTCGACGACGTGGACGTATCGCGGGATCTTGTAGTGCGCCAGCTTGCCTGCGGAGAACGCCCTGACGGCCTCGGCGTCGAGCGGCACCGCGCCGTCCTTCATCCGGATCCAGACCATCAGTTCCTCCCCGTACTTGGCGTCGGGGACGCCCACCACCTGGGCGTCGAGGATGTCGGGATGGGTGTACAGGAACTCTTCGATCTCCCGCGGATACACGTTCTCGCCTCCGCGTATGACCATGTCCTTGATCCGTCCGGTGATGGACACGTAGCCGAGGTCATCCATGACGCCGATGTCGCCGGTGTGCATCCACCCCTCGGTGTCGATCGCCTCCGCTGTCTTCTCGGGCTGTTCCCAGTAACCGAGCATGACCGAATACCCACGGGTGCACAGTTCCCCGGACTCTCCGCGAGGCAGGGTCCTGCCGTCGACCGGGTCGACGATCTTCACCTCGAGATGCGGTCCGACCGCTCCCACCGTCGACACTCGCTGATCGATGGTGTCATCGCTCCGAGTCTGCAGCGACACCGGCGACGTCTCGGTCATCCCATAGCAGATCGAGACCTCGGACATTCCCATCCGCTCGATGACCTGCTTCATCACCTCGGTCGGGCACGGAGAGCCGGCCATGATGCCGGTACGCAGACTGCTCAGATCGAACGAATCGAACTCGGCGAGCGCAAGTTCGGCGATGAACATCGTCGGCACCCCGTACAGCGAGGTGCATCGTTCCTGCTGGACGGCGGTCAGCGTCGCCGCCGCGTCGAACGCCTGGCCGGCAATGACCATCGCTGCGCCGTGGCTGGTGCATGCAAGATTGCCCATCACCATGCCGAAGCAGTGATAGAACGGCACCGGAATGCACACACGATCGGCTGCGGTGTAATGGCACAACTCGCCGACGAAATAGCCGTTGTTCAGGATGTTCCGGTGACTCAGCGTGGCACCCTTGGGGAAACCTGTTGTCCCGGAGGTGTACTGAATATTGATCGGATCGTGTGCGGTCAACGTCGATTGTGCGTCTGCCACCATCGACGGTTCTTCGGTGAGCGCGCGGTGCCCTCTGTCGGTCATCAGTTCCCAGCCGAAGCTGCCGATGTACACGACTTCGCGAAGGTCGGGTGCCTCGGCGCGCGCTTCGTCGATCATCGCGGTGTAATCCGAACCCTTGAATTCCTGGGCCGACAGCAGCACCGACACACCGGCTTGCTTCAGCACGAAACGCAACTCGTGCGTCCGGTACGCCGGATTGATGTTGACCAGAATCGCACCGATCTTCGCCGTCGCGTACTGGGCCAGAACCCATTCGGGACAGTTCGGGGCCCACATACCGACGCGGTCGCCCCGCCCTACCCCTTTCACGAGAAGGCCGGCCGCCAACAATTCGACGTCCGCGAGAAATTCCGAGTAGGTCCACCGTCGCCCCGACGGCACGTCGATCAGTGCGTCGCGTCCAGCGTGCTCAGCGACGGTCCGGTCGAGATTTGCACCGATAGTGTCCTCGAGAAGCGGTGTCGACGAACTTCCCGACGAAAAACTGAGACTCTCCATACGAGCCAGGATAGTGACCTGAGTCACGACCCTCTACCCCCGGACAGGGGTGCTACTCGATGGTCAACGCCTCCGAGGACTCGAGGGCTTCGGCACGCGAGGTGTCTTTGAGAGCGACACCGGATCTACCCAGCTTGCGCGCTCCGGAGATCAAGCTCGCCACGATCTTCGCCGACTGCTGATATCCAAGGCCTTCCGGAGGATGGATGTTCGAGATGCAGTTCCGATCGGCATCGGACTTTCCGGGCGCGGGTAGGTGCGTGAGATAGATCCCGAGGCTGTCCGCCACCGAGAGACCGGGTCGCTCCCCGATCAGCACGACAACGGTACGCACGCCCATCGCCTCGGCGATATGGTCACCGAGCGCGACACGCGCCTCTGTCGCAATTACCGGTGGCGCAATCGAATACGTGTCCGACAGCTCCGTCACGAGCGCTTCCAGCATCGACGAGCCGTGATCCATCAACGCCCTCGGAGACAAACCGTCGCTCAGGACGAAGCCGACATCGAAGTCGCCCTTGTCGATCGACGACAGGTCGTCCGGCGAGCGTCCCAGATCCGGCCTCCGCAGATACTCGGCCCTGGACGTCGCCTTCGATGTCACGACAACGGGCGCTCCGACGCCTACCTTCTCCACGTCCACCGCGAACTTGTCGACCTCGAGCGGCATGTGGACCGCGTCTCGTGCTGCCGCGTGCGCGGACCTGAATTCCAGCACCCGACGGGTCGGCAGCGAGTCACCGGTGCGCCCGAGCCCGATCCGAGCCTGAGTGCTCAGCCGGAGCTCATCCCACAGTGCGCTGTCCGCACGTTCTGGTTCGAGTTCACTCATCGCGCACCGGTCAACGCCCTGAGAGGGGAGCCCACAGCGTCGATGTCGAGGATTCTTCCGGTGGAGTCGACCATCCCGAGACGATCGAGCCACGCAGCGAACTCGGGTGCCGGCTTCAATCCCAACACCTGCCGCACGTACAGAACGTCGTGGAAGCTCAGGCTCTGGTACCCGAGCATCACATCGTCGGCGCCGGGTACTGCGATGACGAAGGCAACCCCTGCCGCTCCCAGGAGCGTGAGAAGGGTGTCCATGTCGTCCTGGTCGGCTTCGGCATGGTTGGTGTAGCAGACGTCGACGCCCATCGGCAGTCCGAGAAGCTTTCCGCAGAAGTGATCTTCGAGGCCTGCACGAATGATCTGTTTACCGTCGTAGAGATACTCCGGGCCGATGAATCCGACGACCGTGTTGACCAACAACGGCTCGAGATCGCGGCACACCGCGTACGCACGAGTCTCCAACGTCTGCTGGTCGACGGGTTTGCCGTCCGTGCCCAGATGCGCGCCCGCACTCAGCGCCGATCCCTGCCCCGTCTCGAGATACATGACGTTGTCTCCGACGGTTCCTCGATGCAGCGAACGTCCTGCTTCGTTGGCCTCTCGAAGCAGCGAAATATGCACTCCGAAACCGGAATTCGCACCCTCGGTGCCGGCAACGGATTGGAAGACGAGATCGACCGGGACTCCCTTGCCGATAAGCTCCATCGTCGTCGTCACGTGCGAGAGCACGCACGACTGCGTCGGGATCTCGAATCGCTGCCGGATGTCGTCGAGCAGGTAGAGCAGATCCGATGTGGCGTGCGGAGAATCGGTAGCGGGGTTGATTCCGATGACCGCGTCGCCGGACCCGAGTAGAAGGCCGTCGAGCGTTGCGGCCGCAATTCCACGTGGGTCGTCGGTCGGATGGTTCGGCTGCAGCCGTGTGCTGAGTGTCCCCGGCAGCCCGACGGTCGTTCGGAAGGCGGACGTCACCTCGGCAGCCCGCGCAACCGAGATCAGATCTTGATTGCGCATGATCTTGCTGACAGCCGCGACCATCTCGGGTGTCAACCCCGCCGCCACGGACCGCAGAATCGACGCCGAATCCGGCGACGCTGCGGCGTCGAGCAGCCAATCCCGCAGACCGCCGACGGTCAGATGCGAGATGGCGCCGAACGCGGACCGATCGTGTGAGTCGATGATGAGCCGGGTGACCTCGTCGGTCTCGTACGGCACGAGCAGATCATGCAGGAACACATCGAGAGACACCTCCGACAGTGCCCATTGTGCTGCGGCCCGTTCTGCATCGGACTGCGCCGCACAGCCGGCCAGTTCGTCGCCGGAGCGCAAGGGCGTTGCCTTCGCCATGAGTTCGACGAGGCCGTCGAACTGATAGGTCGTGCCGGACACCGACTGCGTATAGATGCTCATTCGAGTTCGGCTTCTGCTTCCGCGAGAGCGGCGAATTCTTCGTCCGGTGAATTCGCGACGAGATGA
>NZ_LVCV01000234.1 GCF_001647195.1 Rhodococcus sp. EPR-157 | reverse complement strand
TCTCGGTGTCGTCACCGCGATCCCCCAACCCCTGCGAACCGTGGTGCGGAATTGGGGACGACGCCTCGCCCGTGCGCAGACCGACGCGACGCTGAAGGCCGGCGGTCATCCGGTGGCGTTGGCCGACTTGTTGGCGCCCGAGTTCCTGGCGGCCCCGGACACGATGTTCTCTGCCGACCGCTTCCATCCGTCGGCGGCCGGATACGAGCTCGCGGCGCGGCAACTGCTGCCGGTGCTCGCCACTGCCCTCGGGGAATGGCACGGCGGTCCACTCCCCGACCTTCCCGAGGTGTCCGCTGCGGCGGAATCGCGAAAATTCGTTCCCCGTGCTGCTGCGTCGCTCGATCGTTTTCTTCGCCGCCGAGATGCCGAGATCGAGGCACAGAACGGGTAGCGATAGGTTCGAGTACAGGTCGTTTCTTCTCTATGTAAGCCAACCAAGGAGAGTTCATGCCAGAGGCAGTCATCGTCAGTACCGCCCGTTCCCCGATCGGCCGCGCGATGAAGGGATCACTCAAGGACATTCGTCCCGACGACCTGACCGTGCAGATGGTCGCCGCCGCGCTCGCCAAGGTGCCCGAGCTGGACCCGACGGACATCGACGACCTGCTGCTCGGTTGTGGTCTCCCCGGCGGCATGCAGGGAAACAACCTCGCACGCATCGTTGCCGTTCTACTAGGTTACGACTCGCTGCCGGGAACAACCATCACCCGCTACTGTTCGTCCTCGCTGCAGACCACCCGCATGGCGATGCATGCCATCAAGGCAGGCGAAGGCGACGTGTTCATCTCCGCAGGCGTCGAGAGCGTCTCGAACTTCGTCCACGGCAGCTCCGATTCGCTCCCGCAGAGCCACAATCCCCTCTTCGCCGACGCGGAAGCCCGCACCAAGAAGGCGCAGGAAGAGGGCGCCGACACCTGGACCGACCCACGCGAGAACGGCGACCTCCCGGACGCCTACATCGCGATGGGCCAGACCGCCGAGAACGTCTCGATCCTGACGGGCATCAGCCGTGAGGAACAGGACCACTGGGCCGTCCGAAGCCAGAACCGTGCGGAGGAAGCTATCAACTCCGGCTTCTTCGAGCGCGAGATCACTCCGGTCACGCTGCCCGACGGCACGGTCGTGTCCACGGACGACGGCCCTCGTGCCGGAACCACCTACGAGAAGATCAGCGGGCTCAAGCCGGTGTTCCGGCCGAACGGCACCGTGACCGCCGGCAATGCGTGCCCACTCAACGACGGCGCTGCAGCGCTCGTCATCATGAGCGACACCAAGGCGAAGGCACTCGGATTGACGCCACTCGCACGGATCGTGTCCACCGGCGTCACCGGAACGTCCCCCGAGATCATGGGGCTAGGCCCCATCGAGGCGACCCGTCGCGCCCTCGGCATCGCGGGCATGTCGATCTCCGACATCGATCTTTTCGAGATCAACGAGGCCTTCGCGGTCCAGGTTCTCGGCTCTGCCCGCGACCTGGGTATCGACCACGACAAGCTCAACATCTCCGGCGGCGCCATCGCCGTCGGTCACCCCTTCGGTATGACCGGTGCACGCATCACCACAACCTTGCTGAACAACCTGAAGACGCAGGACAAGACGTTCGGCGTCGAGACCATGTGCGTCGGCGGCGGCATGGGCATGGCAATGGTGCTCGAACGCCTCAGCTGACCCCTGCTCCGACAAGCGAAAGGCCCCGCACTCACCGTGAGTGCGGGGCCTTGTGCGCTGATGCTAGTCGTTGTTGAAGTAGCTGAGCAGGCGCAGGATCTCGACGTACAACCACACCAGGGTGATGGTCAGTCCGAGTGCGACGCCCCACGCTGCCTTCTCCGGAGCCTGGCCGCGGATCAGCTGATCTGCCTGGTCGAAGTCCAGCAGGAAGCTGAACGCTGCGATACCGATGCAGACGAGGCTGAAGATGATCGCGATCGGGCCGCCGTCGCGGAGGCCGAAGCCGCCGTCCATGAAGAAACTGGCGACGAGGTTGCCGAGAGCCAGAACCACGACGCCGATGAGGGCGCCGATGATCATGCGCGTCAACCGCGGAGTGACACGGATTGCACCGGTCTTGTAGACGACGAGCATGCCGAAGAACACACCGAACGTACCGAGGATTGCCTGAGCGATGAGGGCGCTACCGCCGACGCCGCCGAACTCGACGTCGGTGAACATGAACGACAGCGCACCGAGGAAGAATCCCTCGGCGACCGCGTAGGCCAGCACGACGGCCTTGTTGTCCATCTTGCGACCGAACGTCGCGAACAACACGAGACCGAGTCCGACGAGACCGCCGCCGATGACGAAGGGCGCGGCGAGGTTGGTGTTGTTGTCGACGAGGAGGTACGCCACGATCGCGGTGATCGAGAGAACACCGAGCGTGATGCCGGTCTTGGTGACGACGTCGTCGATCGTCATGGCCCGCGAGGTAGGTCCGGTCTGGTACGGATCGGCCTGCGTCTGTGGCTGGCCGAACTGGGCGGCCTGTGAGGCACCTGCCGTGGCAGTGCCGAACGTGGCGTATCCGCCGCCCTGCTGTTTCGGCAGGTTGCGGAAGACCGGATTACTGGAGGTGCGCACCGTGTCACTTCCCTTCTAAGAGCGCGAGCCCTTCTATGTTTCAGGCCTTCGCCGGGGCGTTCCCCAGCTGTTGTACGTAGAACGTGCCACATACGGACAAAAGTTCCCAGTCGGACTGGCCCCAACATCCGACAATTCGGACTTTACCGTGTCGGCGCGCCGAAAGAGCGTTCGACGACCGAGTTTCCTCCTGTTCGGTTGCGGGCATGGACAATGGCGTGATGAGCATCGAAGACGGACCCGGCGACACATTGGACCAGAGCGAAAGCCTCGACTCGGACGAGCTTCGCAACGACGACGGCGACACTGTGGTCGATCCCCCCGATCACTACAGCGAATCGGACAGGTTCGGCACCACCGCGAACGAGGCTCTCGAAGGCGAAAGCCTGGACGAGAAGCTGAGCGAGGAAGAGCCCGACACCGCACTCGAAGACGACGGACCTTCGGTCGCCGAGACTCCCGACGAGGAGTTGACCGAGGAACTGGTCGATCACGAAATCCTCGCCTCCGACGAGGACCCCGACATCGACTACGCCGACGGGCAGCGCAAAGCGGAAATCGTCGAAGGAACACTCGTGGAGGACCGCGGGCGCGATCGCGGACAGATCAGCGGCACCCCCGAGGACGGCGGACCGGTCGAATAGTTCCGCAGGGTGGTGTCAGACGACCGACCGGGTGA
Organism: Rhodococcus sp. EPR-157; assembly: GCF_001647195.1. Classification (GTDB taxonomy): domain Bacteria; phylum Actinomycetota; class Actinomycetes; order Mycobacteriales; family Mycobacteriaceae; genus Rhodococcoides. The sequence goes on along the minus strand of NZ_LVCV01000234.1, from coordinate 29,644 downwards.
CGGTGAACTTCGTGTTCTTCCCCGCCACCGTGGTCGGTCCGACGGCATCTGCCAGCGCCCGCCGATAGTTCAGGTGCGAGTTGTAGACCGTCCACATCTCGCCGCCGGGTTTCAGCACCCTGCGCGCTGCCTCGAACAGTTTCTCGGCACTGCCCGTATGCAGTGAAGCGCCCTCGTGGAAGGGCGGATTGCAGACGATCAGGTCCACCGAGGATTGCGGGTAGGTCGACATGGCGTCGTCTCGCGACACGTCGACGTCGAGTCCGTTGGCCGCCGCCGTTGCGCGAGCCGACGCCACTGCAGCCGCAGAACGATCCGTGGCGTGCACTGTGGCGTCGGGACGGGCACGCGCCAACAAACAGGCGAGGATGCCGGTCCCGCAGCCGAGATCGACGATCTGCCCGGCGTCGGGCTTCATCTTTTTTTCGAAGCCGACGAGGTACCGAGTGCCGATGTCCAGTTTCGCGCCGGCGAACACTGCCCCGTACGCAACCACAGTGAGACCTATGTCACCGAGACCGGCGGTGACCGGATATGTCGGGGACTGCGGACGAATCGGTGTCGCGGCAGTGAGAACGCGGGCTTTCTGGCGACCTCGGCCTGCGGAGACCGATTCGAAAGACGCACGCAGGACCGAGTTCATCGCGGGCGTCATGTGCTTGTCACGTCCTCCGGCGAACACCTGGACGTCGGGATCTGCGAACTGTGCGATGGTCTCGGCGATGTCGGTGAGCTCGGCGAGGCTTCGAGGCAACTGCATCAGAACGACGTTCACCCCGTCCAGCAGCGTCTCGTCCAGACCGTGATGCTCGAAGACACCCGACAGCTCGGCATCGACTGCGTTGCGCGAGAGGGCGATCTCTCCCGTATACGAATCCTGGTGGACGCGTACGCCGGTCACCCCGTGTCGAGCCGCGAGCCCGAGCGTCAGCGCGCCGTACCGGTCCCCGATCACCGCGATCGTCCGCTTATCGAGGTCCGGAACAGCCTCGCTCACCGCATCGAGGATCAGTCGATCTGCAGCGTCGACGGCAAAGAGATTCGCGGCCTCGGCGTCGGGGCGGCGGCGCAGTCCAGCAAGGACCGATTCGAGGTCAGGCACGCGAGTGAGTCTCCCACTCCGTTCGACCGCATTCCAAACACGACGAACGAGTCGAATTCCACGGCTGTACGTCCCCGCGAGTCCGAGTGGCGTTTTACGGGAATCGAGAGCATGCTCGTGGAATGGAACCATCGAAGAAGACCGAGGCTTTGTTCAGCCACGTCGACAACTCTTCAGTCGACGCCCCCGCCGAGAACACGAAGCCTGCCGTCTACACGATGCTCTTCAGCGGAGACAACAATTCAGGACAGGTAGCGTAAGTAGTCCAACGCTCGATCGGCGTGCACATGGGCACGCTCACTGGTCACAACCAGTCGCACCACCCTATTTCGATCGATCACGAACGTCGTCCTTTTCACCGACAGCAGCTGCCGGACAATCCCTCGCTGTGCTGCGTGAGACGAACGGCTTTTGATTTCCTTCTTGCGTCTGCGCCTGGCAAACCAGCTGCCGCGACGCACCCCGAACTGCTCCGCGACCGAAGCATCCGAGTCGGCCAGCAGGGGAAAATCGAAGGATCGCTGCAACGCGAAATGCGACTGCTTGTCGGTCGCGTCGGTGCTGATGCCGACCCGTTGAGCGCCGAGCATCTCGAACGAACGGCCCAGGTCACGAAAATGGCATGCTTCCGCAGTGCAGATCGGGCTGTTGGCAGCTGGATAGAAGAACAGGACCACCGGACCCTTGGCCAACAGTTCACTGAGGGACCGCGTGGTCCCTTCGTGATCCGGTAGCCGAAAGTCCGGCGCCGTTTGGCCAGTGCGCATGGTGGTCAGGGTACGTGTCGATTCAATCGGTCGAGTCGAGCAGTGCAGATTTCAACTTGTCGACGTATATGCGGTCGAGCGCGAGCGCCTCGAGATACCCGTCGAACGACCCGTACAGTTCCCGAACGGTCTCGAGCCCGCGCAGGTAGTACGCCTCGGTGACTCCGACGACCGCATCGGACAGTTCGACCGGCGAACCGTCGAGCCCGGCCGGCCACACCGATCGCAGATGAGCTCTGAGCGGCTCGATGGCAGTGTTGCTCGTCATGTAGTCGGCGAGGATGTCTTGCTCGTGGACGCCCACCGCCCGCAGGACGGTTGCAATAGTCCATCCGGCGCGGTCTTTACCCGCAGCACAGTGGACCAGAACTCCACCGTCGCCCCGTATCAGTGCGCCCGCCACCGTATAGATGGCTGCCCGGGCACCGTCGAGCGACGGGTAGGACGTGTACGCGCGGATCATGTACTCCCGTTGGGCATTCGGGTCCATCGCAGTCCCGACCTCGTGCGGGGCTTTCTTGCCCTTGCGGTTCTCGTAGGGCACGTTGTGCACCGTCACACTCGCAGGTACCCGGTCGGTGCCGCTGCGTTGGATCTCCGACTCCCCACGCAGATCGAATACGTGTCGGACGCCGAGTGTCTCCAATTCAGTGACACCTCTCGGGTCGAGCCGGCTGAGTTCGGACGACCGGAACAGCAACCCGCTGCGCACGACCTGCCCGTCTGCGGTACGCGCGCCTCCGACGTCCCGAAAGTTCCACGCGCCCGACAGCCGAAACTGGTCGGTCGATTCGATTCCTCGCATGCGAGCACACTATCCAGACTCCGGGGGCCGGTAGTGTTCAGGCGCATGGACGACCGAGATACGACGTTCGACGTGATCGTTGTCGGCGGTGGAATTGCCGGCGTGTCGATCGGATACGAGCTCGCGGCCGATAGATCGGTGTGTCTGCTCGAACGCGAATCCACGTTGGCATTCCATACGACCGGACGTTCGGCCGCTCTGTTCCTCGAGACATACGGCAACGACGCCATTCGCGCCCTCACCACAGCAAGCCGGAACTTTCTCACCGACCCACCGGATCACTGGGACTCCGCACTACTCTCGCCTCGGTCACTGCTCCAATTCGCGGCACGTGGCCGCGGTGACGCGCTGAAGTCGATGTTCGCTCGGGTACGCGATTTCACGCCAGACGCACAGCTTCTCACCCCGAAGGAAGCCGAAGACCTCTTCCCTCTCCTTCGTCCCGAGCATCTCGATGTGGCTCTGTACGAACCAGGTTCGATGGAAGTCGACGTTCATGCGCTACACCAAGGTTTCGTGCGCGGCATCCGCGCCCGCGGTGGTGTGATCGCCACCTCGAGCAGCATCTCGAGCCTCCAGCGTCGGAACGGCCTATGGCATGTGGCGTCCGCAGACGGGACCGTCCGTCGAGCACCTGTCGTGGTCGATGCCGCAGGCGCCTGGGCAGATTCGCTCGCAGAGTCAGCCGGTGCCTGCCGCGTCGGGCTCCGCCCCTTGCGTCGAACGATCTTCATGGTCGCCGCACCCGAGCACCTCGACACCACGACGTTGCCGACGCTGAGCGACTTCGACGAATCCTTCTACCTGAAACCGGAAGGGCACCAGATGCTGTGCTCACCCGCCGACGAAACACCGAGCGAGCCGAGCGATGCGCGACCCGACGAGACGGAAATCGCGCGTGCGCTCGACGCCATCGCCGAGGCAACGACTCTGACGGCTCGTCACGTCAAATCTTCGTGGGCAGGTCTACGCAGCTTCGTCGGAGACCGAACTCCCGTGGTGGGGTTCGATCCCACACTCGACGGCTTCTTCTGGTGCGCGGGCCAGGGTGGATATGGGATTCAGACAGGCGCCGCGCTCGCTCGCGTCGGTGCTGCCCTCGTGCGCGGTGACAGTGTGCCCGACGATGTGCTGGCTCGTGGTCTACGCGTAGCTGACCTGGCGCCAGGCCGATCGGGTGCCACGAGCGCAGGCCCACTACCGTGAACCGATGACCGATTTCGACCGAACCGACGCCCGCCTACTGCTCGCTCTGTGCGACAAGCCACGCGCGACCGGTGTAGAGCTGGCGAACAGCCTCGGCCTGTCCCGCAACACCGTTCAGGCGCGACTCACCCGGTGGGAGGACAAGGAAGCTCTCACGCCGATCGATCATCGTGTCCGACCGCGAAGTCTCGGCTACGCACTGCAAGCATTCGTGACGACTCGGGTCGACCAGCACAAGCTCTCGGAGGTCACCGACCACCTCGAGACCATTCCGGAGGTGCTCGAGGTCTTCGGCCTCTCCGGCGCCTCGGACATGCACATTCGAATCGCAGCAGTCGATGCAGACGACCTGTACAGAGTCGCCGGGTTGATACTGAAAATTCCCGGAGTGGAACGGACCAACATGTCCATAGCGATGAGCGAACTCATCCCATACCGGACAAAACCCCTGCTCGACCGGGCCTCGGGAAGGCAATCCAGCTGATTCGACTTTTCGAACCGGCGCCGCCCCCGACGCGGCGCCGATCTACTTCGACGGTAACCCACCCACGCGTTTCGTCGATCGAGACTCGCTAGAGGTCGCCGAGCCGTAGAGGCGCGATCTCGCCGAAAACGTCTCCGGGCCCGGGGTTGCCGGGAACAGATGCACCACCGAAGTGGTGTACGACGCCCCAGACCGCATTGAGCGCGGTCTGGATCGCGCCCTCGGCCCATCCGGCGGTCCAGGAGATGTCGTCGCCCGCAAGGAAGATTCCGCGGTGGCGATCTTCGAACGAGTCCTGCACGAAGTGGCCGAACAGCCGTTCCTGGTACCGGTAGTGGCCGGGCAGATTGGCTTTGAAGGCGCCCATGAAGTCCCGTTCGGTCTCCCAGGACAGGCTGACCGGTTCGCCGACGATATGGGATCGAAAGTCGACGCCCGGATAGATCCCTTCGAGCGAACGCAACACGATGTCGGTCCGCTCTGCCGCGTCGAGTGCCAGCAGCTTCAAGGAATCGTCGGACCAGGTGTAGGACAGGCAGATCAATCCTGGTTGCCCTTCACCCTGGTCGAGAAGGTACGTTCCACGGCTCATACGATCGGTCAGCGTCATGCTGACGACATCGCGTCCGGTCGCGGGATCCTTGTCCTTCCAGAACGGTCGGTCCACGAGGACGAAGACCTTGGTCGACCCCATGTAGTGGGTACGTTCGATTGCAGTCCAATGATCGATCGGGAGTAGGTCGTCGTCGCACGCGATGGTGCTGAGCAGCATCCAACTCTGAGCTGTGACCACCGCCGAAGGGAACGTTCGTTCATCGCCGCTACTGTCGCGCACGACGATTCCCGCGGCGGTCCGCCGCAGTCCCACGACCCGAGGCGACGGAGTCCCGCCGTTCAGCGACGCCACCGACGTGCCGGCGGGCCAGTGCTTCGATTCCACTTCCGCGTTCCACAGTCCGACGGGCAACTGCTGCGCCCCGCCCACGATGCCACGGTGGTGATCGTCGGCCGCGGTGACCACGACGCGGAGTATCTCCAGTATCGAGTTGGGATAGTCGGTGTCCCACCCACCGGTTCCGAAACCGACCTGACCGAAGACTTCCCGCAATCGGAACGACCGAAAGTGCTCGGACGCAGCAAGGAAGCCGTAGAACGTCTGGTCGTCGAAGCGAACGACGAGTTCGTTCCACAGTCGCTTGATCGCCGCGGCGTCCCGCGCACGGATGGCGCGCTGCAGCGGAACGAGATCGGCATGGTCTTCCAAGGTGCGTTGCCATGCGCGAGCAACCTCTGCGAAAACCTCGGGGAGATCGTCGAGGACGTGTGCGTAGTGGCTTTCGCCCTTCAAGTCGATGACCGTGCTGGGGGTTGCCTCAGCAAGTGGGTTCGGGAACGGCTCGGTGCTCAGCCCGAGCATGTCGAGGTAGCGAAACAGCGCCGTCGACGACGGAGGAAAACGCATCGCACCCATCTCGGCGACAACGCCGGGGTGCCCCAGGAACGGAATCGACCGCATGCGTCCGCCGATCTGATCCGATTCGTAGACAACCGGTTTGACGCCGAGCTTCATGAGCTCGAAGGCGGTGACCATGCCCGCCAATCCGCCGCCGATGATCGCCACTTCCGATCCGACCGCGGAATCCGGCACGTGGCCGAGTCCGCCGGGGTGAGCCAAGTAGTCGTCGTATGCGAACGGGAAGTCGGGCCCGAACATCGTCAGCGGGCGCTCGTCCTCGTCGGCGGACGTGCTGTCCGGAGTCACCGGTGTGGTCATGAACTTCCTCTTCCGTCTGCTGAGTACAAGTCCGACCTCCGGTCGGCCAAATGGGTGTTGACCGCTCTCGACCGTGCCAACACAGCGGTGTCGATGTCGACGCTGATGGACTCCTGGATGCGTCCAGCGCGACCGAGTTCGGCCCCGTCGGGCCCGATGGCACAGGTCAGTCCGCAATACTGCAGATCGGTCTCGCTACCGCACCTGTTGACGTAGGCGATGAACAGCTGGCTTTCGTACGCCCGTGCCGGTACGACGTGTGTTGCCACGATGTCGAAGGGAACCATGAGTCCGGTAGGGACGATGAGCCAGTCGGTTCCGGAATCCGAGTGCGCGCGAACAGCTTCAGGAAACTCGACGTCGTAGCACGTGAGCAGGCCGCAGGTTACTCCGTTCATCTGGAACTGAACGACGAGTTCGGCTCCGGGCAGGAAGTGCCTGCGGTCCAGATCGCCGAACAGGTGGGTCTTGCGATACCTGGCCAACACGGAGCCGTCGGCGCCGACAACCTGAACAGAGTTGTAGACGCCCGGCTTGTCGTTTGTCCGATCGGCCAGTTCCGGATAGCCGTAGACGATTGCGACCCCCGTTCGCCGCGCGAGCGCTGCCACAGCGTCGAAGATTGGACCGTCAGCAGGTTCCGCACGGACCCGGACGAGCTCACCGATGTCGTAACCGGTGGCCGACATCTCAGAGGTGACCAGAATGTCCGCGCCGGCCGAAGACGCAACTTCGGCAGCGCGGGCGATCACATCGAGGTTGTCGGACGTCTCGCCGGAGAACTCCGGACCTTGGAACAGCGATGCTCTCAGGTGGGCAGCCATGTCATCCCCTGACCGACGAAGACTTTTCGGGTAGAGCGGGATTCAGCACCCAGAGCACGCGCGCACCGGCGTCACCGGCTTCGAAGCTGTGGTGTCGACGCGGGGAGAAGGTGAAGGCGTCGCCGCATTCGAGTACTACCTCCTCGGCTACGACGTCGCCGGGCACATCGTCGTCGAACCGTACGGTCAGACCGCCGCTGAGCACATGCACGAAATTGACGTCCACCGGCAAGGAGTAGCTTTCCGCACCGCTACCTCCGCCCGCCTCCAGTTCTCCGAGAAGAACCTGAATTCTGCGCTCCCCCACCGGCGTGAGCAGATACTCGGTCATCTTCTCGCCACCGAACGCGACCCGAGGAAGCGCTCCTGCCCGCACCAGTTCGCCGGCAGGTGCAGTGTCGAACAAGGATCCGACCTCGAGATCGAGGGCAGCGCACACCCGTACCAGCGTCGCCACTGACGGGTTGACGTGGTCACGTTCGAGTTTCGAGAGATACCCCTTGGTGACACCGCACGTGTCTGCGACATCCTCGAGCGTGAGTCGACGCGCTCGTCGCGCATCTTTGAGTCGCATTCCAATTCTGGGTGTCGCTGCCGTGGGTGTCGACATCGTCGTCCCTCCTTCCGCCGTGCACCACGAGTATCGCGTGAGGAAACAGTAGTTGACAAGTCGGTCGACCGCGACGACGCTCACAATCGAATGCGAGTCACCTTCGACGAAAGAAGCGGAAGATGAGCACCCCGGATTCACCCGCCGGTCCTGCCGGCCCTGTTGGTCCTGCCAGCCCTGTTGGTCCTGTCGACGCCACCAAGGTGCCGCGCTATGCCGAGCCAACCACGTTCGGGCGCCTTCCGCGTCTCGACGAGGTGTCGCGGGCCGACGTCACCATTCTCGGTGTACCTTTCGATTCCGGTGTCAGCTACCGACCGGGAGCTCGGTTCGGTCCGAGCCACATTCGCGCGTCGTCGAAATTGCTACGTCCGTACAACCCTGCGCTGAAGGTGTCACCGTTCGCCAACCAACAGGTGGCAGATTTCGGCGACATCGGCGTCAACCCCTTCGACATCGCCGAAGCCCTCGCGACCGTCGAATCCGCGATCACGGGCCTCCGCGCCGATGGCTCGTCCGTCCTCACTCTCAGTGGTGACCATACGATCGCGCTCCCCATCCTCCGATCGCTGGCTCGCGATCACGGCCCCGTGGCCGTGCTGCATTTCGACGCGCATCTCGACACCTGGGACACCTACTTCGGCGCCCCCTACACGCACGGGACCCCGTTCCGGCGCGCGAGCGAAGAAGGCCTGATCGACTTGGAACGCTCCCAGCACATCGGTATTCGCGGGCCGCTCTACAGCGAAAAGGACCTCGAGGACGACCGAGTGCTCGGCTTCCAGGTGATCAGGTCCGACGACTACGAATACGACGGTGTTGCGAGCATCGTCGATCGAATGCGGGCCCGTCTGGACACAGGACCCGTCTACGTCTCGGTCGACATCGACGTGCTCGACCCAGCCCATGCACCCGGTACCGGAACCCCCGAGGCCGGCGGCATTACATCTCGAGAACTGCTGAACACGCTGCGCGGACTCGTCGGGCTGAATGTGGTGGGCGCCGACATCGTCGAAGTTGCTCCTGCCTACGACCACGCCGAAATCACCGGTATCGCTGCGGCGCACGTCGCGTACGAACTTCTGTCGGTCCTGGCCTTGAACCGCTGAACACCTATCATGGTGCTCGATGACACCTGATTCCGCTGCGGCTGCGGGCGACGAAACTCGAGGTCGTGTGGCCGATCTCGCCGCCGAGGATGCGGGCGGACTGTCCACCGATCTCCTGGGCGACTTCCTCGACGTATTGACGTCTGCGGTAGCCGACGGCCGGCCACTGTCGAGGCGGCAACTTCGCACTCTGCGTACGCATGGCGACGCAGCCGCGCTCCAGGGCGTCGCTCTTCGCGCACTTCTCGATCTGTATCTGTCCTCGGCGTGGCGGTTGTGGAGGACGCTCCCGGCGGTCGTCGATGCGGAACGAAACCCGAACGCCGTCGTCACCGCGGGCGAGGTCATGTTGCATGCCGTCGACGATGCGGTAGCCGAACTCACCGAGGGTTTTCAGCTCGCGCGCCGGACCCTCGTTCGAGCGGAGGTGTCTGCGCGGCGGGAGTTCGTCGACGATGTGCTCTCCGGCAGTGCCGACATCGCAGGGGTGATGGGGCGTGCCGAGAACTTCGGGCTGGATCTGAGCGGCCCACATGCCGTGGTCGTGGTGGCCGCATCGACACCGTTCACCGACGGCGGTGCCGTGATCACCGATGTCGAGCGGGCGGTCGAAGGCCGGAAGGCCGATTCGGAAACCTTGGTCGCCAGCAAGGAAGGTCGGTTGGTCGTCGTGTTCGCGGCGCCTGATCGCACCGCCGTCGAATACGTTGTCGATCGAGTTCGCACTGCGACCGAGAGACGCAACGATACGACCGGGTGGGTCCGAAGAATCGGCGTCGGACGGACCGGCCCCAGTGTGACCGGCGTTGCGTCGTCGTATCGGGAAGCCCTCGATGCGCTCGATCTCGCAGCCAAGCTCGGGCTCGATACACCGGTGGTCGACGCACGTGAGCTTCTTGTCTACCGAGTGTTGTTGGACGATCGACCGGCGATCACCGATCTCGTGCAGACGGTGTTGACACCGCTGCTGTCGGCGAGAGGCGGAGCCGAACCCCTGCTGGACACCTTGTTCACGTACTTCGGCACCGGCGGAAACTCAGCGATGACCGCACGGTCGATGCACCTGTCGGTTCGGGCCGTCACCTACCGCCTCGCGCGAGTAGCGGAGCTGACCGGCCACGATGTGAACGAACCGAGCGAGCGATTCGCTCTGCAAACGGCTGTATACGGTGCTCGACTTTTAGGCTGGCCGACCGCCGACTGAAGATCGGCCCGTTGGTTGCCGGGGTCCGGCAATCGAAAACGGGCATACATGTCCGACATCCGACGATGACTGCCGCATTCACAACAGGCACACTGGAGTAATCGCGGCCGCTCGACCGCCGCTCCACATCGTCGTTCGAAAGGAGCACCGTTTCATGGCGTCATTGATACAGAAGCTGCAGGTGTTCTCCCGCAGCCCACAGGGTAAGAAGCTGATTGCACAAGCACGTGCGTACGCCACCAAACCCGAGAACCAGGCCAAGTTGAAGAGCCTCGGGTCTCGGCTGACGAGTAAGGACACTCGCCGATGAACGTCCCGGTATGGGCATGGGCGGCCTTCGCCGCCGTCGTCGTCATCCTCCTGGCCATCGACCTTCTCGCCCACCGCGGCGCTCACATCATCGGTTTCAAGGAAGCCGCCTGGTGGAGCGCACTGTGGGTCGGCGTCGCACTGATCTTCGGCGGAGTCGTCTTCGCCACCCTCGGCACCACGGCGGGCGTCGAATACACCACCGCCTGGCTGCTCGAGAAGAGTTTGTCCGTCGACAACCTCTTCGTGTTCGCGCTGATCTTCGGGTACTTCAAGGTCCCCCGCGAATACCAGCACCGAGTGCTGTTCTTCGGCGTCATCGGCGCTCTCGTCTTCCGCGGTATCTTCCTCGCGGCCGGCGTGGCGATCGTCAGCAAGTTCACCGTCGTTCTGTTCGTCTTCGCCGCGATTCTTCTCTACAGCGCGTGGAAGCTGATGAAGGACGAGGAGGACTCGTACGATCCGAGCCAGTCGATCGCCGTGCGACTACTCCGCAAGGTCATCCCGGTCCGCGACGAGTACGACGGCACCAAGTTCTTCGTCAAGGAGGCCGGCAAGCGCGTCGCGACTCCGTTGCTCGCCGTGGTCGTTGCCATCGAAGCAGCCGACCTCGTCTTCGCCGTGGACAGCGTTCCCGCCGTTCTCGCGGTCAGTGACGACCCGTTCATCGTGTACTCCTCGAACGCGTTCGCAATCCTCGGACTGCGCGCCCTGTACTTCCTGCTCTCCGGGCTGCTCGACAAGTTCCACTACCTGTCCAAGGGTCTTGCGATCATCCTGGGATTCATCGGCGTCAAGCTGATTCTGCAGGCCAGCCACAAGGTGATCAGCACGTCCATCCCGGAAATCCCGTCGGTGGTCAGCCTGGTGGTGATCATCGGAGTTCTTGCAGGCTCGATCATCCTGAGCCTGAAGAAGCCGCCGAAGGAAGAATCCGACGCAGGCGACGCCACTGTCGCCGAGCACACTGGTACCGATACAGATGCCGGTGCCGGTGCCGTCGACGCAGCGACCCCGAGCCTGACGAAGGACTCGGAACAGAAGTAAGACGTACGTCCGCTACCCGGGGTGTTTCGCACGAAGCCACCCCGGGTAGCCGTGTGTCATGAGCAATTCGAATTCCTACACCGTGCCCGGATTGAGCACCGACGAGGGCGCGCGCATCGCCGCGCGCCTGCAAGATCGGCTGAACGCGTACAACGATCTGCACCTGACTCTCAAGCACATTCACTGGAACGTCGTGGGGCCCAACTTCATCTCGGTCCACGAGATGCTGGACCCACAGGTCGAGGCAGTGCGCGGATTCGCCGACGAGATTGCAGAGCGGATCGCCACCCTCGGTTCCTCCGCCCACGGAACCCCAGGAACCATCGTCGACGGACGCACCTGGGACGACTACTCGATCGGCCGTGCGACCGCCATCGAGCACCTCGGCGCACTCGACCTCGTCTACGTCGGCGTAATCGGTGACACCCGCAAGGCGATCGAAGAGATCGGCGACATCGACCCGGTCACCGAGGATCTGTTGATCGGTCAGAGCGGGCAACTGGAGCTGTTCCACTGGTTCGTCCGCGCACACCTGGAGAATTCGGGCGGTCAGCTCTCCACGTCGGGAGCGAAGAGCGAGAACGAAGCGGCAAACAACGCAGGCTGAAACGCTCAGCCGCAGCAGACATCGTGCCAAGCGCCTCCGCCCTCGGGCGGGGGCGCTTGTCGCTGCGTGCAGACGCCGGGTACGCGTTCGTGCGCAGTGAGAATGAGATGACTGACATTGGCGCGGAGGTCGCCGTCGAGTGGATCGGAGCCATGCAGGTCGAGCATCACTTGTTCCGCAAGCGACCGCAGTTTGACGTTGTGCATCTGAGATTGCCACGACAGAACACCGAACGCAGTGTCTGCGTCGACGCAGAATGCCAACATCAACGCGCCTTTCGCCTGCTCGATCACCCCACGGGAGGCAACGACGGTCTCCACCGCGTCTTGCACACTCTCCGCCACGACCGTATTCGTCGTTCGACTGACATCGACGACGTAGCCGGACATCTCGACCGTTACCCCGTTCGAGTCCTTGATTCCACTGCCCACGAAGACGATATGCCTGACGTCGTTCGACGGGGTGATGATGCGGAGCGCATTGACGCACCCGATGCCGGACGCGAGCGTCGCCGACATCACGGCCGCTGCCTGCGCACGATCGTCGGGGTGGCACGCATCCAACAGCAGGTCTTTCGTCGGCGTGACCTCGTCCACCTCGTAGCCGTAGATTCCGAACAGCGCGTCCGACCAGGACAACACGCCGTTCACCATGTCGAATGCGAAAGTACCCACGGTGCACGGAAAGGGCTCTCCGGCGGGAGGTCCAGCCGCGTGTTCAACCCTGGTGCCCCTCGCTGCATGAGTAAGGAATACCAGCTCGCATCACTTTTACCTACTCGATCCATGAATGTCGGTAGTAGCGAACGTTTCGAACCCGGATTGTCGGGGTAGTTCCAATTGCCCGGCGCTCCAGACTCGGAGTGTCGTGGCGTTTTCGTCCATTCGAGGAACGCCCCGGGTACGCAGTGAGAGTTCGGCGATCAACGAACGTAGGTCGGCGGATGTCGCGACAGCGACACCCAAAATCGAAAGAAGGTAAGACAGTGATCGTCCTGGGAATCATCCTCGCCCTGATCGGCTATTTTGCATCGATCAGCATCTTGACCACGATCGGCATCATTCTTGTCGTCGTCGGCGCAATCCTGACCATCCTCGGCGCAACCGGTCGCGCGGTGGGCGGACGTAAGACTTTCTATTGATCCACCGGTAGTGGACATTCGACGAGGCCCCGCACTTGAGTGCGGGGCCTCGTTCGTGTCGTTCCACCCGTGAAATAGTGACTGGGTGACCAGTCTTGCCGCCCGCCTGATGCCCCTCGCGATTCGGTTGCGGGGATCCAAACGCCGATTCGGTTCGGTCGACCGCACGTCGGCACAGATCGACAAGACACTCGCGGCGCCGGCGTCGTACGAACCACCGCGTTCGGTCACGAACAAAGTCGCGGTGACACGTGACGACGCGTCGGGATGGCCGGTGTACCGCATCTCCCCTCGTGATTCGACGCCCACACGCGCGAGCGTGTACTTCCACGGCGGCGCGTACATCGCCGAGATAACCGGAACCCACTGGCGAACGATCGCGAAACTCGCAGCTGCCGCAGACACGACGTTCGTGGTACCGATCTATCCCTTGGCCCCGACAAAGACAGCGGCGACGACCGTCGCACGCGCCGCGGAGATCGCCGAGTCCGTGACAATCGAGTTCGGATGCGAACACGTCGTACTCATGGGCGATTCGGCCGGCGGCGGCATGGCGCTCGCTGTGGCGCAGCAACTTCGCGACGCTGGTGTCGCGTCGGTTGCACACATCGTGTTGATCTCGCCGTGGTTGGACGTCGCGATGACCGACCCCGAGATCGAGAAGATCGCACCCCGTGATCCATGGCTGGCGGTGCCGGGAACCAAGCTTGCCGGTGAACTCTATCGAGGTGACCTCCCGGTCGACGACCCTCGGGTCAGTCCGCTTCGCGGTGATCTGCACGGTCTTGCGCCGATGTCGCTCTTCAGCGGTACCCGGGATATTGCCAACGCGGATGCCCGATCGCTTGTGAACGCCTGCCGGTCGATCGGTGCTCCGTTGCACTATCACGAAGCGTCGGAGATGTTGCACGTCTATCCGTTGCTGCCGATTCCAGAAGGCCGTCGGGCACTGGCAGTGATCGCCGACGCCCTGACCCGCGCCTGATCGTCGGAGCTGGCCTGCTCGGGGTCGAGAACCAGCCTTCGGGCCATGAATCCTGTACCCGCACAACATGTTACGAATATTCTCTCCCAGCTGGGGCGAGCAGTTCGAGGCTGGTCGTATCGAAGCAATACCCGGTCAGCGCCGGGATCACTGTGCTTGAATCGGTAAGGACATCGACAAGGGGTGAAACATGAGCAGTGCGGTCGCGTCCTCCGAAGAGCACTACCAATGGGGAGTGGACTTGATGTCCTCCCTGGCTGTGCAGGGGATCGTCAAGAAGGTCGTCGCGCTTGCAACTCTCAGCATGGCACTGGTCGTCACCCTGGAAATTGGATTTGGCTATGGAGCCACGACCCCCATCCCCACGGCTGTCCAGTGGACGTCGATGATCGCGGCGTACATCATGGGACTGTTCTGGCTGGTCGGACCCTGGCCGACGCTCAACCAGGCATTCGCGTTCGTGGTGATCGCGAACATCGCGATCTTCGCGGCGACGATCGTGGCCGACTTCCCACCCGAGATCACCCTGGGTAAGACTGCATTCTTCATCGAGATCGGAATGTTCGTCGGTTTCTTCTTCGAGCGGTGGATGCTGGCGTTTCACGTCCTGTTCTGCATTCTCGCCACGAGCTTCATCGCGATATACGTTGTGGCGTACGAGGATGTGGCCGTGCTGATGTCCTTCGTGGTCTGGTTGCCGGTAGTGGTGTCGATCGGTGGATTCGTGCTCCTGCTGCACTTCGCAGCCAGGTCGATGAGGCTCGAGTTCGAGTGAGCAACAGACCGGCGTGGGATGACGACCCGATCGTGTCCTCGTGGGCCGGGCTACCTGTACTCGACGACGCCGTGACGGCCGACGCGTGCGTCGTCGGACTGGGTGGTTCCGGGCTCGCAGCGGTGGATGCACTCGTCTGCCGTGGTCTCGACGTGGTCGCGATAGACGCCGGACGCACTGCAGCGGGGGCCGCCGGCAGAAACGGCGGGTTCTTGCGCGGTGGTCCTGCGACCTTTCTCCATTCCGCAGTCGAGTCCTGGGGCGGGGTTGCTGTCGAGCTGTACCGCAAGACGCTCGAGGAGATCGATTCACTGGAAGCCAAGCTCGGTTCGAGCGTCATCCGGCGGACCGGGTCGATCAGACTCGCCGGACTACCCGGAAACACCGACGATGCGGAGTTGTTTGACTGCCGCACCTTGTCGCGGGTTCTGGGCGAGCACGGCATCGCGGCAGAGACCTACGACGACGAACTGGGTCAGGGCATCTTCCTTCCCGACGATGCGGTCATGAACCCTGCCCGCCGCGCGCTCGGACTTGCTTCGCAGCTCCGCCTACGCGCCCAACTGTTCGAACACTCCCCTGTCACGTCCATTCGATCCGGTTGCGTCGAGACCCGAAACGGGTCTGTGAGTGCGGCGTTCGTGATAGTCGCAGTGGATGGAAAGCTCGACAGAATTTTCCCTCAGCTACAAGGTCGAATACGAACGGCGAGACTGCAGATGCTCGCGACCGAGCCCGTTCTTTCGCGTCGCCTTCCGTGCCCGGTGTACGGCCGCTGGGGATACGACTACGCGCAACAGGACCGCGAGGGGCGGTTCTACGTCGGCGGCGGTCGCGACCTGTTCGCCGACGACGAATGGACCGACTCGGACGAACCGACGGCTGCAGTGCAACGGCACATCGAATCGGTAGCGCAGTCGATGGCAGGGCACCCGGTGAAGGTGACCAAGAGGTGGGCCGCGTCGGTCGGCTTCACCGAGGACGGCCGTCCACTCTGCACCACCGTGGACGACGGCGTCATCGCCCTCGGCGGATACAACGGAACAGGAAACCTGGTCGGCCCAGTGGCCGCACGCGCAGCCGTCGAGCATTTTCTCGACGGCGCCCCGGTGCCCGGGTACCTCAGCGCATGATTGCGAACACTCTCTACCTGAGTGAATCGACGAGCGCTGGAAGTCCGATCGCCGCAGTGGTGCGCCAGCGGTAGTCGGCCATGTCGGAGATCTCTGTTTCCACGGGGTTGATCTCGACCACTGTGGCGCCGGTACTCCGAGCCATCGCAGGAAGTCCAGCAAACGGAAAGACGACGCCAGACGTGCCGACCACCAACACGAGTTCGGCGGATTCGACAGCATCGACCGCCGCAGTCCATTCGGTTTCCGGAAGTGGCTCGCCGAACCAGACTGCACCGGGACGCATCGGTCCACCGCAGTCGGGACACGGCGGCGGTGGCACCCGGTCGGTGAGCTCGTCGAGCGGCTCCAGCTCCGGTCGAGAATGCAGTCCGCACTCCGAACACCTCGGATCGAACAGGCTGCCGTGCACGTGCGCGAATACCGTCGACCCGGCCCGTTCGTGCAAGTCGTCGACGTTCTGCGTGGCAATGTCGAGGTGGACGCGCTGCTGCCATGCCGTGAGCGCAAGATGACCTGCGTTGGGATTCGACCGTCGAACCAACTGGGCTCGCCATTGGTACCAGCCCCACACCAGATCGCTGTCGCGCGCCCAGCCCTCGGGACTCGCCAGATCGGCTGGATCGAAATTCGACCACAGACCGGTCTGAGCGTCACGAAATGTGGGAATCCCGGACTCATCCGACATCTATAACAGGCACCGGTCAATCGGAGGAATCATGGACACGAATATCGTCGCAATCACCAACTTACTCAGCGCAATTCGAGAATGCGAACACTCACTGGAAGATCTGAAAGGGTGCGCCGAGAGCTACGTCACACACCCGTCAGCGAATTCGGCAGGACTCGTCGGCATGGCACGCGCTCAGATGATTCTCGCGGCATCGGAGATTCCAGTCATTTAATTCGCATAGCAAAAGACCTCAATAAACTCTCGAATTAATCGGGATAAACGTTTATCGAGGTCTTTTCATGTGCTAATTACCTTCACGGTACGTCCGCATTCCGTTGCGCTGGTGGCGGATGCTCCAAGTTACTCGCCGGTAACGTCTTTGCAAGCCTCTGACCAGGCGTTTTACGCCCTGACCAGCCGGAATTTTTACACTTAGAGAGAAAACGGCGCGACTCCGGGGTCGCTTGACCCCTTAAGTAATCGGGTTATGCATTCCCCCCCACCGTCCTAACCACCTAACCCACACAACCTACCCTCGGCCTACGTAGGGGTGCACGAACGCGATTAGGAACGTGTAATTCAACGCGAATACAACAAAGGCAGAACGTGTAATTCAAGGTGGTAATGCAATCGGTGAATAGAGGTGTTGCAATTCGCGTGCAGTCAATTCGGACTGACGACATTCATTCGGTAGAACACGCGCTGTGCTTGACACGGATTAAGCGTGCATTCACGGCAGACGACAGCGAATGCAACAAAGCAAAGAATGTGAATTCAATATGAATGAGTAAGTGTTCTATTCAAGGTGTGTCATATCAGTGTGCAATGAGCAACGTATGCATAGGACACACAGCAGTGCAGTCAGTGCAGTCAGTCAGTCAGTGCAGTCAGTCACAGTCGTGTGTTGTGTAACGAATCATGTTGTGCAACAGATACATAGGTAACACACAACGAACGAAGGACAACATCATGTTGTTGACACTTGTTCAACGATTGACATTCACAACAGCATTCATCGGTTGGTGGTGAGGGACCGTGGGCTGTGGTGTGTATCGTGCGCGTAGCCATACCGGGGTAGGCATTCATACCAGCCCTGCCGAATTCGTGCGCCTGCGTTGATCTGAGCGGCCTGCAATTGACGGCCCCTGCTCTCGTCGGTCAACTGTCCGGTCTTGGACACCTGTCCCAACTGGTACGAGCGAACTCCGACCCGACTCCGACTTCTCTTCTTGCGCAACAGGTTTCGGATCTTTCTTGTACGTCGTCGGTCGTTTTCGTCCCAAGCTGTCCTCACGAGTCGGCGACGGGGTAGGCGGGCCATCTGGGGATAAAGTATGATTTTGTACTTTATCTGCCTTCACGGTTTGCACATGCACACCGAGCGTATCCGCAATCTCCTGCTCCGACAACCCGACTGCGGCGGCAACCCACGCTTTCCTGTCGTCACCGAAGACTGCGCCTAGATCTCACTGGGACACCTAGATATTTTCCAAACGGAAAATACCGGAACTTTCCTTCGCTAAATAACATTTGTTATTTAGCTCGCAATGCTGTGTCATGTAAACGAGGTCTCGTTTATCCCACTGGGACACACTGAGGGCACGAAAACGGCTCGACCACCAGGTAAAGGATGGGATGACGAGTCCCAAAACCCTGATGATCGAGCCTTTATCGTGTGTCGGTGCAAGTGGAATGAACACGAGTACCGACGTCCGAACCGCCCAACGCCAATTGTCAGTTCGGAGCTTGCTGGTGCGCGGGTACACCAAGTCCTATGTTACGCGGTGGTAGCGATGTTGAGAGCGCGGAACCCGTTGTTGTTCACAACGTCCCCACCAATTCGTGTGTACATCACTGCGCCGCGCTGACCGGTAGGCCTACGGTTCGCACCGAACAACTGCGGAATGATCTCCAAAGTCGTACCGATCCGGTTGACCACAACGTAATTCGACCAGTCCCCGTAGATCAGCACGACGTTCGTCGTATCGGTCACAGCGGGATCGAATCCGTCGAGAGTGCTCATCTCGTTGAACTTGCGGCCGAGCAGAACGCCGTTGGCAAGCTCGGGGAAGACCGTTGCGCCATTGGCGGTCTCGAACTGCCTGACACGCCCGATAGTCGAGAGGTTGCCCGTCCACTGTGCGTTCGGCTGAAACCGGCTCGGGAGCGCACCTTGCAACGCGTACACGTCCGACGCGGCCAACGTCTCGGCAACACCCGGCGTGACGATGTACGGAGCGCCAGCGGCGACGAGAGCGGTTATTACGCCCCTCGGCTGATTGGTGCCAGTACCCGTTGCGAACGCCGTCGCGGTGAGCTGTTCGATCCCGTCGACAAGCAAGGTCCGAAGCTCATCGAGCAACGCCGACGAATCCTGTTCGACTTCCCACGAAAACGGAATGAACGCATCGGCCTTGTGCACCGGGATAACCGGGTTGGCGATCGTAGGTGATGCGTCGGCCATTTCCTGCGCTTCGGGAGTCCACTCGGCAGTGACACCGGCAGAACTGACACCCCGCCATGCTTGACCGGTGATCGTGACGTTCTTCGCAATCGCCCGAATCGGGTTCACGCTGCCACCACTGGTCAAGATGATATGCGGATCGAGCGAGAGCGGAACAAGGTAGCCACCCTGAGAACCGGTGCCCTCGTTCATCGCGCGGGAGAGTGCCTGCGCTGCCCGGAACGCTTCGACCTCGGGGCCGGTGAATTCCCGGTGACCGTTGACCGGATCTCGGTACAGCTTCGTGAAGGCGCTGCGGTAGAGAGGATCGCCAGCAATCTTCGCGTACCGGGTTGCCGTACTGCCTTCGTCGCCGCGCATGAGGCTT
The DNA here is from genome assembly GCF_001647195.1 of Rhodococcus sp. EPR-157. Lineage (GTDB taxonomy): Bacteria > Actinomycetota > Actinomycetes > Mycobacteriales > Mycobacteriaceae > Rhodococcoides. The sequence continues at coordinate 10,258 of NZ_LVCV01000234.1, read as the reverse complement.
TCGACGGTGCCAGCCTCGGCCTCGGTAATGACCTTGTGCTTGACGTCGGCTTCGAGGTTGCGGAGCACGATGTCTCGGTCGGAAGTGCCCCTGGTACTGAGCAGGTGCCTACCTTCGTACGCGTTGGGGTCCGCTCCGGGGTGTCCAGCCTCGAACGATCCACCGTCCACGAGACTGCGCAAGCGTGCTTGCTTCTCGACGGCTTTCGTTTCGAGTCCTCGGAGTTCGGCGAGACGGTCGGAGATTTCCCCGATTCGTTCGTCCTCGTCATCGTCCAAGTCCCGGTGTTCGGTTTTGGCATCTTCGATCAAGTCGCGGGCTTCGTCACCGAGTTCGGTGAGTTCGTGCCGGATCTCTTCGAGGGAAAGGGTGCGCTGTGGCGCGCGATTACGATTACGTCGCATTTCAGATTCCTAGGAGTTTGAGCTGCCGCTCGGCGGCAAGCAATTTGTACGGGGTGGAACTCAAGTCGCGAACACCAACAGAAGTACCGGCATACGCGGGAAATGCCACCGGACCGAGTTCGGCTAGCTTCACTTCTTTGATCGTCCGAGTCAGAGTGCCGGTGTCGATCAAGGATTCGAGTCGATCGGGTCCGACTACTTTTCCTTTGGCGTCTCGCCAAATATCGGCCAACACGACGAATTTGAAACTCATGCCGCTCACGGCACCGGATTCGATTGCTTGCCTTACGGGTTCAACGACGGCGTTGTCGTGTAGTCGTGCGCGGATAAACAAGCCCTGCGAATCTTCTTTCAGCTCTTCGATACTCGCGATAGGAACGGAGCCAACCCGACTATCGCGACCGTGGTCCCATTGGACGATCGGAATCCGTTCGGCAAGCGTTTTCTTGAATGCACCGGGTGCAATCTGCTCTTTGAACCGACCTTCCCAACCGGTGATCTCGGTTAGTTGATTGAACACGGCCCCGTAGCCTTCGAGGGTGCGCCCATCATTTTCGTCGGTGTTGGTCGATCTGAAAGAGACAGACCGCTCGACATAATTCTTCTGTTTCATGTTGTGATTCCTGAGTTTTCGGGTGCGGAGAGGACGGCGCGGGGATAAAACGGATTTCCGTATTACCTCGCGTGTGTTGCGGCCCTGCAATCCAAGCAAAAGAGTGGAACTAAGATGCGCCCCTGCGCTATCCGTCCCGGCTCTATCCCGGTGTGGCAGGTGAAGGAATCGAATCGACTTCGGCCTGCTCGCTCAGAATATCAGAACACTTGCTGCACAACGTGTCCTGAGAGCTGCGTATTCGTCGACCACACTCGCATCGGACAATCGTAGGCTTGCAGTGCTCGCCGTAAACAAAGCCGATGTTCGGGTGAAGCGCCCCGCGCATGTTCTTCATATCGTCGCGTCGCCTTGCGGTCATTCGAAGTCATCCGGGATCGTATCGGGCACGAAGCCGTCGACAGTCATTGCGTCGACCTCGGTTTGCGAATCATCTACTAGCCAAGCGTGTTCGATCATCGCGAAGTCGAGTCCAGCACAACTAGCGATTACGAACCTTCCTTCGTGCCGAATCGAAACACCGGGGTTTGCCTGCATTCTTGCCTTGCTCTCGTCATCGAGATTGTCGTACGCGTCGGCCAAGACTTCGCCTAGCTTCATCGTCAAGATGTCCACGTGCTTCTCCTTCGATTCCTCGATTTGTTTGCGCTGTCTACGTTCTCGGCGGCTCTCGGTCATGGGACGTCCTCTACTGTCGGGTCCGGGGTCGCTACACCGGTCGGCATCGGCTCGATGGTGGTGGACGTCCAATCGGTCGACGGTGGTTGCGGTGTTGGTTCCGTCCATACGGTCGTCGTAACGGCTGGCTTTGCGGTCGGTGGTTCTGTCGTGACGACAGCCGGGGCTTGGTAGCTCGGCTCTTGATAGACGGTGACTGTAGACGGCCCTGAGACGTCTGTAGGCGCGTGTTCTGGCTCTCGCGGTACGACTGCACCCGAATCGGCTTGTGGACTCGACGTTGCCGATTGTGAGTTGGTCGTCGTTGTGGTGGTCGTCGTTGTGGGGGTCGCCGGGTCGGTCGTAGCTGGCGGTTGCTTCGATGGACAAGGGCAAAATGCGAAGCGCGAAAATGAGTTCTCCCACTGCGCGAATGACTTCGGCCAGTCGGATACCGGGAAGCTCCTTTCGAAGCTCTGCGACAAGCTCGGGCATGTCTATCGGCTCGCTGCGCGCGAGTGCCCTCAGGATCGCAAGCTGAATGTCGCTCATGCTCGGCCACACGAAGGGCACGGCTGCGATTCGGCCGCAACGTATCTCGGCGTAGCCGTCTTACTGACGTTGAGAATCTTCCCGTGAGCCAGCAGAACGGTGGTGTCTCGAATCGTTTGTTTCTGCCTGCGGACTCCGAAAGATGCAATTTCCGATCGCGAGATACCCTCGGCTGGCGCGTACTTGGCGATTATCTGGAAGGTGTTTCGCGTCTCGCGGTCCCAGTAGAAATCGGTCATCGTGCTACCTTCCCGCTGAGTTCGTACTTGAAGCCACCGCGTCCAATAGGCGGCTGATACTCGGTGCGCGTGACAGTGCCCTCGGCTACGAGTTCAGCGAGCAATTGCGTTACCTCGGCCCGCTCTGTCGATCCGAATCTCGCTCGAATCTGTGCGGTGTTGACCGGTTCGTGCTGCGCTGCGAGGCAATCGAGGATGCGCTGTCGACGGGCTGCGGTTCGCTTGCCTGGTGTGTATGTCATCGTGATCTAAGCCTTTCGAGGGGTGTCGGGGTGTCAGGGGTGTCAGGGGTGTTTGGCCTGCGACTGAAATTCGTTGTTGAGCCTTCAAGTTAGGCAGGAGCGTGACCAGGGGATATAGAAAAGAAGAAGAAAAAGATTCATTAGTAGAATCAGAGTCACGCAGGGTCGTGACACCCCTGACACCCCGACACCCCTGACACCCCTCCACCTCGGATTCAGTACCGCGCACGCAGCTTTCCGACCGCGCCTGACACCCCTGCCTAGTCATGTTCACCCCGCTCCTGAGCGGTAGTCAGGCGCACATATCGTTTTCCGACCTGGCCCTGACTCCTCACAGGAATCTCTTTGAAGAGTCCCTGTTCCAGCGCGAGCGCAACTGCTCGGTCGTAATACGGCTCACGGTCGTTCATCGCGAGTTTTTTTCGCAGCTCCGACCCCGTGTATTCGTTGCCTGCCACCGTCTGGCGCACAAGTTTGGCCGCTTGCATTGTGACCGCGCTCTGCTCTTCCTCTATCCGAGCTTTCGCCGTAATCCCCTCGGCCTTGCCCCGCTTCTCGGCTTTCGACTTCGCTTCTTCTAGCTCGGCCTTCTCGATCGTCTCCTGAATTGCTTCTCTTGTTCGATCTGATCGGTAGATGACATACTCTGCCAGCGCCCAATCATCAAGCGTGATTTCGTTTCTCTCGTCCAGAATGGCGAATGCTGCGGCGACTTTAAGCTTTGTCAACTGCTTGTGTGAGTCGATTCCGCCCTTACCGGACCGGACGACGGCCTTACGTGCGGCGCGAATCTCGGCGCAGATAGCGGGATCGACGGTGAACTCGCGCAATCCTTCCTCTGGTCCTAGCTCGAATGCAAGCGTGTTGAGATAGAACGGTTCCGGCTCCGTCACGTCGTGGTCGGGCATATACATGTCGTGGGTAGGTAGCCAGACGAATCGTTGCGGCAATCCTGAATCAATTTGCTGCAAGATGACGTTCGAGCGTGTCGGCTGCGCTCCGATACCGACGTTCATCCGGTACTTGTGTCTCGGAACCAACAGGCCCTTTTCGGCTGCGGCATGCGAATGTCCCAGGGTCTCACCGGAGAACGCTTTGCATAGTTCTGGAAATAGCGTTGCGCCGCTTCGACTTGTCACTGCGGAGAGTGTGTCGATCTCGGCGGCAGAGAACAGCGCACGATCGTTGTACTGGAACGGCACGGCGGCTGCGTCTTTCGTAGGCTTCGTGAGCCGCATGTACTGCGCGACAATTCCTTCACCGCTACCGAGTGTCGGATTAGGTAGCTCGTATGCGTTCACGATCTCGTTGTGAGTCAGAACCTCTCGCGCGACTGCTTCGGAAATCCCTTTACCGCCGCCTGATTCACCGACATAGATGCCGAAGAGATTGAGGCTGGCGTGACTTCCAACAATCGGCGGCAATACCCATCGAGGATCGATCATTGCTACCTCACGTAGCATCACGGCGAGCATTGTTGAATATGGCGCGGCTAAGCGGGATTGAGCGAAGTCATGGATATGTTGCAGAATCGGACGAGAGGCCCAAAACGCGTTTTCGGCTTCCTCGAACCTGTAGTCGTCCAGCGCGGCCCGAATACGGGCTACCTTCGGATTGATCGTCATATGTGTGCATCACTATTCTCGCGGGTTCGAGTTGTGGTGTGGCTTACGGAGATTCACGGTACTCCTTTGCGGGGGGAACTGCCTGCACGCTCAACACGCCGAGCTGACCAGCATCTTCTATTGCGCGCGAGTACAATTCAACGTGTGTGCTAGTCCGGGTGTGGTGACCCGCTTACACGACAATGCCCCTAGCTCAATTTCTCCGGCTAGGGGCATTGTCGTGTTCTACGAGAGGAATTCGAATGGTTGACGACCGACCCAAGAATCTAAGCGCAAGGTGCAAGCACGAAGCGATCGGGGAACCCGTGTGCCGGAAAATCGGAACCTACAGTGTTCCTTGGCTTCCTGGGGAATACTGCTACCAACATGCGGTACAGGCTCATGTCGAGCGCTCGCGCGAAAACAGGGTAAAGCGGCTGTCGACCGATCGCTTCGATGCTCACTACGGCGTGTCGGTACCGGCCTGACGTCGGAAAACCGCCTCCGCTAGGCACAGTCCGGCGCATACTCGACAGATGACAAAATCTGCGATCAAAAGCGGTTATTCGAGCCGAATCGCACCCGGACCGCGTTCCTCTCCATCCGTGGTTGTCCAAGTGACAGTCGCCTTCTCGATGATGTCGCGCGAAAGAGGGCCTGTCGTGCCGACCAGCGCGCTTGCACGCACGTCTCCGCACTCGACCACGGTGCCGTCGCCCAAACAGACTTTGACGTTCTGGACATCCGACCCCGTGGTGTTTGCGAGGACGTAGCCGACCGGTTGGACCCGACCGTTCTTTTCGGTACCAATTGCCTCTGCGGTGAACCAGGTTTCAATCATTCGAAGAATACTATGCTCGCTGTCCGACGACGTCCTGCATGCGAGCGAGCATGGGCTATGACCAGGTGATTTATCGCTTTCGATGGTAGTGAGCCAGATCGCAGTCTTTGGATATTCGAACGGTCGCGTCGGACGACAGACACCTTTGTCGGGTCGAACACGTGGGTGCCACCCTTACCAGCGCGAAGAATCGTCACGACGACGGCAGCTCGGACCATCTCTCGGCGCTCGAATATGTCGGCGGCTTCCCACGCTCCCTCGGCTCCTGCGGCGAGCTTCGCCAACAAAGGATTCGACGTACGCTCGGCGGCTGCTCGGCGCTCCTGCGCAATCTGAGGCAGCAAGGATGCTTCGATACGGCCCAACAACGCCGCTGACAACCTGCCAGCTTCGAACTCGGTCAAGGCATCGTCAATCTGCCCCTGTAGCTCGGCGGCTCTTTCGAGGTGGTGCGCGCTCGGTGTCTCTCCCCCGTCTGCCGCGCCGGTCTGGTCCATCAGGTATTCATCGGCCAACTTGTCCGCGATGACGGTCAGAAGCTTCTCGGTGACGTGCGCGTCGACGTCGGCTTGACTTCGGGACACATGACGATCCGGGCAGGCGTATCTCGATAGCCGCTGTAGCTTCGGTTGTGCTCCCATGACGCCCACGGTTTGACCGCAGACTCCGCATAGAAAAATTCCGCTCCCTAGGTGCCGAACAGGACTGCCGCGCTGTGTAACTCGGTTCGGATCGAAGAATATTGCGACCAAAGCGCGGTGCTCGGATTCGGAAATGATCGGTGGCCAGACAGCTTTGGTGGTGTGTCCGTGGTTCTCGCGTAGTCCGGCGAGCGCGGGGCGCATGAGCATTTGTCGGAGTGTCGACGGTATCCACTCGTTGCCGTTGATCGTCGTTATCCCGCGCTTATTCCAGTCTTTGACGATCGAGTACAGCGTTTTACCGTTGAGAATGTCCGACGCTGCTTCTCGAATATGTGGCGCGGTTGTCGGATCGAGTATCCACGTCTTTTCGAACGTGGCGGGGTCGACCGTCTGCATGAAACCGAAACCGAGTGCACCGTTTGGCCTGCCTGCTTCGGCATCGGCACGTTTAGCCCTCAAAACTCTTTCTCTGGTCTCGTCGGAATACTTCGCGGCTATCGCTGATTCGACAGTTCCGATAAAGCGGTCACCGCTGGTTCGAAAGTCGTAGGTTCTGCTGCCTGCGCGGAATAAGACGTTCCGCTCTTCACATAGTTCCTGCAATGCGAGATGTTCGGCGGTGCGCCTGCCTGCCCTGGACAGCTCCCACACGACCAGGACCATTTCCGGCTTGAGTATCTGCGCGAGCGACTTGTAGCCTGGGCGCTCTTTCGTGGAATATCTCGACGCGCTCACCGAATCGTCGGTGACAACCTCGGCTACGTCCCAACCTTCTTGAACGCACGTCCGGGTGCACTCGACTATTTGCTCCTCGAAGCTCTTGCCGGTGCCGGTCCGGTCTCTCGATACCCGCGCATAGATAGCGGCCTTGACCTGTCTGTCGTCGGCGTCCATGTCCTGCTCCTCACCTGGTGTAACACTCCTCGTCCAAGTGACGATTCACCACCGGTGGGGCTTTGTACAGTCAGCCTCCGCAGACACCCCCGCACCGGTGAGAACGGCAACCCTCTGTACCGAACGTGCCAGTTCGACTACAGCGCTTGGTACCTCGATTCCGGTCATGGACGCCAGTGTGCCACGGCCCCCGGACGTCTCACGTAATCAATTCGCACAGCGACGAGCTGCGTCCTCCACCCTTCGCCGGAAGTCGAGCCACTCCTTCTCGCCACCGGGTGCCATGTTCTCGTTCCCGACGGTCAGTCCTACCGAACCGTCGATCAGCTCACGAACGATGTCTGCGTGCCCCGCATGGCGGTCCATGTCCGCGATCACGTGAACGATGATCCGATGAAGCGTGACGGTGGCTCGATCTTCGGGCCAGTGCGGTACGTGGCCTTGCGCGTCGAGAGGGAGCTCGGCAATCGTCGCGTCGGAGTGCGCGCATATTTGCCGGTACAGGTCGATGACGTAGTCGGATGACTCGTCCGCCGTCGCCCACATGTCCGAGTTGAGTTCGGCGCCATCCTCGGCCCACGGCACGACGCCGGGAAACGGCCTGTCGAAGGTCCACGCGAAATAGCCGAGTTCGACTGCCGTGAGATGTTTGACGATGCCGAGGAGGTTGGTAGCGGTCGGCGTCATCGGTCTACGCATGTCGTATTCCGAGAGCCCCTCCAGCTTCCACAGAATCGCGTCCCGCCCGAGCTGTAGGTATCTCTGCAGATCCGTCTTCATGGAGTCGGTCATGCACATACCTTGACAGAGGGTGCCTATTCGATTCCGTTGGGTCGAAAGCCCACGGTGACCACACGCGCATTACTGTTGAATCACAACACATTCAAGACATCAGCAGTCCTACGGCGTTATCGATTCGTTACTCTTGTTATGAAGTCGTGACACTTCGGATGGCTGGACAGAAATCTGGATCCGTCACGATGGATCAAGGCCTGCAGGAAGAGGACAATGGAAGACGCGACGCTAGCACCCGTGAGTCCAGGCCGTAGTCGTACCCTGGTCGACAAACTCGATCACCGGGTGGCCGTCGGCGCGGTATCCGGCACCGTTATTGCCGCGTTGGTCGCTTTCGACGCGGGCGGAAACGTCCTCGTCCTCATGTTCGGCGCTCTGCTTCTAGGCATCGCCGGTCTCGCCGCCGCTGCACTGTAGCTCCGACCGCGAGAGAGGCGGACAAATGACTGCGAGATTCGAAATGCAGCATGGCCTCCACACCTGAGTCACCCTGCCGATGCAACGCACCCGTGGACATACCCGCGCCCATCCATTCTCCGGCCGCCGAACTCACCACCTCGTGCCCGAGTCCCCGCCGAATCGACCTACTGTCCGAAACGTACGTGGTCCACGACCGCTCTCTCGTGGACAATCCGGCGACCATTCTCAGCAAGGTGGAGACCGCCAGGGACCAGTACCGTCGAATCGCTGTCGACGACGTAGGAACTCGGCCAGAGTCACTGACGCTGCTTCCCCTCATCGAACCTGACATCATCGTTCTTGCGCCCGAGCTGACATGTGCAGCTCCGGACACTACGGCCGCCCGAGCCCTGCACGTTCTCGCCGCACAAGCAGAGAGGACGGGCGCCGTCATCGTTGCCAGCGGAGTCGACTCGGAGCGGCACCGGACCAGGGCACTGGCCCTGGGCGCATCCTTCGGCATCGGAGCGCTGTTTCCACCCGCCACCGTCGACGGGGCAGGTCCGCGAGATGTGCTGATTTCCCCGACATGGAGTACGCCGTCGTGCCATTCTCGATCGCCGTTCGATATCGCGTCGACCGGTCAGCCGAGCGCGGTCAGCACGAAGAGTCTGCTCGTCGAAATGAGTTGCCAGATCGAGTCGCAGGCGTCGGACGCAGGGCCCGACACGATGGTTCTCGGCACTTTTCAACACGCCCACCAATTCGCATCTCCGACGCAACGTCGCTGGCAGCGCATGGCCGGAAACGTTGCATACACCGGCATCTATGGCATCGACATGGCCGGCGTGACGGTTCCGGGCATCGTCAGCTCGTCCATAGATCCCTCCGACGAGCTGGTCGAGGAATGGAACGTCGTCGTTCTGGGCCAGTTCTTCTGCTGCGTATTGTCCGCGCGTGATTTGCGTTGGGGTGACAGCGAACTCGGGCGGACATTCGAATACGTGGTCTCCCACGACCGAGGAACGGTTGTCCGTTGCGCACGAGCAGTGCTGTCGCGATTCGACAACGCGACACACCCCTCGACCGCGGCGCCCTAGCCACGATTCCCTGACGAGCCACTGTTCATGCGGCTACATCATTCGCCTCGGGCATCTCATCAACCCCAGAAGAGGTTCGGATGTGAGCCGAGTTTCGCGAATAGGGGTGCGTCTGTGCAGGATTGGTGACTTTGTCGGTGGGGCGGGTTACAGTTCCAGCAGTGAATCGAACATCAGTTCGAACTTCGGATGCAGGGGGGTGACGCATGGCGACGACCGAGTGTGAGGACACCCTGCTCGACGAGGACACCCTGCTCGACGACGTCATCGGCCTCGACGAAGCCATCGCCGCCCACACCGCGTTCAACGCCGCCCACGCCGACTACCTCGCCGCCCTCGAACGTTTCTACGACTCCCGCATCGCACGCTTCGACACCGACTCGATCCCCCGCTCCCTCGACGCCGACCGCATCGCCCACACCTCGGCGATCAACGAACTCGCCTGCGCCACCACCACCACACCCGGAGTACTCGAATCCGCACTCAACGTGTGGTGGGGGAGCAGAACCTGCTACCGAGAACTGTTCACCGACGGCGCCATCAGCCTGGACATCCTGCGCACCATCCGAGACCACACACTCGGTGCCGCACCGGAGATCCTCGCCGCCCTCGAACCCGACATCATCGCCGCCGCCGCACACTTCACCCGCGAACGACTCGGCCGCGAAATCGACCGCATGATCACCGCCCTGGACCCCGACTTCGACACCCGCGCCCGTAAACGCGCCGCGAACACCACCAAAAAAGTACGACTCACCCCACTACCCCGCGGAATGGCCCGCATGTCCGCCGTCCTCGGCGCCGCCGACGCCGCCGAACTCACCGCACTCCTCGACACCGAAACCGCACGCGTATGCCCCCAGGACCCCCGCACCCTCGACACCCGCAGATCCGACGCCTTCATCGCCCTCACCCGCGGCGGACACCTCACCTGCCTCTGCAGACAACCCCACTGCCCCACAGCCGAACCCACCCCGGCCGAACCTGCCCCCAACCCGGCCGAACCCACCGCAACCGAACCCGCCCCGGCCGAAAACGGCACCGATGACGGAGTCCCGGAGAGCGGTAGGCCCGACGATGGTGGACCCGACGATGGTGGGCCTGATGAGGGCGGCTCTGATGGCAATGGGCCCGGAGGCGGTGGATCAGACGACAACGGGCCTGATGCCGGTGCACCTGGTGATGGTTCTCGCCCTCCCTACCCCGGCGCCCCGGACGCCGGACACTGCCCCTGCGGACGACCCCTCCCCGACACCATCCGCCACCCCCACGGC
>NZ_LVCV01000233.1 GCF_001647195.1 Rhodococcus sp. EPR-157 | reverse complement strand
ACCGGGCATTCGAGTTCCTTGGCCAGGAGCTTGAGCTGACGGGAGAAGTCCGACACCTCCTGCTGGCGAGATTCGACCTTCTTGCCCGAAGACATCAGCTGAAGGTAGTCCACCACAATAAGTTTCAGCCCATTGCGCTGCTTCAGGCGTCGAGCCTTCGCGCGGATCTCCATCATCGTCAGGTTGGGGGAGTCGTCGACGAACAGCGGGGCCTCACTGATCTCGCTCATTCGACGAGCGAG
>NZ_LVCV01000232.1 GCF_001647195.1 Rhodococcus sp. EPR-157 | reverse complement strand
ATCGCCGTGATCTGCTCATGCTGGTCGGACTCATTTCAGTAGATCCCTATTCTAAGCGGGTCCACTGTCCGAAATCCCTGGGCCGATCAGTTCGCTCCTCTGCGGGCAACGGGACTCGTCGCCGGAGGTGTGCTTCGTGTCGGTAGGTTCGTTGCGTCAATGGTGTTCGCATTCTTCGTCGCTGCCGTGGCCGGCGCGTTGCGTGCCACCTTCTGATACTCCGTCGAAGTCTGCACGTGCCGAGCTTGCGAAGTGGGTCAGATGTTGCTCGCAGCGTGTGCACAGCTTCGCACCGCCACGTCGTAGCGCCTGTGCCGGTTCCGCTCTGAGAGTTCAACGGCCAAACTGTCGCGTGCAGTTCAGGGGCCCGAGTAAAATTCATGCCGCCTTGCGGCAGGGTTCGGTGCAACCTGCCTCGGACGAGGCCGAAACATGCCCTCGTCGTTCATCACTTGCTCGACCGTGCAGACGGCCGCGTTGTGCCCCTCTCCGCGCAGGTGCCGGTGCATCTTGCAGCGACCATAGGGCTCTACCGGTTCGCCGATCGTCTCGCGGAGCGCGGCGGTGAGGCTCATTGGAGATCGTGCGGGCGGACAGTGGTGCTGCCTCTGGATGCGGAGGATGCGCGGCGCGACGTAATCGCCATGCTCAGTGAGCACGCCGCAACCGACTCGAACCGATAATTCTGTGCACCCATGATGGATGAACTCGATCTCGTCAATTTCCCGTGTGCAGCGATTCGGGCGTCGAATCGTCGCTTACCTACCGCGCGTGCTGGGCAAATCGCGGGCAAGTTCCCTAGTCAGCGGTGGGAACTACCGGGAGCAACAGAGCCGAAGGCGTGGCTCCTCCGTGAAACACGGTCTGATTCGCTGCCTGTGGCCTCACGTCATGCAGCCATTCATTTTGACCGGTGTTGCTGTTCGGCTGCTGAAGCGGAAAGTTGCTGGAGGAGACCTGAAGACGAACACGGTGACCAGGCGCGAACCAATAGCTTGTGGGAGAAAGCTCGACCACCACGCGCTGCTGGCTATGCGGTTGCACCAACCCCTTGGAACCTGCTCGAAATCTCAAGCGCACCACCCCGTCGCAAACATTGGTCGACCTCCCCTCGATGTCGACATCGGTGAGCCTCGCAGTGAAGTCGGTGTCTACCGCTGAGGTGGAGACGAACAAGGTCACCGTGACGGGCCCCGTTATTTCGAAACCTTCTTCGAAGGGTGTGCTTGTGTAGACAAGCACATCAGCCCGGGCCTCTACTGCGGTTTGATCGAAGATCCCGGCAGGCAGATAGGCTCCTAGATGTGTCCCCCCGACCGAGGGGACTGGGTCGTCGGGGTCGTAGGTGTAGTTGTCCACGCACCCGCTCTGTGGCAACAATGCAGAGAGTGCCCCGTCACCATCGGCGGTGTTCGCTGACCCGTTGCTCTTCAGGTAAAGCGGTGTCCATTCAGTACGCGCCAGGGGCCATTCCCATTCATCCCTCCAGAGGTCGGCTCGCTGAACGTAGAGGGAAATCGGCGCGCCGCTCTCGATCTCCGATGATCCGCTGGCGTCCAGGTAGCGTGCCAACCAGTTACGAACCACATCAGGGCTAGGTCCCGGCGTCGTGCCCAACATGCCCATGCTGTCGGGCTGCTGAGCGAGCGGTGGCGTCCACGATCCGACCGGGGCATTCGAGCCGTAGTGTGTATACGGGCTGATGATTAGCCGCTGAGGGGCCAAAGCGGCACTCGCGGCGCGTACATAGTTGCGGATGGTTCCGCGTATGAAAACGTCGTGCCATCCCCCCAGGTGCAGTCCTGGGACGGGAAGCACCTCGAGCTCGTCTCCGTAGTCGAGGTAGTCCCAAAATGAGTCCTCGGGGTCAGGGTGTGCCAGCCATTGTGCAACCCAAGGCATCAGTTCTTCCAGCTGCTGATGGGTCTGCGCTGGCTCCGACGCCAGTTGCATGATCGATCGCCGGTTGGCCTCAGTGAGTGCAGTCATTCTGCGCATGAGCTCGGCCGCGTGGGCCTCCTCTCCAGCACCCAAGGTCAGCAATTCCACCAAGGTCGGGGTCGTATCGCCCTCGGCGAGTACGCGCCACCGAGGATCCCCCACAGCCAGCCCAGTTCGTGCAAGTCGGTCCGGAAGCATCAGGTTCCCTACCCAGCCGATCAAGTTCTCGGGCTGGACCACTCCACGATCGAAGTAACCGAACCCATCGAAAACTCCGCCTGTGACTCCTACGACGACACCTCTAACTGCCGGGTGCTTTGTGGTGGCAGCCAACCAGGCGAAAAGACCACCAGCAGAGTCCCCACGAAGCACTACCGCTCCGTCTGACCATGGCTGCCCGGTGATCCAGTCCAGCGTTGCAGTGGCATCTTCTTGGTCGTGTTGACCAAGGTTGAAATCTCCGTCCGATCCGTGCCGTCCGCGAACGTCTTGAGCGACGGTTGCGTAGCCCTGCGCCGCACCTGCTTGACCGACCACCTCGGCTGCCGACGCAGCTTCGGTGATTCCGTAAGGTGTCCTCATCAAGATGGTGGCGTATGGACCAGCTCCTGCTGGTAGGAAGACTGCGGTTCTCAGTTTGCAGCCGTCGGCGGCGACAATGTCGACCGTGAATCTACGGATCGGTTCGTTGTTTGCGGCTTGAGCCGGGGCCTGAGGTGACTGCTCGGCGGGTTCGAACTGCTTCATACCGTCAGTATCCGGCCGTCTGCGGCAACGGACTACCGCCATTTGGCGGATCGAAAGCCGAACTTGCGCGGACGATTGAGGCGAGAGTTACCAGTCGTTCCGTCGCGCTCTTCGCAGCATCACAGCCAGATAGGCACGCAGCCGTCCATCTGCACCTTGTACCGAGTAGTCAAGGAGGCGGCTGAGCAGCACGATGCGTTGTTGAAGCGTCGAGTGGTGAACGCCGAGTACCGCCCCTGCAGCCCTACGACTGTCCGACGTGGCCAAGGCAATAATCGTGTCCTCGACCCACCCGCAGGCAGCCGCCGCGCGGTCGATGAGTTGAACCTCCCTCAAGGCTGTTGGCGAGTCGGCGTTTTGCGCGAGAAGCTTCAGGGCACCTAAATCGTCAGCGGCGATCCGGGTCGCGCCCGATTCGCCTGTCGAAGCAGTCACGCGCAAAGCTGCGCGAGCGTCGTCGAAGGCTGCGGGCACGTCAACAACGCTTGTGGCGATAGCCCACGCAGCTCGTGCGGGCAACCCAGCCGGCCAGTCAGCTGACGCGCACAACGTGACCACAAGGGATCCCAACGGGGCAGATCGAGGCGGGAGCTTTCCGCGTCCGCCCAAGGTTACGATGACGGTGATGGGCGAAGTGCTCAGTCCTAACCGAGCGGCAACGCTGTGCCGGACCTGGGCCGACTCTGCCCGGTCTATCAGGATCTCTACGAGCCCGATATCGCTCCCGGCAAGCGATGATGTTGCTGTTCTGGACAGCACTGTCGACACCGCAGAGGCAAGGCGGTCGAGCACGTAGGGATCAGAGAACACCGCCGGCCCCAAACGATCCAGCCAGATGCTCGCGCCACTCATCCCGGGCACGGGATGCGCACCCAACGGGATCTCAAGGGTGTGAGCCTCAGTGCCGTCGCCTCTGATTACAAGAGGAAGCGTACGTCCGCCATGCACGACTCCGACTGGGCATCCTGTCAGTTCAGCCGCGCTTTTCAACAGTGCGCGTATCCCCACTCCCGCCAAAGTGAGCTGATCGAAATGATGGATGACTCGGATTGCTTGTGCGGCAACAGGATCGACGTCGTCCAACCGGCCAGCAAGATCATGCATTGGCGTATTCCTCTGACTCGAGAAAGGGTGTCAAGCGGCACCCCTTCCGAGGATGCACCCGGCCCCCAGCGTTGTCTAGTCACATCAGCCGACGTCTTGCAGACGCAGATCTGCACTGCAGCGGCGAAATGAGCCGCTTCACCGATCGAGGCCAGCCCTCAGTGGCGGGGCCACACGGGTCAGCATATTCAAAGATCAGATCGAGGCGCTCTCACTGAGCGCCGTCACGGCGTCCCCAGGCACCCAGAACCTACGTCCGAGGCCCGGTGATGCCGGCAATGACGTTGACGAAAATGAGATCTCTTCTCATAGAACGGAGCGCAGCGGAGTTCGATTCGGCGGACGCCCGCAGGGTGGCCCGGCGCTGCCCAGTTGCCCTGAACCCTTACCTGTGCGACAGCAGTCCTGCTTCTCGGCGGTGCCTGTGCGCCGGACTGCAGGAAGCGAATACGACTCGATAGCGGCTCGAACTTTGTGTCATGAAGGGTAGGGATGTCGGTGCTGGTTACGCTCATGAATAGCAACGCGGTTGCGCATTACGAATGTGTCGAGGAAAGGTTTTCCGGCTGTGGCCAAACGAGTGACAACCCAATTGGTGGACGATATCGACGGGTCGGTCATCGACGACGAGTCCGGCGAGACGATTGAATTCGCGATCAACGGCGTCGAGTACTCGATCGACCTGAAGGCGAAGAACGCGAACGAGTTTCACAAGAAGCTCGACTACTACGTCGGACACGCGACGCGAGTCGGTGGCCGCAAGCGTAAGCCCTCCCCCGCTGACGCGTCGGCCGCGACAACGGTCGGCGGATCGGGCAAGCGTGATCCGGAGCAGACGCGGGCGATTCGGCAGTGGGCATTTGATCAGGGCTACGAAATCAGCGAACGCGGCCGCATTCCGGCCGACATCGAAGAGGCATACAACGCCGCACACTGACGGGCGGCGAGCCGCCTCGTCTACGTGAGGGGGCGGCTTCATGTTCCCTCTGCTGCCCGAGCCCTGGCAGGACGGAGCGCAGTGGAGTTCGATTCGCCTGCCGCCCGCATGGCGGCCAGTCGGTCGTCGTAGTCGATGGCATCGATTCCCGATGTGCGCGACATGACGAAGGCCCGTCCCCAGGTTTGAGGGCGGGCCTTGTCAGGTAGATGGGGTTGTCAGTCAGTCGGCGGCTTGGTGTCTTTGCCTGCGGCGACGTCGCGTAGCCACTGTGGGACTGGATCGTTGTCGTACTCGCGGAGCTTGATCGAGGCTCCTGCGGCTGCGGCGCGGACCTTCCGGCGTTGCTCAGGGGTCCATGCCCGACGTGGTTCGGTGGTGGTCATGAGCGCTCCTCGCGGTCTGCTGTAGGCCCATTGTCACTGTTGTCGTCGGTTTCCGCCAGATCGTCGCTGCCGGGGTCGATGTCACGGTCCGCGATTGCTCGGAGTGTGCGACGGTCGGTCTTCGCGATGAACGGTGTCGCGGCTACGGTGCCGAACACCGTCCAGCCGAGCGCAACTTCGTCAGGGTTGTCGCTGACGGTGCGTTCGAGGCACCAGGTGATTCGTTGCCAGGATTGGGAGCGGTTGTCCGCTCGGGTGCGTTGGTTGACGGTTCCGGCGACGCCGACGACGGCGAAGACGCCGACTATGAGCGTAATCCAGGCTTGTGCTGGCACGGGCCGAGTTCCTTCCGCGTGGTGGGTTCGAAGGGCGGCGCGCTGGCGCGCTGCGCAGCACCTTCTGACATCTCGTCGAAGTTTCGTCACGTGGCGGGCTTGTGGCGTGGGCCGAACGTTGCTCAGTGCGCGGAAGCGCTCCGCGTCAACGCCGTAGCGCTGGAACAAGTTCGCTTTCGATCTGTACCGGTCGGTATAGACCGCGAATTCAGACCAGCAGGTCATACGCCCACTCGTACACCCAGCGAGGCAACTTGGGTGCATCGAATGGTGCGGTAGCGAAACTCGATCCGAAGCGCATTGCGGACTCGGGGATCGCATCGACGGTGTGGGAGCCAAAGGACCTTGCTGCGACAATCCACTGTCCACGGTGATGCACTCGGATTGCAGTCGACACTATGCACCGCCCACTGGAGTATCCGGCGGCCAGCTTGTGGCAGTCCCATTCGACGTGCTGGTTCTGCCCGAAGAAGTGTGTGAGCGTCTCGGCGAAGGACGGCCCGTAGAGGGTCCCTCGGTCGGTGTCGATGCGGATAAAGTTCATGGCGTCGGCCTCTTCGAGTAGTAGCTGCAATGCGAGCTGTGCGTTGAATGTTTCTCAGAACAGCGGAATCTGGTTGCGAGCAACGAGAACCTCGCGGAACTCTCGGAACTTGCGCAGAAGATCTGAGGCGACTGCCTCGGTGTAACCGATAGACCGCGCGACCTCGGTGAGCGTCTTGCCGGCGGCGAGCGCTTCATCTATCTCGCTCCCGGCGTCGAGGTCTTCGACTTCGTCTGTATCGAGATGCGCCACATCTGCGGCGGCCAACCGGACAGAAGCGAGGGCAGCTCGACGCCGCTCATCGCCCGCCTCTGTCTCTCTCCGCGCCGTCACAGTGCGCTGCCGCTGCGGAAGGCGTTCAGGCGGTTCGTCGCTTCACGTTGCGCCCTTCCGATTTCGACGAGCTGGTCGAACAGAAATTCTTCCGGCGCTTCCTCGGCGAGCTGCTGAATTCTGATCCCTGCGTCGAAGAAGCTACGTCGGTAACTTTCCGACAGGACCATGCCGGCGTAGTCGGTCGCCGATGCTCCGCATGCGTTCGCTGCGGTGACGTCGGTCAGTGTTCGACGCAGCCGTGCACCGCGGTGTCCGCTGGCACCCGACCGGACGAGAACGCCCAGAACACTCGCGGGGTCGTGTGGGAGGTTGTCGATGATCAGCTCCTGCACGATGCCGTACAGCTCGCGATAGACGGGATCGTGGAAATCGTTGGCCTGCAATGTCGCTGCGATGCGGGCGGCCTCGTCGGTGTCCTGCAACCACATGAGTGCGCAGATCGCCAGTGCTTCTGGCGCCGTCTCCGGACGGTCCGTCAGATCAGCGTGATCGTCGTCGGCGGGTTCGACTGCTCTCAACGGGGTCATCTGTTCGCCTCATTTCCTTTGCGGGGTCAGGTGCGGGAGAACTGGATTCGGTACTCCGGTGGCGCTGTGCTTGGTTATGCCGCGTTGGTTGTCATCGCAGAAATGTGGATCAGATGTAGAGAAGGTTCGGTGGTGCGGTGCCGTCGAACTGCTCGAGGCTGTCGAGGACGGCGTTGTAGTTCTCGGGCCTGCAGCTTCCGAGTCCGATGATGAGGGCACAGGTTCCGTCGAGTGTGACGAGGTAGGACGGCGGCGTTCCGTTGTCGGACGATGCGTGCTCGCGTGCGTCGAGGAGGGCGATACGGACGGCATCGGCGGCGGCCAGTTTCGCGCATTCGAGATTGGGTTCTGCTCCGGTCGCGGTCAGAATTTCAGGGTTGTCCTCGGGGTGTGTGGTGACGGTCCAGGTGATCATCGTTTGGTTCCTTGTCGCTCGTGCCGACCAGCTGCTTCCAATCGAGCGTCACACGAGGTCCGTAACAAAGCGTTCGCTGAGGAGACCAATCGAGCGAGGGTGTGGACAACTGTCGTGTCGAGTCAGCCTGTGGATAAACGACGTTCGGCCCCGGGGTTGGGGCCGAACGTGTGGTACTAGAAGTCGTCGAAGACATCGAGGAGTTTGGCGGGGTCGCGGCGGTAGCGGCTGCCGTCGAGAAATACCCCGACGGCAGCACGGTGAACGCGTCGGAGTTCGGCCATCAATGTGTCGTACCCGATACGGTCGGTGATGCGCCAAGTCACAGGTCCCATGTGCAGGTCTACCCAGTGGATTGTGCGACGTTGTTCGAAGCTGTAGCGGTGGTGCGGCACTGCGGTGTGTTCGGGGCTGTCGAGCCACAGGACGGAGATCGCAGCGGCACCGAATTCTGCGCCCGGTTGGGCGGGGTGAGGGGCTTGTCCGTCGGCTCCGGCAAGTGCGGCGCGGACGGTGGCGAATCCGGTGATGACTGCGGATACTGTTTCCGCGCTGCGGAAGGTCATCATGACGTGACCTAGTGCGACGATCATCTGCGCTTCGTCGGTGGCTGCGGAGGTGGCGGTGATAGTGGCCTGTTGGGGTCCGGCGACCAGGACGGTGGTGTGGGTGACGATTCCGGTGGTCCGGGCGTTGTGTGCGGCGGTGGTCCGTCGTCCTGTGCTGGAAGTATTCTGCGGCATGTCGGGCTCTCTTTCTGTTGCGGAACCGGCTCCCCCGGCCCTTTCGCTCTGCCAATTTCTTTCGCCGTCATCTGGCTCGAAGGAGAGAAGGCGGCGCACTGGACCGGCGTCCTGGCCCTGATCCGGAAAGTTTTCAGCCGCAGGCGCTTTGAAAAGTTTTCGGAGCCCATCGGGCCGGAGCAAAGCGGAGTCAGGGGTGGGTAAGACGGGTCAGGGTGTTGCATGCTCGACCGGAGCCAGATGTGCGAAGGAAATTGTTCTTTCTGCTGTGCGGAGCGCAGCGGAGCTCAATCCGGAGACCGCCGGAGGTGGTCCCAGGGCAGCGCGCGCCTCGACGCAGACTGAGCCATCCGGGCGCGACCACCTCACAGCCATAAACAGCCTGGGGTGATTGCGCGGGAGCGACGGAAAGCAACCAGGCTCGATGTCGCGGCAGCACTTCTATTGTGCGAGCATGCGATCACGCTCGCTGGCTGGCGGGTCATCGAAATCCAATTGCTCGTCCTGGTGGCCCTCGACGATCCCTGCGGTGGCTTCTTCCCACTTCCGATATCGGCGCATTGCGGTCGATGCAACCGAGCCGTCCGTTTCTCTACCGATTCGTGCCCACGACCATTCGCGGTGGGCGTGTCGGAGCCGCGCCGTTTCCGCAACTTCCGGTGTGAGGTCGTCTACTTGCAGTCGCGGCGAGTCCGCCGTGTCGACGTGTTCTCCCCGCGTTCCGTCTTCGCGCTCTGAATCATCCCGGCTCGGGCTGGGGCCTTCTTGGCTGAACTCGGTGTCTGTCCAGTCCGGCTCCTCTGTGGCAGCACTTGGAGCGAATTCCACTCTGACGGCTCCGCGGGGCGCACGAAGGATTACAGCCAGCACTTCTGTCATAGCAAGGAGCGAAATAGGCGCAATGGTGGCAATACCCGCCGACACCACGGCCGGAAGCAAAGTCGCACTCAACACCGCGTGGTACGAGTTACCCGCAATCGACGCCGATGCGGCAACACGCAAGATCGTGACGACGAAGCGTCGGCCCTTGATCGTGCGGTTGTCCGTGTGATTCGACAGCGCTATGGCTGTCACGGTTGTCGAGACGATTGCCCCGTCCAACACCACTGGAATCACCCACGCTTCGCCGGGACCTATCCCAGCCATCACCGCGAGATCACGCAACACAGCGAAACTGAGCCAGAAGGACGCCCCGGCGATGCCAACTGTCAGTGCAACGGCCGTCGCGAGGGCCCACTGCAAGATCGCTGGATGTAGCGCAACGACGTCTGACGGCTTCGTTGTCAACAGGGTTGCCGTGGAATGTGATCGGCTCATCGGATTCTCGGTCCTCTTGCGAGAGGGCCGGTTCGTTGCGGAAACGGCGCACCGTCGTTGAACCTGTTGCGCAACAACTCCAAATACTCTTCGATCGCCGCATTGACGAGATCCGACGGGCCCCGCGGCGCGCCAGGTGTTGCGGACAACGCTTCGGCTGCGTTGAGAAGATCGTCGACGGTGGACTGGTACAAGTAGTACGACCGCTTCTGTTTCGCGTTGTCCGGTGACGCCTGCGCAACGGTCTCAACCGACAAAAGAGTGTCGGGTGGCTGCTGCGCGTGCTCCGGCGGATCGACCGGGCTCGAACCAGCGAGGGCACTCTTCATACGTTCGGGGCGGGCCATCACAGGTGTCCCTTCGTGAGCAGCGCAAGAGTGTCCCGGTAGATCGTCGACAGGCTGCGAGATTGTGTTGTCCCCCAATCGACCAGACTGGTTTGGGCCTCCATCGAGTCTTTGATGACAACCCGTTTGGGAACAGCATCGCCGAGAACGTCGATGCTCGAGGCGATCTCGATCAATTGTTCCCGGCCGCTGATCGTCGCGATCTCATGAAGGTTGACGATCGCGCCCAGCATGTCGAGGTCCGGGTTGTAGCTGCGCTTGACTGCATCGATGGTGCGCAGCAATCGCGCGAGTCCGTTGGCTGAGAACAGCGCGGACTGAGTCACGACGACGGCTGCGCGCGCTGCAACAAGGGCGTTGATAGTCAGCAGATCGAGGCTAGGTGGGCAATCGATGAGGATCACGTCGTACATACCTCGTATCGCGTCGATTGCGTCGCGAAGCCGCCGTTCTCGGCCGGCACCGGCGACGACCAATTGATCGCGGACATAGGCCAGGGACTCGTTTCCCGGCGACGTGGGTACCAGGTCTACACCAGGCCAGATGGTGGGGACGACAGCATCGGCGATGGTCGCGTTCGACGACTCGGCGAGAACGTCGGCAACACCGACATCGTCGCTCGCGAGCTCGGTCTTGGTCAGGACTGTGCTGGCGTTGCCTTGCGGATCCACGTCGATAACGAGTGCTCGCTTCCCCGCTTGGGCAACGGCGTAGGCGAGGTGAAAGACGGTGGTGGTCTTGCCCACTCCGCCTTTCTGGTTGCAGAACGCAAAGATCTCAGCGGGCATGGTGGGTCTCACTTTCCATTGATGAATGGGACCAACTGGGGGTATAGCGGGAATGGGAGGTCGTGCACGCGTTGGAACCGAGGGATGTGTCGTGCCCCGTAGAAGTGTTGGATGTATTGCAGGTACGGGACGCGATTCGCGAATCGCGTCCCAAAGGCGAAAGACATGCCATAGTGGCATGAGAAGCTTTTACTACCAATACATCCCGGGCGTGAGTGATATCCCTTGTGTGCATGGGAGGTGTAACCACTGCAGGACGTATGACATCCGTCGCCAGCGAGTCATCTAAGGCACTCTTTGCGGGTAATTCAGGTATGGGACTGGCGGGCAACGCCGCAGTACCGCTAGCGGGAGCGGCCTGCACCGGCGGGCTGCTGCGCTCGTGTCCAAGAATCCAAGTGTGTTGCCCTGGTTGCATCTTCGAGCATTCTGCGTACACAACGGATACGAGCAAGAGCGCGGCAAGGATTGGAAAATCGAGGTCTGAATGACGGTTCGCCATGCCAGGCAACTCGGCGATGTCAGCATTGCAAATGGGTCGAGCACTCAACTGGTACCTCCATAGTGGTGACGTATGACAGACAAGGGACTTCGTTCGTTCCCTCCGGACCCCCCATGGCCCCTGAGCCAATTTCCACACCCACGTTGTCCGCTCCACGCCCGATAGCCCCGCGCCTCGATGGGCGCGCGGCTAATCGGTATCGCCACCCGTTCAATGATCAGTCGAGCTGGTGGTGCCTCGGGGCCGGTCTCCGAGGATTTACAAAGGGTGCACAGGCCGGCGGCAGGCTGGTGTTACGTCGGGCTCTGCCAGAAAACGACGCTGCTGCGGCACATCAGGCCTTGGCTAGGAAGTTCCGTAGCCAAGGTTTGTGCGGCGCGAGCAGAAGAACTCGACCGCGCTGTCGCGGGTCGAAACATGCGTCATCGCCCGCTCGACCCCTGACCGAAATCGAGGGCGGAGAACGGTGAATCGGCGAAATGTCTTGAATGACTTATCAAGACGCTCTATGATCGGTGGCGAAGCTCCTTCCTCACGGGTTGTGGTTTCGACGCCCTCGGCCTCGGTGCTGGTAACACTGAGACTTTCCGGGGGCGTTTCAGTTTCCTGAGGGACAGTTGGCTGTGGGCCTCACGCGACGCCTGAACTGGCGTCGGATTGCGCCTCGAGACCTTCGATGTACTCATCGATGGCCGTGTCCGGAATCAGCCGGCGCTTGCCGACCTTTACGCTCCGGATTTCTCCGGACGCGATCTTGTTGAAGAAGTTGGATCGTCCAAGTCCCGTGCAAGCCATGGCCTCGGGGACAGACAGCAGCCGTCTGGGCATCTTCAGCACCTCCACTGATTGTGTAGTAGAGCCACATCCTGGGGGACTTATTGGATCAGTCCATGTGGTTCCACCACAGAGTAGCAACTACGTACCCCACCCACAAGACGGACGAATTTTCGGCTAGACTGCGTACTCATGACGCAGTCGTGGGCGGAATCGATCGTTGCCCGGGTCGCCTCGGAAGTCCGTCGACTCCGAGGTAAAGACCACTCCGCCCTATCCGCGGCAAAGCTTGCCGACAGGACAGTCGACTTCGGATGGGGGATCTCGCGATCTGTGGTCGCAGACTTGGAGACCGGCCGCAAGAAGAGCCTGGACGTCTCGGAACTGCTCGTATTGGCTGCGGCACTCGGAGTCTCACCGGCACAGCTGGTCTTTCCAGACCTCCCAAAGGGGAGAGTCGAAGTCCTTCCGGGATTGCCGCAAGAATCTCACGATGCCCTCCGTTGGTTCAGCGGCGAAGCTGGGCTCATGCGACCGAGCTCCGAATGGACTGGAGAGGGATCCGATACTCCCCTCGACATGTGGGTCCGAGACACCTTCGACCCGAGGAACGATCGTGTTGGGATCACTCGCGAATGGCTCGACGCCCTCAACGCTATGCGTCGCGCCCGGGT
>NZ_LVCV01000231.1 GCF_001647195.1 Rhodococcus sp. EPR-157 | reverse complement strand
TCGGTGCGACTCATTTCCAGGGAGAAGATAACGCTGGGCATACCGTGCTTGATGGAGCACGAGCGCATGAAATCCATGGACAGGGTTGAATTGTGTGTAGGGATCATCGACTCGCTGGCGAGGTAGAGATGCTCGGCATTATCGACCTCGACGCACCGCACGGGTAACGACTCGACTGGGCGAACATCCACGATAAACCGTGAGCCCGACCGGACTGTCGAGCCAGCAGCCCTCCGCTCCTTGTGCAACATCTGCTTTCGGTGCAGTCCGAACACCACGTCATCTGTCGCAAACGTCAGCGTATAAGCCGTCGACGATGCCTCGGTGCGCCCCTTGACACGTTTGGTCGACAGCTGTGCTCGATAACCAAGACTGACGACAAGTTCGCGCACGTCGCGGATCAGCCGTTCACTGGTGACAGAGAACTGGGCCGACCCGCCACCCGTAACAGTTCCATCGGTATCGAGCAGACCGGCGAGAAGTGCACGCCGTTGCGATTCTGCACTCCGCAAATAGTCGGCCGGAATATGCTTGTTGCCGAGCACCCCAACGGTGCGCAAACGAGCCTGAACTGTACCAATCGCCCTCCTGCAAGATAGGCAGCGATGCAAGCCTGTGGTCGGGGCGCCACACTCGACGCAAGCCGGGGGCGCAACCGGTTCCGACATGAACCGTGCCTTGCCGCCGCACGATTGACCGCACGTACGGACGTTGAGGGGGAAGGGCACGAATTCCTTGCCGCACACGATGCACGACTTCGCATCCACGGACTCGAGCGGAAGCTGGATGACGTACCGCAGAGCACTGGTGGACGATGCCGTCACTCGAAGGCCTTCACCTTCGATGCGCGTAATGATCTCCGGGTCAGCGCTCGTGATCTGAGCGCATGCCGAAGATCCGTCACCGAGCCACGCCCCCAGGGTGTAGGGCGGTACAAGTAGTTCCCGCTCCGGCAGTTGAATCGGTTGTGCATTGACTACCGAGTGGTTGAGACGAGAGTCCTTCGTATTACAGCGGACCGAGTCTGCGATCTCCTCGGTTGTGCGGACCTCCGCGAAGGTCTTCTGGTTTCTGGTGCGGTTGTATCCCACCGCGGCCGCCTGAGCCGACTTCCTCGACGCACGGGTATCGGTCAACCACTGATGTTCCGCATCGGCGACAATGACTGTCCCGTCGGAGAACTCGAC
>NZ_LVCV01000230.1 GCF_001647195.1 Rhodococcus sp. EPR-157 | reverse complement strand
GGAAGAGCTCTTTCGACGGATGACCGAACTGGGCATGAACACACAGGACGAAGAGGATGGCTAGGCAGCAACTGCCGCCACAGATCAAGAAGATCTACGTCACTAATCGGTCTACCGGCAGCACAGAGTTGCGGTATCAAATGACCGTCGACGCTGGTGTTGCGGACTCCACCGGCACCAGGGCATCGAAGCGAACACAGTTGCGTCGTCGATTTCATACGGAGAAGGACGCTCGCGCAGCCCTTTCCAAGGTACTCGAGGAAGTCTCGAAGGGAACATTCGTTCCCTCGTCGACTACCACGGTCGAAGAGGCCTGCGCTGAATGGCTTGCCGGACGACGCGTACGAGAGTCCACAAAAGCCGCGTATACCCATGCCCTTCAACCGCTGCGCGATACTTTCGGCGGGCTAGCGGTGCAGAAGTTGACCAAGGGTCACTTGGACGCTTTAGTGAACGATCTGTTGGCCGGCAGCTCGGTCAAACCCGATGGCCAACTGCGACGTCCATGGAAGGCCACCTCGATCAATCCGATGCTCAACCTTGTAAGCGCGGTCCTCACCGGGCTGGTGCGAGAAGGGCGATTGGTACGAGACGTTGCCGCGCTCGTTGACCGCGCGCCCCGTGTGCACGTCGAGATGCAGACATTCACGGAAGACGAAGTGCAACGCCTCCTGGAGACATCGACGGCCGACCGGAACGGGCACGCCTGGTTGCTTGCGCTGAGCGGCCTAAGACGCGGTGAACTGTGCGGGCTTCGGTGGAACGATGTCGATCTTCACGCCGGCAGTCTGACAATCAACAACACGCGAGTCTCGGTCAATGGACGCGTCGTGGAGGGTCCGCCGAAGACAGAAAAGTCCAAGCGCACGCTTCCCCTCACGCCAGCCCTCAAATCCGCACTCGAAACTGCACACCGCTTGCAGGGTGTGGAACGAAAGAGTTCGAGCTACGTCGGCCCCGGCACGTACGTCGTGTCCGACGCTGTCGGGCGACCATTTCATCCCGATACGGTCAGCGACTATTGGCGCAAGCTATGCATCGACAGCAAGGTGTCCGACATACGTCTCCACGACGCGCGTCACACGTGCGGGACTCTGCTGCACCTTCAAGGTGTGCCTATTGCCGTGATCTCGGCGTGGCTGGGGCATTCGGACAACGCCTTCACGATGCGCACCTATGTCCACTCCCAGAACCAAGCGCTACTGGGCGCGGCCGATACGTTGCAGTCACTCGTCCGACGTCGTGACGAGCCATCCGATGATGCGAGTTGACCGGCGTTCGTCCGCGACCGTCCACCAAGGAGCAGGCGGACTCACCAGGCGCTGTTCCGGCGAGTTTTGAAGCAGTTGTGACATTCTGTGACACCGAGCTTGCCTATTCGGCAATGAAACTCATTAGAGATAACACAAAGGGCCAGGTCAGGCCCGATTTTCAGTGGAGCCTCCTAACGGGATCGAACCGTTGACCGCTCGCTTACAAGGCGAGTGCTCTACCGCTGAGCTAAGGAGGCGTTGCTGCGTCGTCACTATATCCGCTAAGCGAACGGTCAGTGTGAGCAGGTACCTTGTCGGTGGATCACCCCAGCAACGTAAAGATGGACATGACTTTCCTGCAAGACCTGACGACGTCTCTTGGTCGTCTCACCGGTGAGCGTCGGGCCACCATTGACACACCCACTGCCCCGCCGTCGCCTCTGCGTCCGATCGATCTCTCCGACGATGCTGTCGTGGCCGAGGTGCTCGATCTCGCGGTTCGTGTCGGCGAGGTTCTGCTGGCATCGGGGACAGCGGCGATGGATACGACCGCCCAGGTCCAGTACATCGCGGCAACCTACGGCCTCTCTCGCTGCGACGTCGACGTCACGTACAACTCCATCACCATCAGTGCTCACCGCGGCCCGACGCGTCCTCCGTCGACGACGATGCGCATCGTTCACTACCGCTCGATGGACTTCACTCGGCTCGCTGCCGTCGACCGTTTGATTCGCGGTGTCCGCACGAAGATGATGACGCCGACGCTGGCACGCGAGACGCTGAACAAGATCACCACTGCTCCGCACCCGTACAACCGCTGGGTCGCGACGTTCGCGTGGTCAGGCATGGCCGCATCCATCGGCGTCTTGGTCGGCGGCGGCGCGCTGGTGGCCGTCGTGAGCTTCTTGACGACGATGGTCATCGACCGTATCGGCCGCGTCTTGAACCGCGCAGGCCTCCCGTTCTTCTTCCAGCAGGTCGTGGGCGGATTCGTGGCCGCGACGCCAGCGATCACGCTGTACAACTTCCAGGACCAACTGGGCGTCACGATATCGCCGTCGCTCGTCATCGCCGCCGGAGTAACGGTGTTGTTGTCGGGGCTCTCACTCGTCGGTTCGGTGCAGGACGCCATCACGGGTGCACCGATCACAGCGTCGGCCAGATTCTTCGAAGTCCTGATGATGACGGGCGGCATCATCGCCGGCGTCGCGACGTCGTTGAAGATTGCGGCAATCATCGGCAGCGATCTGCCGCTCATCAGCAATACCCCACCGCCCGATATCACCGAGGTTCCGACGAAGGTACTCGCGGGCGCCTTCGCGTCACTGTTCTACGCCCTCGCCTGTTATGCGGAGAAGCGTGCCCTGACGGCGGCGTTCCTCGGCGGCTTCGCCGGCGCGCTGGTGTATCTGATGGTGCAGACGCTCGCAACGGGCCCGATCATCGCGTCGGCATTCGCGGCGACGGTCGTCGGCTTCGCTGGTGGTCTGATGGCTCGTCGCGCACTGATTCCACCGCTCATCGTCGCGGTCGCGGGCATCACGCCGCTGTTGCCGGGTCTGTCGCTGTACCGCGGTCTGTACGCGATGCTCAACGATCAGCTGCTGCTCGGGTTCAGTTCACTGCTCGCGGCGTTCGGTATCGGCTGCGGCCTGGCGGCCGGAGTCACGCTCGGCGAGTGGGGTGCGCGCACGCTGCGTCGGCCGCGCATCCTGGCGCGCACCGAGGAGCTGCTCCGACCGACCCTTCGTCGACGAGAAGAACCGCGCCGCCCGACGGTTCGTCGGCGACGCGGTCCAGTGGAACTCAAGAAGAAGAAAGCTCAGGCCTCGGGGGTTCCCTCAGCGGACTGACGGGCAGCCGCGTCGGCCTCCATTGCTTCACGGAGGCTGCGCGGACGCATGTCGGTCCAGTTCTTCTCGACGTACTCCAAGCATGCTGCGCGGCTGTCTTCACCGAAGACAACTCGCCAACCCTGCGGGACGTCGGAGAACGTCGGCCACAGTGAGTGCTGATCTTCGTCGTTGACCAGCACGAAGAAGCGTCCGTCTTCGTCATCGAATGGATTGGTACTCATCTCGCCTCACTCGTCGCATACGTATGTAGGCAGTCTTCTTTGGTGAAGTGCCTCCCCTGACCCTAGCAACGCACACTATCCCAACGGTGCGTCAGCTCTGCAGAAATGTCAGTACCGCCTCGTTGATCGCCTCGGGTCGCTCCAGGTAGCCGTAGTGCCCGACATCCGGGATCTCCACGTACTGGGCGTCGGGAATGGCTTTGGCCAGCTCCGCACTCAGGTACGCCGGAATCATCCGGTCGTGCTCGAACCCGACCGACAGGCACGGAACACCGATCTTTCCGTACGCCGCACCGCGGTCGAAATTCTCGTCCATGCCGATCTGCGCTCGAACGCCCGCAGAGATAGGCGCGACGGAAAACTCGAGCAGATCGAGCCAGTCGCGAGCAGATCTGGGGTCGGACAGCGTCGTCGGCGACAGGTTCATCGCGGCCGTGATCGCTGCGGCGTACTTCGGCGGCAGCTCTGTCTTCGCATCGGCCAACGCGCGCTCGCCTTCACCGAGGGTCTTCTGAAACTCGTCGAGCCGAGCGTGTCCGGCAAGGAAGATCGCCTTGCGAATCAACTCCGGACGTCGCAGCGCAAGCTCTTGCGCGACCCGGGCGCCCATCGACGTGCCGACGACGAACGCCTGCTCGTCGCCCTCGCGCACCAGCTCGATCAGACCTGCGGTGTCCGCGACAAGATCATCGATGGTCATGCCCTGGGTGCTCTCGGACGATGGCGCTATGCCTCGGTTGTCGAAGAAGCACACTCGGTATCCGGCCTTGACCAGCGCGGGGACCTGGTGAAGATCCCACACTCGGCCGGGGCTGCCGGTTCCCATGATCAGAACCACCAACGGCCCGGCACCCTTGACCTGGTAGTTCAGCGATATCCCGTTCACCGTGGCGGTGGGCATGTAACTCCTTAGCTGTCGCTCGTGTTCGCGATGAGTTTACGGCCGAGACACCGGCGCCGGGTTTCCGGCATCTCCTCGGGGGTACCCGTGAGTAGGGCACAACGCCGTCCGGCGAACTTAAGTCGCGTATGCGCTAGGAGAACTGCACATGACTGACGACAATGCGTCGCAGGAAGCTCGAAAAGGCCTGCTCGACGGCATCAAGGGCAAGGCGAAGGAGGTCGCCGGCGCGGTGACGGGCAACGACTCGCTCACCACCGAGGGGCAACTCCAGGCCGCACAGGCCCGGCAGAAGAAGGAAGCAAAAGCATCCGAGCTGGCGGCAGAGACCCAGGCCGCACAAGCGGGCGAGGATCTCGCCTCGGTGAAGAACGCCGCGGACGATCAGCGGGCTGCCGCCGAACAAAGCGCCCGCGCCTCCGAAGACGAGGCCCGCCGCACACAGCAGGCACAACGGATCGCTGCCGAGCAGGAGAAGGACCGCAGAGTTGCTGCCGAGGTTGCCGACGCCGAGGTCGACGCCCGTGCCGAGCAGATCGAAGCCGTCGCCGAAGGGCAAGCCGACGCCGCAGCCGCTTCGCAGGACCAGTTGGATGCGGTCGTCGAATACAGCAACGAGGTCTCCGAGGCCGAGGCCGCACGCGCCGCGGCCGAGCGCGCTCGTCGCAACGCCTGACTTTCCACACTTACCTAGGAGTTTTTCGAAGATGAACCTCATCGACATACCGATCACGATCCTCAGATTCCAGTACAAGCTCGTGCGGATTCCACTGGATCTGTTCGAGAACAACGTGGTGCGATCGATGAACGCCGAGGCACCCGCACGACTGGTGTACGAGCGCACCGTCGGCACCCTTGACCAGAAGGTCGGCGCCATTCTCGGCGACAAGAGTGTTCAGCAGCGCGGTGCGGAGCAGGTGCACCACGCTGACGAGCTGGCCCGGGCGCAACGACTGGAAGCCCAGGCCGACGCGAAGGAAGCGGAGGCCGCGCAGAAGTTGAAGGCCTCTCGCGAGACCGCCGAGAAGGAGCGCAAGGCCGCAGCCGACGCGGCCAAGGAAGCGACCGAGAAGGCCCGCGTCGAAGCCGAGGAGCGTAAGCGGCAGGCCGCGCAGGAGGCGGAAGAGAAGGCTGCAGCCGACAAGAAGAAGGCCGACGATGCAGCAGCTGCGCGCGCTGCTGCCGCTCGCAATGCCGAGAAGAAGCAGAAGGAACGGATCGACAAGGTGGAGCGGTCCGTCGCAGCCCCGGCCGAGGCAGAACTCGCCGACGCCGCGGAGCACCAGGAGGACGCCGAGGACAAGAAGGCCGAGGCCGCCAGAATCGAGAAGCTGTTCCTGGCAGAGAAGGAATCGGACAGCTGAACGAGCGCAGCACAACTGGGGAAGAAGCGCCTCCGCGGGACGCTTCTTCCCCAGTTCGCTTCAGGAGACCGGCGTCGTTGCAGCCAGACGAAGCCGTCTGAGCATTCGCTGACCCGCACTCAACCTGGGAGCGGGTTGGCAATCTGCGTCATCGTGCTGAACCAACAAAGCACGGGCCACTTCTGCGTAGTCCGTGACCAGCCGTTCCAACTGTCGAGAACGTCTCTCCAATACGTACCCAAGGAGCACCAGGGAGGCTGGAATAGCCGGAACGGCAGCGGCACTGGGGTGCACGTTCTCGTTCAAGGACCAGACCAGCGCGGTGATAGCCAGAAATCCGCACAGCCACGCCAGGCCTTTGCCTACGTACAGCAACACTGCCGAACGCGATTGGGCCAACTTCGCATAGCGGACTGCCGTCCGGACATCGAGAATCGCGTTGGGAGCGACCCAGTCCGAACCTGCTGCCCTCCACGCGCTGTCGATCGAAAAGGCCTCGTGCTCGGTGTAATCGAGATCGACCCCATCGATGATCAAGGGACTCCAACCAGACCGACGGTACGCACGGACGAGTTCGCGCGTCGACGCCGCCAACGCGACCGCGGCCACTGCCGCCAACGCTGTGCACACTGACACGTACAGGGCTCCGCCCCACAGATGTGAATCGACATACTTCACGGAAGTGAACAGGACCACCAACGAGCACCACCACGCCAGCGTGGTTGATCCCCACCGCGACCGGACGAGGGTACGCACCCACATCGACAGCGCTACTTTACTGTTCACCGCAACCGACGTGGAAGCGAAGTAGACGGCCCAGTAGTACAGAAACACCGCAACGAGCGACATGCCCGCGGTCAGCCAGGCCCAGTCCCGGATCGAAGCAATCCATGCAAGTTCGTAGCCGGCGACCAACACCCACATTGCACAAATCGACGCACATGCCGCCACGAGCACGAGCCCGTTCAACAGGGTTCCCGCCAACAGCGCTGTGAACACACCATTCGGAATCGCCAGTTTGGTTCCACTCTTCGTTTTGTACATCCCGCCCCCAAGCCGCTCAGGCCGACTCTCTCGGTCGACTGGACGACATGGTGCACGATGGCACCGACAACCTAGCGAATACCGCGGAACGTTGCGCGATACGCGCTCGGTGAGACCCCGATCTCTGCCATGAGCTGCTGACGCATCGAGGTGGCGGTACCGAACCCCGCTTCGGCGGCTACGCGGTCGATCGTGTGGTCTGTCTTCTCGAGCAACTCTCGCGCCCGATGCAACCGTTGCTGCACAATCCATTTCGCCGGAGACATACCGACTTCTGCGGCGAATCTCCTCGTGAACGTGCGCACGCTCATCGATTGCGTCGACGCCAGAAGTTCGAGACTCAAAGGCTTGTCCAGATTCGCGACCGCCCACGCTTGCGCATCCGCTGTCGACGTCGTGGTGGTCCGCGGCACCGGAGTGTTCATGTACTGAGCCTGACCGCCACTGCGATGCGGCGGCACGACGGTTCCCCGCGCCACCTCGTTCGCGACGGCGGCACCGAAATCACAGCGAATCATGTAGAGACACAGATCGATTCCCGACGCCTCGCCTGCGGCCGTCAGGATGTTTCCGTCGTGGGTGTACAGAACATTCGGCTCGAGGCGCACCTGCGGGTACAGCGCGCGGAACTGCTCTGCGGACTTCCAGTGCGTGGTGGCCCGTTTACCGTCGAGCAGACCCGCTGAAGCGAGGACGAACGATCCGGTACAGATCGAGGCGATACGGGCCCCTGCCGGAACCGCGTCGAAGATGCCGCCCACGTCGAGCCGAGACGACCCGTAGTCGACGTCCGACGCCGGCACGATGACGGTGTCGGCGTCAGCCAATTCCTCGATGCCCTTGGTGACGTGGATGTCCACGTCGGAGTCGGTGCGCACAGTCCCGGGCGTCAGAGTGCAGGTCACGACGTTGTAGAGCGGCTCGTCTTTCTCCGACCTGGCTTGCCCGAACAGTCGGTGGACCGAACCGAACTCCATCGCAAGTAGGCCGTCGCGAACGAACACCGCTACCTTGTGCGCGCACATGGCCGAATTCTTTCACATGTTGTCTTGTCGGCCACTGTCTCTGCGAACCGAATCCCGGCAGGCTTCGAGCCATGAACATTCTGTGGGTTTTCGCGCATCCTGAACCTCGCTCGCTCAACGGCTCGCTGCGTGACGCGGCAGCGACGCACCTGACGTCGTGCGGGCATACCGTCGAGCAGTCCGACCTGTACCGGATGGGCTGGAATCCCGTTGTCGATGCGGCCGACTACGGCCACGATCGAACCCGCCGCCTTCACGTGGCCACCGCATCGTCGGACGCTCTCCGCAACGGAACCCTCGCCGCGGACATCGCGGATGAACACGAGAAGCTGCGGCACGCTGATGCCGTCGTACTGCAGTTTCCACTGTGGTGGTTCTCGATGCCCGCAATTCTGAAGGGATGGGTCGACAGAGTGTTCGTCGAGGGCTTCGGATACGGAATCCGACACGACAGCGGAATTCACGCCAGCGGCGGCACCCGACGCTACGGCGACGGCCTGATGGCAGGCAGGCGTGCGTTGATCGTCACGAGCATGGGCGGCAGTGAACACACGGTGTCCGGGCGCGGGATCAACGGTTCGCTGGACGAGCTACTGTTCCCGATCCAACACGGATTGTTCTGGTACACAGGCATGTCCGTGCTACCGCCGGTCCTGGTTCCAAGCGCCGACCGAATCACCGCCGAGGGGTATGCGGAAGCGGAATCTCTCCTGCACAGGCGTCTCGACTCGCTGTTCACCGATGCGCCGGTTCCCTTCCGCCAGCAGAACGGTGGAGACTACGACGAGCGGTTCGTCCTGCGGCCCGAGGTCTCGGCCGGCGAAACCGGGGTACGGGTGCACAGCTCCCTGCCGGGTGCGTGAGAATCCCAAGGCACCTACTGTGCTCGAGTACGACCACTCGATCGGCGACGGAGTTTTTGTCGGTGCTCGGTTGTAGCTTCCCTGGCATGCAGAAGTTGGGGGACTTTCAGAGCGCACACACGCTCTCCGATCAGGAGCTCGTGTCCGCGCTCGCGCATATCCACACCACCGAAACCTCCCTCACCGCAGCGAAACTAGCGATACTCGCCGAATCCGACCGCCGCGGCCTCGCCCTCAAACTCGGCTACTCCTCCGTCGCCTACTGGCACGCAAAATCCACCAGAACACCCGAAGCCCAGTCCGCACACCACATCCGCCTCGGCTACTGGCTCACACAACACCCCACCGAAGCGTTGACCGACGCCGACATCCACCACGCCCACGCCACCGCCATCGCCGACGGCCACACCCTCATCCACACCGCAGACCCCACCCTCGACAACGACGCCCTCGACGCGCACGTCGCGACGCTGCTCGATGTCGCCACCCGCGCCCTCGCCTCCACCGTCACCAAACGCGGCCGCGAACTCGCCCACCACGCCGCAGCCGACGCTCAAGCCCGCCACGACGCCACCCGCAGGGCCGCCGAAGCCCACGAAGCCGCCCGGCAACGTGAAGAAGCCGCCCGACGCGACGCGGAAGACAAAGCCCGCCGCACCGGCACACCTTCACCTGACCCCGAACCCGAAGACACCGACACTGCTGACCCCGCGCCTGATCTGCCTGATCTTCCCGATGGTCCCCGCCCACCATCAGCAGCGGAGAATCCCGCGTTGAACGTGTTGAAGATCTTCTCTCTTCCCGACGGGCGGAGCCGAGTCGAAGGCAACCTCGACACCCTCACCGCCGAGAAACTCCGCACCGCCCTCTCCCCACTGACCGCACCGAAACCCGGACCCGGCGGCGCCCTCGACCCGCGGTCCCCCGCCCGGCGTAACGCTGATGGTCTCGCCGAGATCCTCGACCGCCACCTCGCCGGCGGCAAAGGTACGAGCTTCACTGCCCCCGCGCGGGTCAAACTCATCGTCAGACTCGCCGACCTCCTCACACGCCCCTGCAATCACGCCAGCGCCGGGGAAGGCAGTCCGCTC
>NZ_LVCV01000229.1 GCF_001647195.1 Rhodococcus sp. EPR-157 | reverse complement strand
TCCACCACATCGAGTACTGGACTGACGGCGGACCGACCGATCTGACCAACTCGGCGCTGGTATGCGGGCGCTGCCACCGCTCCATCCACCACGAAGGCTGGCAACTCGTCCTCGGCGACGACGGACACCCACACGCCATCCCGCCTGCCGCCGTCGACCCACACCGACAACCCATCCCCAGCTACCACCGCCGACGACAACGCACCGCCTGACCGCGCGGGCACCCCCCCATACCGAGATCGAAGCTACCGCAACGCCAACCAGCGACAACGATGCACAACTTCGATCTCGGCGGGAGGGGTGGGAATGGCCCGAGAATCGGTGAAACCGGCTGTGTTCCTCGAGGTCCCTACCTCGGGTCAGCGGCCCTCCCACGCCGACCAGAGTTCCGCATACCGTCCACCGGCGGCGACGAGTTCGTCGTGCCGGCCCTGTTCGAGGATCCGGCCGTGCTCGAGGACGACCACCCGATCGGCGGCCGCGGCCTGAGTCAACCGATGCGCGACGACCAGCGTGCTCCGACCGCGCGTCGCCGCTGCAGCCGCAGCCTCGAGGTCCCGTGCACCCGAGCTACCCGCCTCTGCAGTCGCCTCGTCGAGGACGGCAACGGCCGGGTCCGCCAACACCAGCCGCGCGAGCGCAAGCTGCTGCGACTGCGCCGAGGTCAGCTCATGTCCGCCTTCCCCGACCTGCGTGTCGAGGCCATCGGCGAGCGCGTCGACCCACCCTTGCGCACCGACGGTGTCCAATGCCGCCCGGACATCGTCGCGACTTGCGTTCGGCGCCGCCAGCAGCAGATCGTCGATCAGGCTGCCGGCGAACACGTGCACTTCCTGGCTGACGATCGCGATGTGACGACGCAGACCGTCGGCACCGAGCTCATCGAGGCTCGCCCCGCCGATACGGACCAGCCCTGAGGACGGATCGATAGAGCCCGCCGCAATCGCCGCAATGGTGGATTTGCCTGCGCCAGTGGACCCTACGAGCGCAACGGTCTCCCCCGCGTGCACCGTCAGATCGATTCCATGCAGCACCTCGTGCCCGGTGTCGTACGAGTGCCGAAGACCGGTGACCTCGAGCGTCCCGTCCGTCGGCGTCGCTCCGGTACCGCGGGAACGCTCGTCGGGCATATCGATGACACCGACGAGCCGCGCGAGAGACGCACCGGCGGACTGGATGTCGTCGAACGAGAACATCAGCATTCCGATGGGATTGAACAGCCGGTGGAACAGCAGTGCCGCGGCAGTGACCTGACCGACCGTGACATCCCCGTCCTGCACCAACACGAACCCCGCGGCGAGAATCACCGACAGGCCGACACATTCGGCGCGATTGCTGCGAGAACCGAAGCGCGTGAACAACCGAAAGACCGTGATGCCGATGTCCCGAGCCTTGCCGGACGCCGCGTCGATCTCGGCCAGGTGGGCTTCCTCCAGTCCGTACGCCCGGACGGTTCGGGCGCCTTGCATGCTGCTGATGAGCGCCTGCGATCGTTCACCCATCGCGACACGTTCTGCGGCGTACATCGGCGCGGACCTGGGCAGATACCAGCGCAACGCGAGCACGTACATCGGGATCGCGACCATACCGGCGAGGCCGAGCCGCCAGTCGAGGCTCAACATGGTCACGACACTCAGCGTCACCAGCAGCACCGACGAGACGATATTCGGGATGACCTCGCCGATCGATTTCGCCATGACTGCGACGTCGTCACCGACACGAGACAGCAAGTCGCCCTTGCCTACTCGTTCGAGGGTGTCGACAGGGAGGTGCAGCGCACGGCCGAGTACTCGTTCACGCAGTGACGCGAGGATGCCCTCGCCGAGCTTGCTGATCAGATACGAACTCAGCGCGGTGAACACCCCACCGACGAGAGCGGCGACGGTGATGATGGCGACGACGGAGACAATCGTCGACGTCGGCGCCCCCTCGGTGACACGGTCGACGAGTACCCCGAACACGTAGACCGGCACGAGCGACATCGCGGCGGCGACAGCCGAAATCACCAGCGTGACGAGGCCGAGGACCCGTCGCCCCTTCAACTCGCCCGACAGAAACGCCCAGGACCGTGCGCCTGTCGCGATGCGAAGCAATTCGGTGGTGCTCATCGCAGGACCGTCTCTCGGTAGCGTTCGTCGTTCGCAGCGAGATCGTGGTGTGTGCCCTCGGCGACGACCCTTCCGCCGTCGACGACGAGCACCCGGTGAGTCACCGCGAGCAACGCGGGACTCGTCGTGATCAGCACCGTCGTCTGCGCGAGATCACCCGTATGACGCAACTGCTCGATCCCAGCGGCGATGGCGTGTTCGGTGACGGCGTCGACGGCCGTCGTCGGGTCGTGCAGCACGAGCACCGGCGCGGACACCGACAACGCTCGGGCCAGCGCGACGCGTTGACGCTGGCCACCGGACAGCGACGCCCCCCGGTCGGTGACGGCATGATCGAGCCCGCTCTCGTGCATCGCGACGACATCCGTGGCCGCTGACGCTTCCAGAATCCTGCCCAGTTCGTGATCGGCGCGATCACGTCCGGCGATGACGTTGCTGCGCACCGTGCCTGCGAACAGGTCGGTGTTGTGTGGTTCGACGAGAACGGTTCGGCGCGCCTCGGTGAGTCCGAGTTCGCCGAGTCCGACGCCACCGATCGTGACAGAGCCGAGATAGTCGTCGGCACCGATTTGTCCGGACAGTACGGCCGCCAGCGCCTCGCCGTCCTGTGCACGCAGCGTGACGACGCCCAGCAGCTCCCCCGGCGCGGCCGCCATGTCCAGCCCGTCGAGTGAGCGGTAGGTGACACCCTTCACGGCGACGTCGGTCGCCGTCGGCACCTGGGAACCGCCCTCGGCGAGAACATGATCGGCGCCGAGTACCAACGCGAGCCGGTCCGCCGATCCTCGTACCATCGCGGCGATCCCAGGCAATCGCGACATCGTCGTCAACGGCTCGATCACGAACTGCGAGAGTCCGACGACCGTGATCAGCTCGCCCACCGAAATGCGCCCCTGCAGAGCGAAGAGGCCTGCAGTGCCCGCGATCCCGACCGAGAGCAGCGCACTGACCGTCGTCGAGAATCCAAGGTAGATGCTGTTGGCTTTGGCCATCTTCATTGTGGCGGTCAACGCTTTTCGGCTGGACTCGTCGAACCGCGCCGATGCCGCACCCTCGGCGCCGATTCCGCGCAGTGGCCGCACACCGCTGACCAGGTCGGTTGCCATCCCGGATACCCGCGCGACCTCGGCCTGCTGCGTCGTCGCAGTGCGCGTCAGGAGCGGCGCCGCGCGTTGCAGCAGATACATGATGACCGGCGTTCCGACGAGCACTGCGAGGCCGAGGGGAATGTCGATGATCAGCAATGCGACCGCGCAGACGACGGTCGCGGTGATCGCGGCGACGGTCCGCGCGATGACGTCGAGAATCCAGGAGGTCTTCTCTGCATCGGACGTCGACACCGTCAGGAGCTCGCCGGACACCAGATCGGTACGGACGCCCCGAGGGTGCAGGACCCGGCTCGCGACCTCGACGCGCATCATGTGCGCCTCACGCTCGATCGCCACGATGATGATGCGGGCACCGAAGCGGTAGGCATACGACAACACCACGAACAGCCCAGACAGGGCGAACAACGAGATGATCATCGCCCTGCTGTCACCGGTGTCGATCGCGCGGCCCACGATGAGTCCGATCGCGACGGGAACCATCGTCTCGCAGAACTGGTGGACGCAGAAGAACAGCGAAGAAATGATCATTCGTGCTCGTTGGCGCATGACGGTCCGACGAAGAATCGAGCTGCCGGTCAACGGTGAAGTGGCGTTCGAGGACGTCGGCATCACGTCGCCGGTGGAGAAAAGGACATTAGCCGACCCTAAACCATCTGCCCGTCCGGTTGGCCGCCGACAACAGAAAGTGGCGTGAGGGCAGCGAACTCTCATAGAGTCGGGGCGCGAGAAAGCACATCGACGCTCGACATGCTCCCGCAGTCGACACCGACGAAGGAAGACGGAGAAGATCATGCCCGCCAAGACCACCACCGACACCGACATTGCCGACGAGGATCTGGTTCCTCTCGCCGACGAAACCGCCAGCCAAGCGCAGCGCGTTGTCGCGGCCTACGCAGCGGATGCGGACGAGTGCCGCATGCTTCTGGCGATGTTGGGTATCGAACCCACAGCGAAAGTCGACTGACTCGCTTCATTCTCGAGATCGATGAACGAAAAGGACAGTAGTGGCTGACGCCTCGAAGGGCTCGGATTTTGTCGTAGTAGCCAACCGGCTACCCGTCGACCTGGAGACACTGGCCGACGGCAGCACCCGATGGAAGCGCAGCCCAGGCGGTCTAGTCACTGCACTGGAGCCGATCCTTCGTGCCAACAAGGGCGCATGGGTCGGCTGGCCGGGAGTCCCCGACGTCGAGGTCGAGCCGTTCGTCGAGGACGAGCTCGAGCTGTGCCCGGTCACGCTGAGCGAGCAAGAAGTTGCGGATTACTACGAGGGCTTCTCCAACGCGACACTGTGGCCGCTGTACCACGACGTCATCGTAAAACCGGTGTACGACCGGGCGTGGTGGAACGCGTACGTCGAAGTCAACCGGCGCTTCGCCGAGACCACCTCGGCGGCGGCAGCCGAGGGCGCGACGGTGTGGATCCAGGACTACCAGCTCCAGCTCGTCCCGAAGATGCTGCGGATGCTGCGTCCGGATCTCACCATCGGTTTCTTTCTGCACATCCCGTTCCCGCCCGTCGAGCTGTTCATGCAGATGCCGTGGCGTACCGAGATCGTCGAGGGTCTCCTCGGCGCCGACCTCATCGGCTTCCATCTCCCCGGCGGGGCGCAGAACTTCCTGTACTTGGCGCGGCGCCTGGCCGGGCAGGTCACCTCACGCGGAAGCGTCGGAAT
The DNA here is from genome assembly GCF_001647195.1 of Rhodococcus sp. EPR-157. Taxonomy (GTDB): domain Bacteria; phylum Actinomycetota; class Actinomycetes; order Mycobacteriales; family Mycobacteriaceae; genus Rhodococcoides. The sequence continues at coordinate 3,055 of NZ_LVCV01000229.1, read as the reverse complement.
TCGTTCGAGGTTGGGTTCGGTACAGGTCGGGTTCCGAACAGTCCGTGTCGGGGCCTTCCCGATCTCCATCGACTCGGGCGATCTGGACGTGAAGTCCAGGTCCAAGGCCGTCCGTGACCGGGCCAAGGAGATCCGAAAGGAACTCGGCAACCCCAAGCGCATCATGCTCGGAGTCGACCGCCTCGACTACACCAAGGGCATCGACGTCCGGCTCAATGCATTCCGCGAACTCCTCGAAGAGGACCGCGTGGACCCGGCTCAGAACATCATCGTTCAGCTCGCCACTCCCAGCCGTGAACGAGTCGAGAGCTACAAGGCGATGCGCGGTGAGATCGAACAGCAGGTCGGACGCATCAACGGCGAGTACGGGCAGGTCGGCCATCCGGTGGTTCACTACCTGCACCGCCCGATACCCCGCGACGACCTCATCGCCTATTTCGTGGCAGCGGACGTCATGCTCGTGACCCCGCTGCGCGACGGCATGAACCTGGTCGCCAAGGAGTACGTCGCATCCCGCAGCGATCTCGGCGGTGCGCTCGTACTCAGCGAATTCACCGGCGCTGCAGCCGAGCTGCGTCAGGCGTACCTCTGCAACCCGCACGACCTGGACAGCGTCAAGGACGCGATCATCTCTGCGCTGGATCAACCGGCAGAGGAAGGTCGGCGGCACATGCGCGCCATGCGTCGTCAGGTTCTCGCCCACGATGTCGACCGCTGGGCTCGGGCGTTCCTCAATGCACTGTCCGATCCGCCGCAGGACGGTCAGGCGACGTCGAGGTAGGGCTCGGTGGTTGGGGCCTAGCGGAGATAGGGGGCTCCGTCCTAGTGGAGATAGGGGGCTCCGCCCCAGTGGCACGGTTGAGTGCACTGGGGGACGCTCTACCGCACCACTAGATGGGCTCCAGGTTGCTCGTCAGCCAGCGCCCGTCGACCTTTTCGAGGCTCATTCGCACCCGGCTGCCGCTGCTCGCGGCGTCCGGGGCATCGGAACTCGTGGTGATCTGATTGAGAAACAGCAATACCGACGCGGCGTCAGGTTCTGCGGACACGACGGCCGTTCCCTGCACCGTGACCTGCACCGTCAGCGACTTCTCCTTCGCGGCCGGTGCAATCACATCGGTGATGAGCCCTAGGTACTCGTCTTTGAAGTCGCCCGTCAATCCTTCTGCAGCGGAGCCCAATTGCTGATCGACGCCGGTGTAGTCGTAGGCCAACATCGCCAGCGCCTGGGCACTGGCAGCGTCGACTGCCTCCGAACGTGCCTGCTCGACCTGCTGAGTCTGGCGATACTGGTAATACAGGGCACCGACACCCGCGGCCAGAGCGACGACCACCAACACGGCCAGCAGTTTTTTCACGGTACGAACTCCACTCTCGACGCCGTCATGACGCCACCCTCGTCGACGACTCTGACGCGAAGCCTGAAGTCCCGTGGTTGGGGTTCTTCTGCGTCCGAGTTCTGCACCATCGCCCGCGCAGCGACCAGAACTTCGGCGTAATCGTCTGCGCTGCTTTCGATTCCAGCTTCGATGATCTCACCGTTGGAATCGACCTTGGCTTGCTGGACGACCTCCACGAACGGCCCCTCGCGTCCTTCGAATTCCGCCTTGAAGTCGCCGCTCGCACCTTCGAGCAAGCGGTCGACGTCGGCCTGAGCCGAATCCGGGTGAATGGTCGTCAGATTGAGGACTGTCTGCCGTGCAGTCTGCACGAACCTCTCCGCGCGGGCATCATCCGCATTCGAAGCACGCAGGCCGACAAAGAGATACGAGCCTGCGGCTACCAAAGACAGTACGACGACCACGAACGCCGCCGTCAGCAAGACTCCACGGCGCCGGGCAGGAACATCCTCGGTCGGCTGAGGTTCCTGAGACTCGGACTCGGGCTGGGACTCAGGCTCCCCCGAAGACTGGGACTCAGGCTCCAACGAGGGCTGGGACTCAGGCTCCCCCGAAGACTGGGACTCAGGCTCCCCCGAAGGCTGGGACTCACGCTCTCCCGAAGGCGACGGCGACGGCGACGGCTCGATCGGGGTCGTGCGCTCTGCCGGTGCGCCCGCGCCGGCCACCGGCCCCGCCGCTCGCACAGCTCGACGGCGTGGACGCCTCGGCGTCGTACCCTCGTCCTCGTCCATGAAACCCTTCCTCGTACCAGCAGTCATCGACATGCTAACTAGAACCGGTTTTTCGGGTACCTCAATGACGATAGTGCATGCCAATCGTTGCCGGACACACCCCAACTGGAACCCGTTCCTTCGACTGCTAGCCTCACAATGCCCGGTCTCACCCGCGAGAGGATGTTCGCCGCATGCCCCACACGCTCACGTGGCATCACGACGTCAGCCGCCAGGCACGAGTGCTGTCCTACGCCATGAGGCTGATGTTCAAGCCGACTCTGCGCATGTGGCCCCTCACCGACGGCGGCATCAAAGCGATCGCACATCTCGACCGTGCCGTGGACAAGATGCCCAGACCGAAGCGCGTCACCATCGAACAAGTCGCGCTCGGCGGCGTTCCGTGTGAGAAGACGACGCATCCTCGCACCGCGACCGGCTCGCTGGACGGTGCGACGGTCCTGTACTTCCACGGCGGAGGCTTCGTGTTCTGCGGCCTCGCTACCCACCGCGTTGCTTGCGCGACCATCGCTGCGCGCTCGGGCGTGCCCGTCTACTCCGTCGAATACCGGCAGATCCCCCACGGCGGCATCGGAACTTCCATCGCCGACGCCATGGCGTCGTACCGGGCGGCACTCGACCTCGTCGCCGATCCCAAGAAAATCGTCGTCGCCGGAGACTCCGCGGGTGGATACCTGGCGATGAAAGTCGCCGAGATCGCCGTGCTGGAGGGCATCACTCCACCCGCCGCGGTCATCGGATTCTCGCCGTTGCTGAACCTCGACTTGAAGAACCACCCGCGGAAGTTCATGAACAAGGACGCCTACCTGCCGATGAAACAGGTTCTTGCGCTGGAGGATCGGTGGCTGAACGGCCCGGACGCCATTCCCGGCTCGGCATCGCCCATCGACGCCGATCCGTCGGCGTTCCCCCCGGTCTTCC
>NZ_LVCV01000228.1 GCF_001647195.1 Rhodococcus sp. EPR-157 | reverse complement strand
ACGTCTGGAAGGGGCAGGTGCACGCTTTCCCGGTGCTCGCCGGAGCTGTGCCGGAGGGCCGCACCGTTCTCGAACTTGCAGTCGCGTTCGCTGCCCGAAACCTCTAGGACTGCACCCCTACTCACCCGACATCCTGCTGCCCCGTCATCAGGCCGGCAATACCGTCGACGCCTCCGAGCGTCGGCTGATGGTACGCCGTGCCGTCGGGTGCGACGTAGGTTCCGGTCTGCGGGTTGTACGGCCTGGCCGCCGAAGCAGGCGCGACACTGCTTTCGCCGCTGGGGATTTCGGTGTACGACGGTTGATCCTGTTCGATGGGTCCCCACGGCGGGTTGTTGCCGAGCGGCACGTATCCCTCTGCGCTGCGGCAGATCTCCGGCGTCGGGGCTCGCCGTCCAGGCACTTCCATACACGGCAAGTTACGAGACCCACGGACGGCAGTGCTGTCGTTCTGGTCGACTTTGCAGAACAGGTCGGCGGGGGTGTCGGGTATCGACATCTCGTTGGGGTCGCGGCGTTGCTCGGGTAGCAGGAAGCCCGTCGTGCACGCGGGAGGATCGTTGACCTCGAGTTGGAAGTCGACGATGGCCCCCTCGTCGGCCGGTCCACTTCCCGCTGCGGTGACAAGTGCAGCCGTGACCGGCGGGTACAGCACCAGAATCTGCTCGATGCCTGCGTTGTAGATAACTCCTACCTCCCCGATGCTGACGAGGTTGGCGACCAGGATCGGGAGCGTCGGACGCAAATTCTGGAACAGTTGGTTCGCCTCGGCTGCCGCTCCGGGGCCCTTCTCGATGATCGCTCGCAGATTCGGATCGCTGGCGCGCAGCTGGTCGGTGAAGGTCGCGAGATTGCTTGTCCACGAGCGTATCGCGTCACTACTGACGACTTGTCCGTCGAGCAACGGGCCGGCTTGATCCAGCAGGATCTTGGTCTGTTCCGAGTTGGCCTGTGCTTCCTGGACGAACAACCGCGCCGAATCGATGAGCTGTTGCAGTTCCGGACCGGTCCCGTTGAACGCCTTGAACGCTTCGTCGACGACTGTCTCGAGCCTGGTATCGGAGATACTCCTCAGCAGCACGTCGGCCTGATCCAACATGGGACCGACGTCCTGCGGCACCGTCGTCCGGTCTTCGGGTATCACGTCCCCGTTCACCAGCGCGGGTCCCGAACTCGTGCGCGGGATCAGATCGACGTATTGCTCACCGATCGCAGATACGCTCTTGACCTGCGCATCCACGTCGGTGGGGATGCGATAGGAACTCTCGATCGACATTTCGGCGTCGACGCCGTCGGGCGTCAGGCGCACCGAACTCACCTCGCCCACCGTGGTGCCGCGGTACGTGACGTTCGCGTGTGGGTACAGACCACCCGTGGTGGGCAGCTGCACGGTGACGCCGTAACGCCCGATGCCGACCAGAGCCGGAGCTCCGACGTACTGCGTCGCCATGACCACAAGCCCGAGGACGGTGAGGATCGAGAAGATGATCAATTGTGCGCGAACGAACTTGGTGAGCATCATGGCGTCGGCACCCCGAGACCGGGAAGGACCGGCAGTTCGATCGGCGGTAGCCCCGGGATCTGCAGCGTCGGCGGAGCCACCGGTGCGAGCAGCGGATCGACTGCCGACGATGCAGTCGGCGCAGCCTGCGTCCCGAGTGCGCCCTCCAGTCCACCCATCCTGCCCGCCAACGGTGTTCCCGTCAGGAAGTTCGCGTCGAGTCGTGGAAGCGACATGTCGATCGTCATGGCCAGATTTGCATAGTCCCCGCGCATGACGTTGTCGATGCCCTCCTGCGGGAATGGGTATGTCAACAGCACCGACAACACGTCGGTGAGTGCGTTACCGGAGTCGGCCAGGGCCTTCAGCACCGGTGTCAGGCTTGCGATGTTGGTCTGCAAGTCCTGCCCCGACGTCTCGATCAGCCGACTCACCACCTCACTCAGATTCCCGAGGGACGAGAACGCAGTGGTGATGTTCTCGCGCTCTGCGATCAGCACGTCGAGCGCCGGCGGGATCTCGTTCAGGGCCCTGGTGAGAGTCGCGTTCTGATTCTGGACGTTCACTGCCAGTCGATCGATGCCGCTCATGGCGTCGATGATGTCCCCGCGTTGCGCATCGAGGCTGGATACGAGTTCGTCGAGTCGCGGCAGCAGGTCACGGACCGAATCCTCGCGTCCGCCGATCGCATTGTTCAGTTCCGTCGTGATGTCCTGGATCTGCGCGAGACCGCCGCCGTTGAGCACCACCGACAGTGAGGACAGTGTCTGCTCGGTCGTGGGATACGCGCCGGCGCGGTCGAGCGGAATCGTATCGCCCGCTTCCAGACGGCCTTCCGGATTCTCGGGTGGCACCAACGCCAGGTGTTGGGAACCGAGCAGCGACGTCTGACCGATCTTGGCCGACACGTTCTCCGGCAGCTCGACTCCTTCGTTCAGCGCGACCGTCACCAGCGCGTGCCAGTCCTGGACCTCGATGCCCGCGACGCTTCCGATGGTGACATCGTCGAGCATGACCGGCGAATTCTGCGACAGCGTAGTGACATTCGGCATCTGGATCTGCACCTGATACGCGTTCTCTCCTCGTCCTTCCGTTCCCGGCAGTGGAAGCGAGTTCAGTCCGTCCCACTGGCAGCCGGCCAACGTAAACACCAACAGTGCAGCGACTATTGTGCGCTTCATCGTCCGCCTCCCAACAGGTCGCCGAGGCTCGGCACCTGAACAGTCGGCATGGCCGGCGCGGGGGCCGGGGCAGGCGCGGGGGCCGCCGGTTCCAATCCCGGCTCGGTGTAGACGATCTGATCGGGATTGGCGTCGGCACCCATGATCGGGTTCGCTAGAAACGCTGGATAGTTGAACACCAAGGAGCTCAGAACCGGTCCGAGATACTGCTTGCACAGATCCGCGCTCCGCTCCGAGGTGGTGTTCTCGATTCCTGCCACGGCACCACACACGAAGTTGATCGGATTGCCGAAGTTGTTCGCCGCAATCGCGCCCGTCAACGTCCCCTGTGCCGGTTGGTAGATGTTGTTGAAGTTGGCCAACGCATTGGGCCCAGCGTGCAGTACCCGCTCGATCTCGGGACGCTTGGTGGTGAGCACCTGGGTGGCGTCGGCGAGCCGCGCGACTCCTTCGACCAGGCCGGCCTGGTTGTCGGCGACGAAGCGTTGCACCTCCCCGATGGCGATGTCGAGATCGGTCATCGCCACACCGAACTCGTCGGAACTCTCGCCGAGCATCTGCGATACCGACGCGAGCCTGCCACCGAACTGGACGATCTGTTCGTTGCTGTTCGAGAGCGCGGTGACGAACGTCTGCAGGTTGCGAATCGTCGCGAACAAGTCGGTGCGTCCGTCGGAGAGCACCCGCATGGTGTCGGACAGTTCCGTCAGCGTGGACCTGAGCGACTCACCGTTGCCGTCTAGGTTCTCGGCGGCCGTGTCGATGAATCGTCCCGCAGGTCCCTGTTCGTCGACACCGTCAGGGCCGAGGGCGGTCGACAGCTTCGTCAATTCGGTCTTGATCTGGTCCCACTCGACCGGAACTGCGGTGCGCTCCAACGGAATGACAGCACCGTCGGCGAGCTCGGGTCCGCCGGCATAGACGGGAGTGATCTGGACGAATCGAGCCGAGACGAGACTCTGCGCGATGATCACCGCCTGTGCATCGGCCGGGATGCTCACGTCGGAGTCGATGTCCATGGTCACCGTCGCGTCGTCGCCCTGTGGGTCGATCGACCGCACCTTTCCGACGTTCACGCCGAGCACTCGAACGTCGTCGCCCGCGTACAGGCCCGTCGTCGAGGAGAACTGTGCGACAACGGTTGTACGCGTCGCGCCCATGTAGACGAAGTAGCCTGCGGTGGCGATGGCAACGACCAGCACGGCGGCCACTGCGGCGATCACGATCTTCTTCATCTCACTCCCCCGGCGGCTTCAGGATCGGTGGTGCATTCTTCGGGAGCAGATCGATGAGCGTGCTGGGCAGTTGCTCCGGCGCGACAACACTGTCGACGACGGTCTTCCACCAAGAACTGGGCAGAATGTTCTGAATGTAGGCGTTGAAGAACGGACCGCTTGCGACGGATTCACCCAACGCGCTGATGTACGGACCGAGACCGTCGAGTGCACCGGCGATGTTGTCGTTGTTCTTCTGCAGCACCGCCACCACGGAGTTCAGCTTCTCGAGCGTCGGTCCGAGCTGTGTCTGATTCTCCTGGACCAACGCCGTCAGCTGTCGCGACACCGCCGAGATGTTGGTGATCAACTGGCTGATCGCGGTGCGGCGACGATCGAGCTCACCGAAGAGTTCGTTGCCGTCGAGTATCAGTTGGTTGATCTGACCGCGGCGATCGGCGAGTATCCCGGTGACGCTCTCGGCCCGTTCGAGTAGGTCCTGCAGGCTTTCGTCGCGAGAGTTGATGCTCTCCGACAGACGGGAAACGCCGTCGAGTGCAGCTTTCAGGTCGGGCGGAGTATCGGCGAAGGTGTCCGACACGACGTTCATCGCATCGCCGAGCTGCTCGGTGTCGAGTTCGGACACGGTGGTTCCGAGATCGCCGAGCGCTTCGGTCAACGAGTACGGCGAATTGGTTCTGCTCGACGGGATCACGTCGTCGATACCGATCGCGCCGGCGCCGGCGGGGGTGACCTTCAGCGACTTGCGACCGAGGATCGTGTTGGTCTTGATGTCCACGCTCGTCGCGTCGCCGAGTTCGATGTCTTCCTGCACCGTGAACTCGACGCGGACCTCCTGCTCGGAGAGGGAGATGTCGTCGACCTTGCCGACGGCGATGCCTGCGACCGTCACAGCGTCGCCGACCATCAGTCCGCCTGCGTCCTCGAACAGTGCCGAGTAGTTCGTACCGCTGGAGAGGAACGGAAGCCTGTCGTACTGCAGCGTCGCGAGCACGATGCAGACCGCGAGCACGATCCCGATGATGCCGACGTGTGCGAAGTTTCTAGTTCTGTCCATTTATGTTTGCACACCTCCCCGTGTCCTGTTTCGCCGTAGGAACGAGAAGCGTCCGACCGTCGGGTCCGGACAGTTTGAACGTGTTGGAGCACAGGTAGAACTGGAAGAAGCTTCCGTACGATCCGACGCGAATGAGCTTCTTGTAGTCGCTCGGCAGTCGCGTCAGCACCTGATCTATGGTGTCCTTGCCCAGATCCAGTTGTGTCGCAGTGCGTCCTGCCTCGGCGATCATCGACTGGATGTCGGGTCGCGATGCTTGCAGAAGACCGGCGAGATCTGCTGCGGCGGAGTCGATCTTGGGTATTGCGGCGCCGATGGGATCACGGTCCTGAGCAAGCCCACTGATGAGCTGCTGCAACGAGTCGATGGTGGTCTCGAACTGTTCTCCCTGACTGTCGATGGTCTCGAGAGTGGTCTCGAGGTTGGTGATGACGTCACCGATCAGTTGATCTCGATCGGCAAGGGTGTTGGTGAACGAATTGGTATTGGCCAGAAGCGATACCAGCGTTCCGCCTTGACCTTGCAGCACGTGCAGCAGTGCCGCCGACAGGTCGTTGACCTGCTGCGGATCGAGCCCCCGCAGCAGGGGCTTGAATCCGCCCAGAAGCATGTCCAGGTCCAGGGCAGGCGATGTCTGCACGACTTCGATGGTCCCACCATCGCCGAGCTCCTCGGTGCCACCGGGTCCTTCGAGTAGTTCCAGGTAGCGGTCGCCGACGAGGTTCTCGTATCGGACCGTCGCGGCCGTGCTCGACAGCAGGCGATACTTCGAATCGACGTCGAAGTCGACCTCGGCGAGGTTTCCGTCCGCGACCTTCACGCCCGACACCGATCCGACGGGCACACCCGCGATGCGGACTTTGTCACCGGACTTCAGCCCCGAGGCGTCGGTGAAGACGGCGTGGTAGCCGTCGGTGCTACCGAATCGGTACTGGCTCAACACCAGCGCCAACGCCCCGAAGACCAGCACCATCACGAGCGCGAAGATGGACAGTTTGACCGTGTTGCTTCTCATGGCCACGCTCCCGCGAACAGGAACTGGAAGATGGTCGGCACGTTGACCGAGGGCTGGGTGGACGGGATGTACGGCTGGGTCCCGGTGTCCGCGACAACGAACGGCGCCGGGCCCTGCTTCGGATCGAAGTCCGGGAGGCCGTAGCAGTTGGGCCCGCCGGACGCAGCGATCTTCGGTAGGTCCTTCTCGACCGTGTACGCCGGATCGCCCAGCAGGAAACTCGAACTCAACTGGATCGACGCATTGTCTCCCGCACCCGCGAGTGGTCCGAACGCGATCCGACCCTTGTTGAGTCCCACGAGGAAACACGTCAGGGCGGGGGAATACTCGTCGAGCAGAGTCGTTGTCGCCGTGAGCGTTCCGAGGGCCGTTACGAGGGGCTGTTCGTTCTCGGTCAGAACCTGATTCGCGGTGTCGGCGAGACCCGTGACATTCATCAGCAGCAGGTCCAGGTTCGCCTGCTCGCTGACGATCGTGGCCGAGGTCGTCGTCGCGTTGTCGAGAACGCGCATCAGATCCGGCGTCGAATCCGCGTAGACGTTCGTCACGATGGCCGCAGCCGACAGATCACGTTGCAGCGCAGGAAGAGACGGGTTCATCGTTGCCAAATATGCATCGGTGTCCTCGAGCAGCTCACCCAACTCGTTGCCGCGCCCGCGCAGTGCCGAGGAGACTGCACCGAGAGTTGCGTTCAGTTTCTCCGGTTCGAGCTTCTGGAGCACCTCGGACAGGTGCTGGAACAGAGTGTTGAACTCGACGGTCACACTCTCTGCCGGGATGATGGCACCGGCCTCGATGCTCTGCGCCGACGGGTCGGCGGGAACGAGGAAGTTGACGTACTTGGATCCGAACACCGTGGTGGACTTGATGTCGACTGCGGCATTCGCCGGGATCATCGGCAACATGGCAGGGTCGAGATCGAGGTGTATCTGCGCCTCGCTGCCCTCCTGCGTGATGGATGCGACCCGGCCGACCTCGACACCGCGAAGCTTGACCTTGGCTTGCGGATCCATGACCAGGCCCGCGCGGTCGGAGGTGACGGTGACCGGGACCGTCTCGGTGAACCCGCCACCGAACATCGTCAACGCAATCGCGACGATGGCAACGAGACCGAGAACGAGGCCGGCAGCGGCGAGCTTTTTCATCGCTATCCCGACAGGTTGAAGTTGCCGGAGCTGCCATAGATGGCGAGCGAGATCAACAGGGTCACGGTGACGACGGCGATAAGCGATGCGCGTACCGCATTACCTACTGCAACACCGACTCCGACCGGTCCACCGCTTGCCGTGTAGCCGTAGTAGGTGTGGATCAACATCACGGCAAGAGCCATCACGATCGCTTGCGCAAACGACCACAGAATGTCCGTCGGTATCAAGAAGGTGTCGAAGTAGTGGTCGTACACCCCGGGTGATTGGCCGTAGATCACCACTGTCGCAAAGCGACTCGCGATGAACGAGGCGATCACCGCCAGCGAGTACAGTGGCACGATCGCCACCATCCCTGCCAGTACCCGGGTGCTGACGAGATACGGAATGGACGGAATAGCCATCGATTCGAGTGCGTCGATCTCCTCCGAGACGCGCATCGCGCCGAGCTGAGCCGTCGAACCCGCACCGATCGTGGCGGCCAGTCCGATACCCGCGATGACCGGAGCTGCAATCCGCACGTTGATGAATGCCGCAAAGAATCCGGTGAGCGCTTCGACGCCGATGTTCCCGAGTGAAGAGAATCCCTGAACCGCAATGGTTCCACCGGCGAACAGCGTCAGGAAGCCGACGATGACGACCGTGCCACCGATGACGGCGAGCGCTCCCGACCCCATGCTGATCTCGGCCACGAGTCGCAGCGTTTCCTTCTTGTAGCGCACCGCGGCACGCGGAACGGAACCCAATGCCTGGAGATAGAAGATCGCCTGCTCACCGACACGGTCCGCCGAACGCGACGCGCCGGCGATGCGCCGTCGCGTCAACGGGAATCGACCTGTCGCAGCGAGGGCCATTCAGCGCTCCCTCATCCGGCCGTCAACTTGATACCGACGGCGGTGACGACGACATTGACGACGAACAGCGCCATGAAGGCGAACACGACGGTCTGGTTCACGGCGTCGCCGACGGTCTTCGCGCCGCCCCTGACGTTCAACCCGAGGAAGCATGCGACGAGCCCGGCGATCATTCCGAACAGTCCGGCTTTGACCTGAGACACCATGAGCTCGCCGAACCCGGTGAGCAAGGTGATCCCGCTGACGAACGACCCCGGGTTCACACCCTGCAGGAACACCGAGAACACGAAACCACCCAGGATGCCGATGGTGCACACCAGGCCGTTGAGCAGGAGTGCGATGACGGTGGATGCCAGTACCCGTGGCACGACGAGGCGGTGGATCGGATTGATGCCGAGCACGCGCATCGCGTCGATCTCTTCGCGGATGGTGCGTGCCGCGAGGTCGGCGCAGATGGCCGTCGCACCTGCACCGGCGACGATCAGGACGGTGACGATGGGGCCGACCTGGGTGACCGCGCCGAGGGCGGCGCCCGCCCCGCTGAGGTCGGCTGCCCCTATTTCTCGCAGCAGAATGTTGATGGTGAAGCTGACCAGGACCGTGAACGGGATGGCGACGAGGACAGTCGGCACCATGGAGACGCGGGCGATGAACCAGGCTTGGTCGACGAACTCGCGTCGCTGGAACGGCCGGGAGAATACTGCGCGGAGGGTGTACCACGCCATGTCGAAGAACGCGCCTACCGCACGTAGCGGTACGAGAAGGAGGTCGTTCATCAACCCTCCCCTACTTGTTGCGTGTGACTCAGGTCATATTAACTAGAACAGGTTCGGTAGTCAAAGAATCCGCTTTAGGGCGTTTCTTTTGTTGTTGTTCAACGTATTCGACAACATCATCGGTGTTCACCGAATCCCAAACTAGAACGTGATCTAGTTTTTCGATCGACGACAATGGCCACCCGACGGT